>CALHAX010000025.1 GCA_937931785.1 uncultured Hyphomicrobiaceae bacterium | reverse complement strand
ATCTCGTCAAACGGGATCATCGCACTCTTGCCCGTATGCAAGGTCAGATAATCGACCCGACTATTCAACGGCACGATCCAGCGATTGAGGATATCTTCGGGCTTGGCACGCTGGCGGCCAAAGTCATCGATGAGGAAAGTCCCGTTCAGAGCTTTGATGTGCAGTGGCGCTTCGTAGTACTTGGCGATTGGATTGTATTTGAGATCGAGCATCTCAATCGTCAGTTCACCGCCCGTGATGACCATTGGACGATAACACGCAACCCAGCGCGGATCGATGCGACTGCGACGCAACGACGATGTCGGTTGCTGTTGTGGAGGATTGGCTACAACGCGATGCACAGTCGGATCAAAGACCTTCATGATCTCGCCGTCGATCTCGACACAGTACGGAACATAAATGACGTTCTGAAAAATGTTTCCCACAATCTCGGCAACAGTGGTTTTCCCGTTACCAGCGGGCCCATAAATGAGAATGGCGTTGCCTGAATTGACCGCCGGTCCGAGCCGGCTGACAAATCGCTCTTCCATGACGAGACCAGTGAATGCCTCATCCAGCCTCTGGCGTGTAACAAGCTCATTGGTGACGCGCTGGCGGGTGATGCGTTCCTGATAGTCTTTGAGCGATACCGGCGCCGGTCCGAAATACTGGCCGCGCTTCAACGCATCAATCGCGAGTTCCCGACCGGCACGGGTCAAGGCAAGACGCATTTCACCTTGTATCCCTGCACCACCACCAGCCGATGCCATGGCTTCAACAAGTTTGCGCTCACTTGCGACCTGCAGAAGCTGGCTCACAATCGTGCTGGACATTTTCATGGCCTCAGCAAGCTGCGACGCAGTTTCGAGATTTTCGGCGTACATGCCCTTGATAGCCAGTTCGAGCAAAAACACCGGGTCAATACCAGTGCCCGCAACACCGGCCGGGGCCTGAGGTGCATCGGCGAGCACGCCATCGATCTGTTCCTTGGTCAGATAGCCAAGTGCAACAATGCTGTCGCCAAGTCTTCCCCCGTTGGCATTCTGATGCTGGATCGCCTGCTCAATGTGTTCCGCGGAAAGCAGCCCTTTGGCCACCAGAAGATTGCCAATATTCATCTTTTGCGCCTTTGATTGCCATTGCATGCACGCCAGGCCGGAATGCAGTGCCGTAGGATCAATGTCATTGAAGGACAGAACTGTACGAATCGCGTGCTAGTCAATGCACGGACATCCCGAGATGAAAAATTTCACTCCTGGGCCTGTGATTTTCCTGAAAACGCGTCCGGAAAGCTGCAGTTTCATGTGTTGTAACAGCGCCTTACGGCAAGTTACACCTCATTGCGGGTAGGGAATGCAATAGGTCAGCGATACAAAGAATTTCGGGTATACGGAGCTTTTACATCAGCGTACTTTTCTTCCCTCGGAAAGCATTTGCCTCGACGAAGTGCAGGGCAATCGATCTCAGATTTCAGCCAGAAAATTTCGTACTATCCCCGTAATGATATCCGGTTTCTCCAGTGTCGGCAGATGGCCGCACTCCGGAACAATTTCCAACCGCGCCCCCGCGATCCCGTTCGCCATTTCCTGCGCGACCTTGGCCGGAGTCACAACATCTTGTGCCCCGACTATCACTACAGTCGGGCAGTCGATCTGCCCCAGGAATTTCCGATTGTCCCGACGCCCGATGATTGCTACCTGCTGGCGGGTATAGGCTTCAACGCCCGTATCGTAACCCATCTGCCTGATACACCCGATCAAGGAGGTATCAGACAGTCGATCTGGATGTACCATCAACGGTACGAACGCATCCAGAACCGGATCGAGCCCCTCGGAAACGCCTAACTCGACCATCGCCTGCCGTTCCTGCTTCTGTTGCTCACGGTCGGCGCGCGCGTTCGTATCCATCAGGATCAGTGCCTGTACCCGCTCCGGCGCCTGCCGCAACATCTCAAACGCGATGTAACCGCCCATCGAAAGTCCACCAAGAACAAACCGTTTCGGCACGTGTTCCAGAATGTCCGCCGCAATCGCAGTCATACTATCGTGTCGTGTATGATCCCCAACCACAACATCCACCACATCCGCTAACCCGGCGACTTGCGGCGCGAACAGGTCCTCCGTGCACAATAGTCCCGGTACGAGCACCAAAGCGGGACGCCCACCTTCTTGGGTTAACAAGGTCGTAACCGGTTTCGAACAATTTCTACGTCCATATTCATGATTTTTGGCCTCGCATTTGCTTATCCTTACGCATTGGTACCGCGCCTAAATGCCCACACGCGCGTCTTACAGGAAAACCGACCCATGATCAGAGCTGCCTTCGGCAAGTCAATTTCTGCATTTGTTGTACTCGCTACTTTGGCGTTGTCATCAGTTGCAGCCCATGCCGCCTCAAAATCCGGCGAAGAAGCGCGGACCATTCCAACAGGCGTTTTCGAGCTGCTGGTCGGTGGCTCGTGGGAGCAGAAAAAGAGATCCGGATATTTTCGTGCCATAGCGCTGGCCGCAGGTAAAAGCGGCAAGGAATACGCAGAGGTGTGGCTTCAGTGGATCCAGGTTGGGAAAAAGACGGCCAAGGTCTTCAAGAACATCCCGGTCTCTGAAATCACAAAACTCAACATTCCATCACTTTCTCTGGCAATGGATATCGAGGAATCCGGCAATGCAATCCTGATTGTCACACACTATGATGAAACAACTGGCGAGCCCATAACGCACGAGTTTCGCACGAAAGAGCCAGGCAAATACGAGGCGCTTGAAGCCCAGATTGCCGCAGAACAGTCCGGCGACGAACAAAAAGCGGAAACGAAGTAGTTCAAGTTGCCACGCAACGCTCTGTTTGCCATGCCGTCATCCCAGTGACCGCGCTGAGTTGACGCATGGCGCTTCGCGCGTTAGCACCTAGATAAGTCGTGTGGTCGATACGCGAATCGCACGACCCTTCCTGCATGCTGGCTGACAGCGTCATTCTCCGCTTCCCACCTGCATGCGACGATCCACTGGCCGCACGTCTCGCTTGGAACATGAGTGCGAGATCACCGGCCCCCGCAACGGCGGCGAGTGATACTCCTTTATGAAGTTTGACGAGCTTGGACTAAGCGCCAAGGTTCTGGAAGCCATTTCAGAGGCCGGCTACGACACACCAACACCTATTCAAGAGGGTGCAATCCCCGTCGCGGTGACAGGCCGCGATGTCTTGGGCATCGCCCAGACCGGCACCGGCAAAACGGCAGCATTCGTTCTGCCCATGCTGACACGCCTCGAACGAGGACGCGCACGAGCACGAATGCCGCGCTCGTTGATCCTGGCACCGACTCGAGAGCTCGCGGCACAGGTGGCAGAGAGTTTTGAGCAATACGGTAAGGATCACAAACTCAATGTCGCTCTGCTGATCGGCGGCGTCTCGTTTGCCGAACAGAATAAGAAGCTCGATCGCGGTGCTGACGTCCTCATTGCAACGCCTGGTCGTCTTCTGGACCACTTCGGTCGCGGTCGCATTCTGATGACTGGGGTGGAAATTCTCGTCATCGACGAAGCCGACCGGATGCTCGACATGGGCTTCATCCCTGACATCGAGAAAATCTGCAAGGTTTTGCCACCAAAGCGGCAAACGCTCTTTTTCTCAGCAACGATGCCAGATGAAATCACGCGTCTTGTTAAAACATTCCTGAAAGATCCCGAGCGCGTCGAGGTCGCAAAGCAAAGCACAACAGCATCAACAATCACGCAGCGCTTTTGTTTCGTTAATAACGATCCACGTGAAAAGCGCTCCGAACTGCGCAAGCTCATCCGCGGCCAGGAGATCAACAACGGCATCATCTTCTGCAATCGCAAGCGCGATGTCGCAATTCTGCTGAAATCCCTGCAAACGCATGGCTTCAACGCCGGTGCATTGCACGGCGACATGGATCAGCGCGCACGCATGGAAACACTGGAAGCATTCCGCAATGGCGAGATCACGTTGCTTGCCGCCAGTGATGTTGCAGCACGTGGCCTCGATATTCCTGAAGTCAGCCACGTCTACAATTTCGACGTGCCTGTTCAGGCTGAAGACTACGTACACCGCATCGGTCGCACAGGCCGCGCCGGGCGTGAGGGGTATGCTGCAACGCTGGTAACCAGCGATGACGGCCGCATTCTCAAAGAGATCGGCGAATTCACATCCGGCGGAATGGAGTGGATTGGCGACCCACCGTCCGACGACGATTTCGACAGCAAGAAACGTCGCGGCCGTGGTCGCGGCGGTAAACCAGCCAGCAGCAGCAAGAGCAGTGATGGCCGAACCGGCTCACGTAGCGGGCGAAGCCGTGACAGCGGGACCGACGAAACCGAAGTCAAACCACGCCGCACGCGTGCTCACCGCACACCGAAGGACACGGTCGAAACCGAAACAGCGCCAGAGAATACGAAAACGACCGAGGCAAACGAAGACGCACCGGCGCGCAAACCCCGTCGTCCACGTCGATCTGCAGAGAATAAATCCGAAGTCGCACCAGTGCAGAAACCCAGGGCACCCGCACGTGAAACACCAAAACGCGAAGCTCAGGACAAACCTCGCAACGACCGTGGCGGTCGGGATCGCGGCAAAAAAGACGGTGCCGTGGTCGGTATGGGTGATCACATGCCGGCATTCCTCGCACGTCCGGTGAAGGGGTAAACGATCCAGCACAATTGCTGGGCAAGGCCGTTGCCACACGTTGGAGAAATAGCCCTTTCCATCATCAATCCAATGTCGCCTGCCCCGCACCACGGGACGCGCTTGTGCGACAATCAGTCGAATGCTGGACTGATTTCAATCGGATTCGAATACCGTCGGGACCGGCCTTCAAAAAAGGCACCAGGCTCTAGTTCGAGAGATCGGTAATTCAGCTCCGCTTCAACCCGCGAGTTATCCTTGACGACGACGCGGTTGCAATAAACCTCACCTTTCACGACACCGTAAATCTCGATCCGATCGGCGACAATCACGCCATCGATCTGCGCCTCTGGCGCAACAAGTAAGGTATGGCAACGGATGTCCGCCTCAAGACGTCCTTCAATGCGGATCTCGCCGTTCACTTTCAATATGCCAGTCAATGAAACGTGCGGACCTACGACAAACGCCTGAGCGTTCTCGTTCTTGGTGGGAGCATAAGTCGTGCGTCGCGCAACGACCGCATATTGTGCGACATCTCTTATATGAGATGTTCCGTCTACGGAGACCATGTCAGTGCGGATGCTCGGTTGACTCACTGAGCAACGATGTCACCAGTGGTGCCTTGTCTTCCGGTTTCCGCGCTTGCGGATTGAGATCCGGTGTCAACTCATCCTTGTCTTTCGCACGTCGCACCCGACCTTCGAACGATGCACCAGCAGCGACGCTGAGGGACTGATGCACGATTTCACCGTCAACATGGGACGACGGGTGCAGAACCACCTCACCTGCGCGAACCGCACCGCGGATTCCACCAAAAACATCGACATGCTCGGACGAAATCGTGCCCGTTACCGAACCGTCCGGCCCAATGGTAACTCGCCGACCGCTCACATCCCCCTGAACGTCTCCATCAATCTGAAGCACATCTTGAGAGATAATCTGCAGCCGTTCCCCGAGGATCATCAGGTCGCTCCCAATCACAGATCCCGTCGTGCTCAATGGTGCGGCACTGCCTGATACCATTGCCTCTGCGTGTAATGGAACCGGGTCGTTCTTCGGTTCCGGCAATGTGTCAGTTTCAGTGCGTTGTTGATTGAACATATCTTGTCTCCCCCAAGATTGAACACCAGCCAATGCTCACGGTTTGACCACATCAATGTGTTGTTATTTTTCGGTTATAAGTCCGGCATGGGTTCAACGGCATCACCCGACGCAATCCACCCACCCTTGATCACCGATGCGCAGATGCCACCATGCCCACGCACGGCGGCGTAGCCACCTTCACCAAATTCTGTTTCCATACGCGAGCAAGGCGCACAAATTCCTGAACCTGCCAGAACCACTTCGCCAATGCGGAATGTACGATTGCGCAATCCAAGGAGGTTTATGCCTGACACCACAATGTTACGACGCAATTGCGCCGGCAAAACAGCATCGCGCCCAAGCAACGCAGCGATAACGGCCAGGTGCTCATACTGCACGAGTGTAACGGCACGCTTGCCAGGTTTGGCCCGATGATCTCCAACAAGACCACTTTCCGTGATCTCAACCTGCTCAAGCGGCACCAGACCTTCCTTGCGGGCCGGACGCGCACCGATCCAGCGCACAACGCCTGACTGCGCATTTCGCCGGATCAAGTCTGATATGAGGAGTTGCCCGGTCACTTCGGTTTCTTCGACTTACAAGCAACCTTGTAAGCTTTCTGTGCCCATTCATGCATGGCGTCGGGATCATCGAACAATCGTTCCGGGGCTTCCCAGTATGACATCCTGATCGGTCTCCCCTTCCCCTCATAGAGCACGTATGATTCAGATAGAATCATGACGCGACGATCCAGCTAGCTCCATCAACATCCCGGCCTCTCCGTTTAAGTCAGACGGACTCTAGGTAAATGGTGCGCAATCCTCTGTCTCGAAGTCAGGACTATCATGATAAGACATTTCAGTCCGCTTTGGAAAACTCGGCAAGTTTTTCAGGAGCTGCCGGATTGATCTCCACAGAGATACCACATCCGCATGCGCTGGACTGGTTCGGGTTATTGAACACAAACCCGCTTTCAAGCTTCTTGACCTCGTAGTCCATTTCCGTGCCCAACAGGAACAGCACCGCTTTGGGATCGATCAGGATCTTGACGCCCTTGTCCTCCACAATCTCGTCCAAAGGCTCCTGCACCTCGGCATAGTCCATGGTGTATTCCATGCCGGCACACCCACCATTGGTGACGCCAACGCGCACACCAACAAATTCCTTATCAGACTTTTCCATTATGGCACGAACGCGCGCAGCGGCTGCGTCTGTCAACGTCATGACCTTCGGGCGTGGCCGCGGTGATGCTGGGGCTGTCATGGATTTCACTCCGGTCAGGTTCGATGTCAAAACAAGCCAAATCGTATCAAGAACAGGTTTGTATTATTCAAAACATATTCAGCGCGACTTTTGCCTCATCCGACATCCGCGACATGTCCCACGGCGGATCGAAGGTGAGAGCGACTTTAACACTCTGAATTCCGGGTAGCGGTGCAATGGCATTCTCCACCCAGATCGGCATCTCTCCGGCGACAGGACACCCCGGCGCGGTCAAGGTCATCTCAACCGCAACATTGCGCTCGTCGTCCACGTCCACTTCGTAGATCAGGCCGAGTTCGTAGATGTCGACCGGGATTTCCGGATCATAAACAGTCTTGATCGCCGCGATGATGTCATCGGTCAGTTGGTTCAGTTCTTCCTGGGAGAGCCCTGTGCCCTCAACCGGAGTGCCGCCTTCGGCAACTGACGGCGGTTTCGGCCGATCGACAACCGCGTCGTCAGCGCTCACTTCAGCAGCATGTGGCGGTGTATGTTCGTTCATTTCAATCTTGTCCTTGTCGAACTCTCGCCCTCATCGCCTCATATCAGGCGAAAAACTCGTGTGCCTTGCGCAATGCACTGGCCAATGCATCAATGTCATCACGTGTATTATACATGGCCATCGACGCTCTGCACGTCCCTGTGACACCCAACCGTTCCATCAGCGGTTGAGCGCAATGATGACCGGCCCGCACTGCAACACCTGAACGATCGATAATCGTTGAGATATCATGCGGATGCAGCCCGTCCATGGTGAACGAAACAATTGCCCCCTTCTCACGGGCATTCCCGTAGATCTTGAGATAGTTCATCTCACCAAGGCGTGCATGCGCATACGCCTTTAACGCGTCTTCGTGCGCCGCAATCTGCTCGCGCCCTACCTGCATCATATAGGTCAGCGCAGCACCAAGACCAATGGCCTGGACGATCGGTGGCGTTCCGGCCTCGAACTTGTGATGGTCACGACCGTATGTGACGCCATCCGTTGTCACACTTTCGATCATTTCGCCGCCCCCCATGTAGGGTTGCAGACGATCAAGCCATTCAGACTTCGCATAAAGCGCCCCGATGCCGGTCGGCCCGTATGTCTTGTGTCCCGTGAAGACGAAGAAATCGCAATCGATATCCTGCACATCAACCGGACGATGCACCGCACTCTGACTACCGTCGACCAGAACCGGGATGCCACGCTCATGTGCCATCCGACAAATTTCTTTCACCGGAACGTCCGTTCCCAGCGCGTTCGACATCTGTGTGATCGCAACAATCTTGGTGCGGTCGTTCAGAAGCTTCTCGAATTCCTCCAGAAGAAAATTACCGTCATCATCAATCGGCGCCCAGCGCAAAATCGCGCCCTTGCGTTCCCGGTGGAAATGCCATGGCACGATGTTGGAGTGGTGCTCCATGATCGACAGGACAATCTCGTCCCCTTCACCGATGAACTGCTCGCCGAACGACGATGCCACCAGATTGATCGCCTCGGTGGTGTTTTTCGTGAAAACGATCTGATTGTCGTGCGGCGCATTGAGGAACGTTGCCACGGTCTGGCGCGCCGCTTCATACTTTGCCGTGGCTTCATTTGACAGGAAGTGCAAACCGCGATGAACGTTGGAATATTCCATCTTGTAGGCGTGTTCGATCGCATCCAGAACCGGTTTCGGTTTCTGCGCTGACGCACCGTTATCCAGATAAGTCAGTGGTTTATCGTAGATATCCCGATACAAAATCGGAAAATCTGCCCGAATGCTGTCGACATCGAAAGCAACCGGATTCAACGTTTCCATGACTGTCATCGCTTCATACCTTTGCCGAATTCGCGCTCAACGTTCACGCACACAGTTGTCACACCGCCTCGCTCAACCAGTCTTCAGCGATCCCCATCAAGGCCTCATACAGCTTTTCGTGTTCTTCAATGATTGCGATGGCCTCACCAACAAACGCCTGCACGAGCAAAGCGCGTGCCTTCTTTTCAGGAATGCCGCGCGCGCGGAGATAAAACAGCAGCTCATCGTCAATTGCACCCGACGTGGAGCCATGTCCGCAGACAACATCGTCGGCAAAAATTTCCAATTCCGGTTTGCTGTCAAACTCCGCCTCGTCGGAAAGCAACAAAGCTTGCGCCATTTGCTTGCCATCGGTCTTCTGCGCTTCCGGCTTGACCATGATCTTGCCCTGGAACACGCCACGCGCCTGATCGTCCAGCACGCCTTTGTAAAGCTCCCGGCTCTCGCAACCTGGCACGATATGATCAATGACCAGCGTCGAGTCGCAGTGCTGTTTGCCGCGCTGGAGATACGCCGCGTTCATGTGCGCCTTGGCGTCCTCACCATTGAATGTGAGATAGATTTGATTGCGGGTGAGGGCAGCACCGGTCGTGACCTGCAAGGTATCGTAATGGCAACGCGCGGACAGCTCGACAGCCCAGGTCGCCAGGTGCAAACTCTCAGCGTTTTCTTTTTGTACTTTCACATGGACGACATGCGCATCATCACCGATGCCGACATGCGTCACTGTATTGACCTGCACGCCCGCATCACCGAGGGAAACAAATGACTCGATCAGCGTGACATTTGCACCGGCTCCAACGGAAACGGTATTACGCGTCGTCACCAACGATGCGCTTTGCGCCGTTGTTGCATGAACAATGTGGATCGGTGTCTCGTGCGGCCCGGAAATCCGAATGGCTGCACCATCCGTCATCAAACCGGTGTTAAGTGCAACAGACGTATCGTGCTCCAGAACGTTCGCAATCTCGGCGTGGGCTGCAGCGAACTCCTTGTCACCCAGCGCTTCGGCCAGGGGCATAATCCGCATGCCTTTACCAGCATCGTCGACGTTAGAGAGATCTGCAGCAAAGTGACCATCGAGCAGCACCACACGAATGGCATCCACGTCGGCTAGCGCGCCAAGGGCAGACTTCAAAGCACCTGCATCAACGGAAGCAGGCTTCGCGACGGGATTGGCCTCTTTGATCGCCGCGCGCAGATCCGTATATTTCCACTCCTCGACACGGCGATGCGGCAGGCCAAGTTCTTCGAACACCGCCATCGCATCCCGGCGCGCTTTGACAATCTTCTCCGTACCCGGCAACGTTCCTGCGATATCGGCGTAGGTTTTCAGAAAACCCTCTTCAGCCGGATTGCGCACGACGGTCAGTTTTGTGGCTGCTTCACCCATGATCTAAAGCGTGTTTCATTCAAACAAAATGATAACGCGCCCTTTCTTTCAATAATTCACTAGCATCACGACGTATCCGGGCAAGAACGGATAAGAGCCCTAGGCCGCCTCGTTCACGAATTCAGCATAGCCGGACTCTTCAAGCTCAAGCGCCAGTTCTTTGCCGCCAGTCTTGACGATTTTGCCCTTCGACAAAACATGCACCTTGTCCGGCACGATGTAGTCCAGCAGGCGCTGATAGTGCGTGATCACCAGCATTGCTTTCTCAGGGCTCTTCAAACGGTTGACGCCGTCAGACACAATTCGAATTGCATCGATATCGAGACCGGAGTCCGTTTCATCCAGCACGCAAAGCGACGGTTCAAGCATCGCCATCTGCAGCACTTCGTTTCGTTTTTTCTCTCCGCCTGAAAAGCCGACGTTCAACGGGCGTTTCAACATCTCCATGGAGATATTCAACTCTGCTGATTTTTCCTTCACAAACCGCATGAAATCCGCAACCGAAAGCTCACCTTCTCCGCGTGCAACCCGCACCGCGTTCACCGCTGTGCGCAGGAACGTCATCGTGGCCACGCCCGGAATTTCAATCGGATACTGGAACGCAAGAAACACACCGGCAGCGGCACGCTCATCCGGGCTCAATTCCAGAATACTTTCACCGTTCCAAAGGATGTCGCCTTCAGTAACCTCGTAGTCATCCTTGCCCGCAATCACGTAGGAGAGCGTCGACTTGCCCGATCCATTTGGCCCCATGATCGCATGGATTTCGCCCTTCGGCACTGTCAGGTCGACCCCACGCAGGATCTCCGTGTCGTCTTCCTCGATCTTCACGTGCAGGTTCTTGATTTCCAGCATGTCCGTACTCGTTCTTTCGTTTCTCTGGGCAAACGCCCGCATCTCTCAATTTCCATCATTCCTGCGAAAGCAGGAACTCAGTCGTTTCACGGTTAAATTCATTTTCTCGTCACGCAAAAAAACTCAGGCCGCGCTACGCTCTACCGTTACATTCCGACGAAGTTACAATGACAGGCTGCTCTACGTTTCCGACAGAATGATCGAATCCGTAGCGCTCATCACGGCTCCCACGTCTTGTCGTCGCCGCGATACGCTCCGTCTTCTTTCGAAATGGCGACGCGAAACGCCATGTAAAGAAAGAAGAACATAAGCAAAACCGGGAATGCTGCATGGATTGCGATTTCAGCCCCGGTCCCAGTGTTTATGCGTTTGACGATACCCGGCAGAAACCACCACGCCGTTCCTGCCGCACCGAGAAGAAACGCAGCAACGACGGCCGCTTTACCGGTTTTCATGGAACGTTATCCTTCTGTCTTCCCACCACGAGCTTCGTAGTAGCTTCTCACGAACCTACCGGCCAGCAGCGCCGGCACGATAGCGATTGCAAATCCGACCAAATCCGTCACACCGAACCATGGCAGCACAGCATAACGGAGGACAAAAAAGATCCCGAGCGTTACAACAATGTACAACATGACAGACGTGGCATTGACCGAACTCACCCAACAGATCCTTCCAGCGAAATCCCGATCAACTTCTGCGTTTCCGCCATGAATTCCATCGGCAACTGCTGCATCACTTCGCGGACGAAGCCGTTCACGATCAGGGCGATCGCTTCCTCTTCATTCAGACCGCGCTGTTGGCAATAGAACATCTGATCGTCGGAGATCTTCGAGGTCGTTGCCTCGTGTTCGAAGTGCGCAGAGGAATTCTTCGCCTCAATATATGGTACCGTATGTGCCCCGCATTTGTTGCCGATCAGCAGGCTGTCACACTGCGTGAAGTTCCGCGCATTCGTCGCCTTGCGATGCGTCGACACCAGACCACGATATGTGTTGTCAGACTTGCCTGCCGCAATACCCTTGGAAATGATCTTGCTCGACGTGTTCTTGCCGAGATGGATCATCTTGGTGCCGCTGTCGACCTGTTGGTGACCGTTGGAAATGGCGATGGAGTAAAATTCACCTACCGAGTTGTCACCACGCAAGATGCACGACGGATATTTCCACGTGATCGCCGAACCCGTTTCCACCTGCGTCCACGACACTTTCGAATTCTTGCCACGACAGTCGGCCCGCTTGGTCACAAAGTTGTAGACCCCACCCTTGCCTTCGCTGTCGCCCGGATACCAGTTCTGAACCGTCGAGTATTTGATCTCCGCATCATCGAGGCAGACCAGTTCGACCACCGCTGCGTGCAACTGGTTTTCGTCACGCATTGGTGCCGTACAGCCTTCGAGGTAACTCACATACGAGCCCTTGTCGGCAATGATGAGTGTGCGCTCGAATTGACCGGTTTCCGTCTCGTTGATCCGGAAATAGGTCGACAGTTCCATCGGGCAACGCACGCCCGGCGGAATGTAGACGAATGACCCATCGGAAAAGACCGCCGAATTCAGCGTCGCATAATAGTTGTCCGACTTCGGCACCACGGTCCCGAGATACTTCTTCACCAGCTCCGGGTGTTCCTGCAGCGCTTCCGAGATCGAGCAGAAGATCACGCCAGCCTTGGCCAATTCCTTCTTGAACGTCGTGACGACGGACACGCTGTCGACCACCGCATCGATCGCAACTTTGCCCGCCATCTGGGCATAGCCATCCTCGTCAGACGGCTCGGCATCAAGCTGGCTCGGCTCGTCATGCTTGCGCACACCGGCAAGCAGTTCCTGTTCTTTCAGCGGAATGCCCAGTTTTTCGTACATCCGCAGGATTTCCGGATCGACCTCATCAAGGCTCTTCGGCCCTTCCGAGTTCTTCGGCGCCGCATAGTAATAGAGGCTCTGAAAATCGATTTTCGGATAACTGACGCGCGCCCAGTCTGGCTCGTCCATCGTCTGCCAGCGCTCGAACGCATCAAGTCGCCATTCCAGCATCCATTCCGGCTCGTTCTTCTTGTCTGAAATGAACCGCACAATATCTTCATTCAGCCCACGCGGCGCCTTGACGCTCTCAAGATCCGTCGTGAACCCGTACTTGTACTGGTCAACGTCAATTGTCTTGACGTGGTCGATTGTTTCCTGAACGGCTGCCATATTTCCGGGGCCTCGTTGTCTGTTACCTGCGTTGCGACACCCGCTGGTGCCACACTCTTTGTTTCAGTCATGCCGCGAACGCGGCATCATGTCATTCAGCGTTCGAGCGACACAATCATCTGTCCAACCCGATGGTCGTCGTGGATCCTCGCCTTCGCGAGGATGACGTCAGTGACTGGCGAGGTTCTGTCGCATCCCTCGCCCGTCATGCCAGCGAAGGCCGGTATCCACGAGAACATCGGACGCGACGAACAGTATGGAACGACGGATTTCGCCATAAAACCCAACGACTTCTATCGTCGTGCCAAGCGATCCGTAACCGTCGCCCAAGCCTTCATGAAGTGGTCTACATCCTTTTTAGAACTATTCCAACCTAGAGATACACGGATTGCGCTTCCACTCACTTCATCTGGGAACCCCATGGCCTCAAGTACATGGCTGCGCGTCACTTTGCCCGACGAACACGCAGAGCCCGCTGAGACCGCAATCCCCTCCAGATCCAGCGCCATGACAAGCGTTTCAGCGGGCACCCCAGGCAATGCGATGCACGATGTATTCGGCAGACGCGGCGAAGACTGCGCGATCACAACTGCGTCAGAGGTCTGTTTCGCGACGGCAGCTTCGATTTCATCACGCCAATCTGCAAGCTTCGCAAAATCGTCGAGATCGCGTTCCGCCGCTTCCGCCGACGCCCCAAACCCAGCGATACCAATCAGGTTCTCGGTTCCGGCACGCATGCCGCGCTCTTGCCCACCGCCG
>CALHAX010000024.1 GCA_937931785.1 uncultured Hyphomicrobiaceae bacterium | reverse complement strand
AATTCGCACAATCCAGAACATGAACAAGCGGGGCATGCCGTTCACCGGAACCCGGGTTGGCAAGATCCACTCCGGTCCACCGGCCTATGGTGACTGGTCACGCCTCATCAAACGCAAAGGCTTCACAACGGCTTGGCTTGCATGCGCCGAGATGACCAACGGTTTGCCGGACGACAAGCGACAGGTGCTCATGTGCCATCGCGATCGCATGACCGTTATGAGTGAGTTGAAACGTCTCCGCAGTCGTAAAGATGTTGACGCCGTATTCCTCACACCTCATTGGGGAGAAGAAAACCAGCATCGCCCACAACGTCGTCATCGTCTCTACGCCCGTGCAGCAATCGAGGCCGGTGCAACCGCAGTAATCGGCACCCATCCACACGTCGTCCAGCCCTGGGAAAAAGTCGTGACCGAGGATGGTCGCGAAGGATTGGCCATCTATTCGACAGGAAACTTCATTTCCGGTCAGGTTCGTTACATGCAGCGCGCCGGCATTCTTGCCCTCTTGCGCCTCGTGCGCCCTGCAAAAGGGCGAGTTCGCCTCGCATCCGCCGGATACATTCCCAGCTGGGTTTCCTTTGCCAGAGGGCGCCGCGTCGTGACAGCAAACACTGGCAAAGAGGGTGGTTCTACTGCAATCCGAACGACCAGGCGCCTGCTTCCGTCTGGCAACATTGTCGCCCCATCGGTCCCATTCGAAATGCCAAACGCATGCCGCACCATCCCCGCAGTTGAACAGCGGTTGGCCGCGCTGGGCGACGCCCGCCATCCAGGTCTTCCCGGCACCACACGAAAGAGAAAGCGCATTGCTCTGCAAGCGGATGAAAACCGAGTTAGAGACACAACACCACGCCGGGCGGCAAAAAAGCGCAAACGCCGTGTCGCCTCAGCCCAGAAGCGCGCCCCGCTACGTCCGCGCCACCGCGCACCGTTTTCCAGTCATAAATAACGCGAACCTGCGACGCTGGCAGCACGCCTGAAAAAACTCAGATTACCTTGCGTTCAACAGCGGTCGCAGCGTCGCCCGTGTTGGGAGTTCCCTTGGGCTCAATCAAGAGAATATGAGCCTCTGTTCTTGCAACCGGACGATGTTCGACACCCTTGGGAACCACGAACATTTCGCCTGCGGCAAGAGACACGGTCCGGTCTCGAAGCTGGATATCAAGCTCTCCCTTGAGCACAAGAAACAGATCATCTGTGTCATCGTGTTTGTGCCAGACAAACGCGCCCTCAACCTTCACGACCATCACGTCATGCCCGTTGAACCCCGCCACCGTGTGCGGCGACCAGTGCTCATGGACCAACGCCAGCTTGTCTGCCAGATTGATCGTATCAGGCATGAAAGCTCCTATCCATCAAAAGGTCCTTTGAGACCAAGATGCTCCATCATGACAGCGTATGTATTCGACGCGCGGATCAGGTCCTGTCCGTAACGATCGATAAGTTCCTGCTTGCGTTCCGGATCGGTCGTCGCATGCAACGCACCCCAGATCGCGGTCATGTCTTCGGACAGAGCCCGCAACCTTGCAGAAGTATTTTTATCCGTTGCCACGGACGCCAGTCGCCCTGTCGTCACCTTGCCAACACCATCAACGGTCTTTGCACCAGCATTCGTGTAACCTTCGGGCAGATCACCCTTGAGGTTCGTCACGCGGCGGAACTGAATGCAGTCCAGGATCTGGTCGACGGCCTGACGGGCACCTTCAACGCGCGACAGATGCTCCGTGTCGGCAGCCGCATGTGGCAAGAGTTCCATCTTGCCTTTGTGCCGGCATTCCATTTCCCGGTAGGGAACCATCGGACCGCTCAGTTTTCCCGTGTCCTGGCAAACAAACAGATCCGCATCGATCCCTGCATACCTTATCTTTCCACTCGACAACGCAGCATCCAGCGCCGCTGCGTCGATCACTTCTCCACGGTCATAGTTCACGACCACAGCACCATCATTCATTGCACCCAGGACATCCGCATCAACCAGTCCGGCATTCGAGAATGTGCCTGAGGCAGCGTCAAGAGCGCCGAGCCCGGTGTGCGGGGAAATAACATCTGCTCCCTTTGCGGCATCTTTCGCAGTTGGTGCATATTCGAACCCTTCGGACTCAATCCAGTCCTTGTGACGTTCGCGGGCATGAACTGCGACCTTCATACCAAAGGCTTGCGCAAGCTTTGCAACTTCACGCCCGATGTTCCCGTAGCCGATGACAGCAAGGCGCTTGCCTTCCAGCTTCTCGGTCGGGAACTCGCACAGGTTCTTGCCCGTATCGAATTTGCCATCAACGACCATCTCGTGAAGGCGTGCGACAGGCAGGTCAGGCATCACCTTGAGGAGCGCCTTGATCGTCATGTGCGCTGTTGCACGACTGTTGAAGCTCGGCGTGTTCATCAGCGGTGCAGATCCACCGTCGCCATTTCCACCGCCCCAGCACTCACATGCCATGTTGCCGGTTCCAGCACCAATCCGCACACCGCCCTCGGCAAACTTCGAGGCTTTCGGCATAAACGTCGCCGCAGCGATCAACGCATCGTACTGTCCATCGCCGGTCTGCGGCAGGATTTCATCTTCTGTCGACAGGTTCGGTTGATAAAAGAAATGAACCTTGCCCTGCTCCAGCGCAGCGTCATCGACAATTGATCCCTCGTGGAACACCCCCCCGCGCTGCTCGATATACGCCCGCACCTCGGAATGATCCGGTTTGCCATTGCCGTCGAAACGCAAGCCGACCAGATCCGCAATCAAGACCTTGTAAGCTCGGTTTGGATCATCCTTGCGCTCAATCCCGCCGCTCGTTGAAGCCGACGCTTCGAATGTCTCCCCCTCAGCTGCGAGCTCTTCCTCAAGCACAACAATTTTCGCACGATGATAGGCATACTGCAGGTTTTCAAGCAGCGCTTCGATGTCTTCTACAGGACGAATACCACCGATCCATGCACGATAATCTCCCGGCGTGCCCGGGAATGCGTTCACGTAGCGTGCGACATCCAGGCCCGGCTCATAGTCACCGTTCGGATGCGTCAGTCCTTCATACTGCAGAAGCTGCTTTGAGCGTGCGATGATCCGGTCATGCAACGCCGAATCCGTGATATCCGGATCATTGACCTTGAGGAGGGTCACGGCAGCACCACGGCGGCTTTCATCGGCAACGCCCATTTCCAGAACGTCGCTCTGTGCCACCCACTCATTGATTTTCGCCCGGTTGGCAATCGAACGCTTGTTCAGATCCGTAACGGATCCCGCCAGCTTTGCAGAACGCAATACACCGAATGTTGTCTCAGCAAACGCCAAGGTCGAATATGTATTGATAATGCCACCCAGCATCTTGTCCGCTTCAGGATCATAAATCGGCCCTAGTGCCGTGGTTTTCTTCGATGTCAGCGGTCGCTTGGCATCTTCCGGCACCGTCAGCTTCAATTGCCGTGGGATGGCCCACGACGGATCGGCCTCATTCGCTTCGATCAGGGCAATCGCCTGCGGCGTGAATGACGCCACGAGATAACCGGAAATGCCACCAATGGCCTTCTGGAACGGCATGAACATGCAGCACTTGTCCATGACCTGATCGACGATACCCTGCGGCCAGGGCATTGCACCAAGCATAGAGGTGCTGTCGATCACCGCGTGATGGTTCTCGGGATCAAGATCAATCCACGCCAGGAGATTGGATATATCTTCCGTCGTGTAAGTGGTGGCCCCTGTCGTTTCGTGCCCCACCCCGATGAACAGCTTGATGCCCATTTCAGCCAGTTTTTCTGCAGAAGGAATCGTACCTTCTGCGTCGGTGAAGTGAATGCGGTTCTCATCCCCGTTCTTCGAGTAGCGCTGCAGCTCGATCATCTGCGCACCCCAGGACTGACGGAAGAATCCCCCTGCCTTCGCTGCATCGCTCTCCGGCTTTGGCGTATCGACGAATGTGTGCTGGGTTGGATCGTTGGCGTTCATCATGTGAACGACACAGACCGTGAAACCGGAGTGCCCGCCACCAAGGCCAACCGCCATCTTGTTCTTCTTGGGATACCCAAAGTAGGTGTGAATCTCCCGCATCATATCGAGCAAGATCTTGTCTGCCGGATAACCGCGGTGCATCGATCGGCCAATTTCGGCCGCCGTGAATGGCCCAAGATCGCGCCCCTTATCGTCCAGTTTGCGATAGTTCGTCTCGAGCCAGTTCTCGAACTCGAACCGAACGCGGCGGCTATCGACCTCGTCAGTGGTCAGGTCGGTGATCGGCCCCACACCAAAAAACTGGTTGGTCGTGCGAGCGGGCGCCCCGTCTTTCGTGGCCTCCATCGACATCGCACGCTGGGTCTTCATCTCTTCAATCGTCGCCATGGTCGCATGTCCCCCGAATAGATCAGCGAGGAACGTACCGGGACTAGCCCGCAGGGGCACCGGCAGACACGTCAAGCGATAGTCCAATGACGACCGCACGAGTCGTTGCGACGCAC
>CALHAX010000023.1 GCA_937931785.1 uncultured Hyphomicrobiaceae bacterium | reverse complement strand
GAACCCGCGCCCGTGAGGGGCAGCATCAGTTTGCCGTCTAAATTCTTATCTTCTTCTCGTCCACCAACGCCCAAACAAGCGAGGTGGCAGGAGTGGAGGGGCTCGAACCCACGACCCTCGGTTTTGGAGACCGATGCTCTGCCAACTGAGCTACACTCCTAAAACTTCTCGCTGAGATCCCCCGTCATGCCGCTGTCATCCGATACCCCCAACATCTGTGCGCATCAGGTCACTCTCAGATGAGGTGTCGACCGAGCGCAAACAAGGCGAACTGCAGCGCTCAACGCGCTATTTTGCCTGTTCCGATGTCAAGAATTCCAATGAGTCGTTGACCCATATTGCTTTTGAAAGGACAAAACAAGTCCTTTTTGAAGATTCGGGCTTGACTCCGTTCGAAGCGGCCAATGTCCATTGGTTTCAGGCAATATGAGCACAACAACGTTCTGCCAGAAACTTTCAGCCGTCTGAATGCCCCATCTTCTCCAGACGTGGCAGCATCGCCGAGAAATCCAGCCCCTTGCCACCGTCCGCGACGAACGCGCCATAGAGCTCGGTTGCTCGAGCACCCATCGGCGTTGCCGCATCGACGTCACTGGCGGCCTGCTGCGACAAACGGAGGTCTTTCAGCATGAGTTCCGCAGCGAAACCCGGCTTGTAGTCATTGTCTGATGGGGCCGTCGGTCCGATGCCGGGTGCCGGGCAGTAGGCATTCATTGTCCAGGAGTAGCCGGACGACGTCGAGACCACGTCGAACATCGCCTGGCGATCCAGTCCGAGCTTGTCTGCAAGCGCGAAGGCTTCGCAGGTACCGATCATGGTGATGCCAAGGATCATGTTGTTGCAGATCTTGGCAGACTGGCCTGCCCCCCCTTCACCGCAGTGCACGGCCTTCTGCCCCATAACCTCGAATAGCGGTGCGGCGGCGGCGAAGGACTCGTTCGAACCTCCGCACATGAACGTCAACGTTCCAGCTTCTGCGCCCCCGACGCCGCCTGAAACCGGTGCATCCACCGACAACAGTGCGGATGCGTCCGCTTTTCCATGCGCCGCTTTGGCCGCAGCGACATCGACCGTTGAACAATCGATCAGGCAGGTGCCCGACGTGCAAACGGGCACGATCTCTTCCATGACAGTTGTCAGGATTGCACCGTTGGGCAGCATGGTGATGACAGCATCCTGCCCCGTAGCTGCTTCGGGTGCAGACTCGGCCTTGATGATCCCTTCAACCTCATAGGCGGCAAGATCGAACCCGGTCACAGTGTGCCCGGCCTTGATCAGGTTCGCTGCCATTGGGGCCCCCATGTTCCCCAGTCCGATGAACCCGATTTTCATGCTGCAACGCCCTCTTCCAGTTTCAAATCGCCCACATCCGGGACGGCCAGCATATGCGCAACATCGCCCGACGTCACGTCCGCCAGCGTAGGCTTCACCCAGCGCGGATCGCGATCCTTGTCAATCACGGCGGCTCGAATGCCTTCGATAAACTCTCCATCCGACATGCAGCGCGAAATGAACCTGTATTCCTGGATCAATGCCTCGCGCAATGCCATCTGGCGCGCGGTGCGGACCATTGTCATGGTGCATGCGACGGACAGAGGACACCCGCGACGCAACGCCTTGCTTGCTTGCTGCGCCCAGTCCGATGTGTCCGCCTCCAAGGCGGCATCAATGCCCTGCGCTGTTTCTCGCGAAAACAAAGTATCGATCTGCACTTGCCTGACTTGCAAGTCACCTGTGGGCGGTGTCGTGGCAAACGACGCGATCACGCCGACGTCTGCGCTCTCGATCAAACGGAACTTCAGATCGTCCCACTGGTCCGCCGGAACGTAGGTGTCGGCAAAACCTGCATATATCGCGTCTGCCGGTCCCATGCGCGTTCCGGTCATGCCGAGATATTCTCCGCAGTGGCCTGGGGCGTTCGCCAATATCCAGGACCCACCGACATCCGGCACGAGACCAATACCGCATTCCGGCATGGCAACCTGCGTGTTGTCTGTGACAATTCTTTGCGAGCCGTGGGCCGACACACCCACGCCACCGCCCATGACGAAGCCGTGCATGAACGCGACGTAGGGTTTGGGGTAAGCCGCGATACGTGCATTCAGGCCATACTCGTGTGCCCAGAACCGTTGCCCGAATTCAAAGTCTCCTGCACGCCCCGTGTTGTAGAGGTCAATGATATCGCCCCCAGCAGCAAACGCACGATCGCCCGCAGCGTCGATCATGACCAGGCGCACGCTATCGTCATGACGCCAGTCTTCGAGCGCTCGATCGATCGCCTGCAACATTGTGCTTGTCAGTGCGTTCAGTGTTTCCGGCCGATTGAGTGTGATGCGTCCTGCACGCCCCTCGACGCGAATATCGATTTCGCTCATTGATCGCGCTCGGCCAGCATTGCGCGAGCGATAATGACGCGCATGATCTCGTTTGTTCCTTCGAGAATCTGATGAACCCTCAAGTCACGGACGATCTTTTCGATCCCGTAGTCTGCGAGATAGCCATAGCCGCCGTGCAATTGCAGCGCGTCGTTGGCGACACGGAATGCGGTGTCCGTCACGAAGCGTTTGGCCATGGCGCAGAACTTCGTGGCATCTGATGTGCCGTTGTCGAGCTTGAACGCTGCCGTGCGCAAAAAACTCCGTGCTGCCTGAAGTTCGGTTTCCATATCGGCAATCCGGAACTGCAGCGCCTGAAACCCGTCGATGGTTTTGCCGAACGCCTTGCGCTCTCCCATATATGTGAGCGTCGCGTTCAATGCTGCCTGAGCGCCTCCCAGCGCGGAAGCGGCAATGTTCAAACGACCACCATCAAGACCGGCCATCGCGTACGTGAACCCACGCCCCTCCTCGCCCAGAAGATTGCCGGCCTCGACCTTCGCCTTGTTCATGTCCAACTGGGCTGTCGGCTGCGAACGCCATCCCATCTTGTCTTCCAGTCGACCAAACGACAACCCGTCTGCGTCTTTTTCCATGATCATAGCCGAAATCCCGCGCGGGCTGTCATCGCCCGTGCGGCACATGACGATGTAGGCATCGGAATAACCGCCCCCGGAGATGAAGGCTTTCGTGCCGGTAAGTTCCCAACCGTCGTTGGTACGCTCGGCCCGTGTTTTCAACGCCGCAGCATCGGATCCGGAGCCGGGTTCAGTCAGGCAGTAGGATAATACAGTCTCCATCTTGCAGACACTCGGCAACCATTTGTCCTGAAGCTCGGGCGTCCCGAATTTCTCGATCATGGCCGCGCACATGTTGTGGATTGAAAGGAATGACCCGACGGAGGGACACGCCATGGCGAGCGCTTCGAACACCAGTGTTGCGTCGAGTCGTGAAAGACCGGACCCGCCTTTTTCCTCCGGAACATAGAGCGCTGACAAACCAAGCTCGGCCACATCCGGCCAAAGGTCTCTTGGAATGGTTCCGTCCTGCTCCCATTGGCGCGCGTGCGGCGCGATGCGGTGCTGGCCGAAGTCATGCGCCATGTTGAAGATGGCGGATTGCTCTTCGGTGAGTTCCAGATTCATGAATTGGCTCGCAGTGCTCTTTGACGACTGGCGTGTTTCTCATACCAGAGCATCGCCGGAAGGTCAGCCTTCTCCTGGTCGCTCATTCAAACGTTTCGCCCATGTGTTCTATGGACGACAAGAGACTTTGCGCATTGCGTAGAGATGCGCCCGCGGCCACGACCAGTTGGGGCAACAGCATCCATTCGAGCATCCAGGACGCGCCTGACCGCTCCTGTTCATGGACGGCTGCCACGTGCATACCGGACAGCAGAGTGGCGGCGAACCGGGACAATGTCACAAGCGCCTCGGCCTTCACCGGGTTCTGCTTGTGCGCCATGGCCGAGGACCCGCCGCTGCCGGAAAAGCTGACGGCGGCGATTTCATCCTGGGCCATCAGCGCGAAGTCGAGACCGATTTTTCCGAGGTTCCCGCACAGACGTGCGAGCCAGTTCGCATAGTCTGTCAGTGCATTGCGATTGGTGTGCCAGGCCGACGGAGCGGTGTGCAAAGCAAGATTGTCTGCCAACTTGTTGCGCACCTCTGCGCCGCGCGGGCCCATCGTCTGGAGTGTCCCGACGGGACCTCCGAGCTGAACCTTGAGCAGGTGCGCAGCAAGCGTGTGGTGACGCTCCATCTGCTCCTGCAGCGGCGTTGACCAGATTGCAATGCGATCTGCGACGGTGATCGGCAAGGCCACTTGCATACGCGTTCGGGCCAGAAGCGGTTGACTGCCGAATTTCGTAGACAATTGCTCCAGCGTGGACAGAACGCCCTGCAAACGCTCATCCAATAGCACGCTAGCGCCCTTCATGCGCAGCACCATGCTGGTGTCGATGACATCCTGACTGGTCGCGCCATGGTGGACATATTGTCCGTCAGGATCACCGACCACCGCGCGCAACTGGCGCACGAATTCAGGCACGGCCATGCCATCGCGTGCCGTTGCTTCGCTCAGTAATTTCATGTCCGGGGCAAACGCGGCCGCTGCTGTTGCAATCTGCTGTGCTGCCTCCGTTGGAATGACGCCCAACGCTGCCTGCGCGCGCGCCAACTCAACTTCAAACCGCACCATCGCGTCGATGTCAGCTTTTACGGAAAAGAATGCCGCGGCGTCCGTATCGCCGAGCAGTCCCGAGAGGAGCGGCGCATTGAAGGGGGTAAATGACATGTTTTCGGGTACGACCTTGGTGGGTGGACAGATCAGATGTCGAAGAAGACGGTTTCTTTGGCACCCTGGAGATAGATATCAAAGATATAGACGTCGCCATTGCGTTCTGCCGTCAACGTTGGTCGGAATTGTTCTTCGACCTGCAAAAACACAGGGCACTTTGCGTTGGCCTGCGCCTCGTCGGAAAAATACATCCGCGTGTTCAGGCCAAGATTGATCCCCCGTGCCACGATCCAGAACGAAATGTGCGGGGCCTGGAGGCGACCGTCAGCACATTGCACGCATCCGGGTTTGATTGTCTCGAAACGGAAACGCCCGGTATCAAGATCGGTTGCCTGTCGACCCCAGCCGGAAAAGACGCCCGGTTGCCCCGCTGTTGCTGTTGCGTATTGGCCGGCATGGTCTGCCTGCCAAACCTCGATCAGGGCATCCTTCAGCACATCGCCGGCACCATCGAAGATTTGCCCTTCAACTGCGATCCGTTCACCGGGTGTTTTGTCACCCAACATGACAGCCCCGAGATCGGTCATGAATGGGCGCCCGACACCACAGGTGTTTGGAACACAACCGATATGGACATATGGCCCAGCCGTTTGCGACGGGCTTTCGCGCAACCTCAGTTTCGTGCCCACGCTCAATTTCCCTCCAGACGATTCTCGAAGGGTGTCGAGGTCGTTCCACGCAGTACGATGTCGAAACGGTAGGCCAACCGATCCATGGAAATAGCCGTGTCCATATCCAGCCGTGCGGTCAACTGGTTCACGGCAGCCGGATCATTCAGCGACTGCACAATCGGACAGAGCGGGATCAACGGATCACCCTCGAAATACATCTGGGTAATGAGACGTTGCGCAAAGCCGCTACCGAAGACTGAAAAATGAATGTGCGCAGGCCGCCACGCGTTTTCGCTGTTTGGCCATGGATACGGGCCAGGCTGCACGGTCTGGAATGTATAACATCCCTTTTTGTCGGTTATCGTTCGCCCTGCGCCGCCAAAATTGGCATCGAGCGGCGCGAGATAGGTGTCGTTCTTGTGGCGATAGCGCCCCGCGCTGTTGGCCTGCCAGATTTCGATCAGCACGCCTGGAACGACACGTCCGTTTTCGTCGCGGACACGCCCATGGACCGCAATGCGGGGACCAATCGCAGCCCCATCCGACGACGCATAGTTGCAGATCAGATCGTTGTCCTGCGGGCCGATCATATCGTGCCCGAACACGGGACCTGTCGTTTCGCTCAGAGTGTTAGCAAACAGCACCGGCGGACGACCGGGCGCGCGCAACCGGGTCGACTTGTATGCGGGGGTCAGCGCTTTGGGCTGCCAAGTGCGATCCCGAGATTGAAACTGTTCGGGCCTAGCTTTCATTTGCCCGCACCTCATTTTCTTCCATCTTGGCGTAAACCTGTTTCACGATCTTGATGGCATGATTGGCTGCCGGGACGCCCGCGTAAATCGCGACATGCATCAACGCCTCCCGCACATCCTCCTTCGTGGCCCCCGTGTTTGCCGTGGCGCGCACGTGCATCGCCACCTCGTCATCCTGACCCAGCGCCGCAAGAAGCGCGATGGTGATCATCGAGCGTTCACGCGGCGAAAGCGCTGCCCCGGACCAGACCTGGCCCCATGCGGCTTCCGTGATCAGTTCCTGGAATGGGGCGTCGAAATCCGATTTGAGTCTCTCGGCACGATCCACGTGTGCGTCGCCCAGCACTGCACGGCGCGTTTTCATTCCCTGAACATGTTTTGGCGAGTTTCCGTCAGCCATGCGAGGTTCCGTTTGCCGGAATGCGGGAGAGAAATGCACTCATCACTTCCACCAGCTTGTCCGGCTGTTCGATGCACGGCAGATGGCCAGCCCCTTCAATCACCTCACAGGTGGCGTTGGGGATCAGGCTTGCGAGTTCCTGGACAAGTGCGGGCGGCGTTGCCCCGTCCTCGTCCCCGACGACACACAGTGTCGGCACAGTTATGGTCGGGACCTGCGCTGTAAAATCTGTATCGCGGATCGCGGCAGATGTGCCTGCGTATCCGGCTGCCGGAGTGCGCACGAGCATGTTGCGGTAGCCGGAAAAATCCGGATTGCCCGGTTTGCGATAGGCCGCACTGAACCAACGCTCCAGAATGCCCTCGGCGAGAGATTCAATTCCATTTTCCTCTACCGCTGCAATGCGATCATTCCAAAGCGTATCGTTGCCAATCTTGTGCCCCGTATCGCAAAGAATGAGTGCACGCACGAGATCGGGACGTGACACTGCCAGTCCCTGCGCAATCAATCCCCCGACTGACAGCCCGCACACGATGGCGTTCGTCACGCGCAGGTGGTCGAGCAACGCAGCCAGATCTCCGACGTGATCGTCCATGACATAGGGCGTCGCACCGACATCGGAGAGGCCATGTCCACGCTTGTCGTAAGCCACGATCGCATAAGTGCCGGCGAACTGCATGATGACATCGCGCCAGATCCGGAAATCCGTTCCAAGCGAGTTCGAAAATACGAGCACGGGCTTTTCGCCTGTTGCACCGATCACCTGATAATGAAGCGTGACGCCGTTGAGTTCTGCAAATTGCATGTCTTTCCCTATAGGCCGTGGCTGCCGTGCGGACGTATTGCACTGTCCTCAAGGAAACAATGCACAGGAATTGAATGATGACCAGCGGGAAGGCCATTGCTCTGCGCCATCAATAGCGGGTGCGGACTGCACAGGTTATTGAAACTGAACGGGTTTTGGAGCGGGTGAAGGGAATCGAACCACCCGTCGCCGGACGGCGACAGGACTTAAACTGAGGGTTCGACCATCAGCGCGTAGGCGCGTTGCACGATTGCCCAGAGTTGTTGAAACAATGGAGCGTGCCACGTTTGACAGCCTTGGCCACATCCGTATTGGCAAAGACAATATTCGGCCCCTTGCCTCCCAGCTCAAGGGACACGCGTTTGACGGTTTCCGCGGCTGCCTTGGTGACAGCCATGCCAGCACGCGTCGAGCCGGTGAATGACATCATGTCGATGTCCGGATGACGGGACATGGCCTCACCAGCCGTTGGACCATCACCATTGACAAGGTTGAACACGCCCGGTGGGAATCCGGCCTCATGCACCATCTCGGCAAATAACATTGATGATAGCGGGGCAATTTCGGACGGTTTCAGTACGACCGTGCACCCGGCGGCAAGCGCCGGAGCGACCTTGAGTGTGACCTGGTTCATTGGCCAGTTCCACGGCGTGATCAATCCGCAAACACCCACAGGGTCATAAATGATATGAGTATCTGTTGCGTCGTCCCGTAGGGGATGCTCGAAAGAAAAGTTCTCGAGAACTCGGATGAACGCCTTGAGGTGACCGAGACCGGACGGGGCCTGCTGTGTTTCAGCGACAGACTTCGGTGCGCCCATCTCCAGAGAGATGGCATCGGCCATTTCCCCCATGCGCCGTTTGTAGACATCAGCAAGTTTTTGCAACAATGCAAGGCGATCTTCAGGGTTGGTTTTGCGCCAACCCGGCAGGGCTTGCCGAGCGGCTGCAACGGCCTTGTTGATGTCAACGCTAGATCCAAGGGATATGACAGCACATTTTTCTTCCGTTGCAGGGTTTATCACATCCAGTTCGACCGGCGTTGCGGGGGGCACCCATTTGCCGTCAATGTAGAATTTTGTGTGTTCACTCATCAGTAATC
>CALHAX010000022.1 GCA_937931785.1 uncultured Hyphomicrobiaceae bacterium | reverse complement strand
CCGGATTTGGCTTCCCAGCCCTTGCCATAGGCTTTTTGCTGAGAGGCCGTGTAAGCACCGCCCCACGATGTGATCGTGAGATCGGCAGCCAGTGCGGCCGTCGCGCCGAAGGCAAGTGCGCCCGCAGCTACTGCAAGTGTTTTGAGCTTCATATTCAGGGTTCTCCTTGTTCGCTCCCTTTCGGCACGCTCAACTCGTGTTGAGCACACCACCGCTTTCGCGGACCCTTATTCAGTCTTTGTACCAGCTCATAAGTCTTGCTGGTACGGTTCTCGGGACATTCGTCCGCGTTCTTATTGGACAGCTTGCGCCGCCGGGGTTTCTCCTCGTGATCAAAGCATTAACTGCCCCCAACGTCACGAGATGAATCGGTTGTAACGATCAAATCAGGCGAGCATAAGCTCCTGCTGCTAGCGTTCTCCAGAAGTCATCCACATCAATCTGCGGCTCGCTAGTAGGTGTCCAAAGCGCGACAATCTTCCGTCGCCCAGCCTACAGTGGCGTTTTCACCTTCTTTCAACGAAACCTGTCCCAGTGTGTTCGGCACCTTGACGATAAAATCGGGATGTCCGGCCACTGTCATGCGTGTGCGAATGTGATCTCCGAGGTAGATGAGTTCCTCGACACGTCCCTCGATCACGTTCGGCAATGTGCCAGGGGTCGGGTTGATTGTGATACGCTCAGGCCGCAGAGACAATTGCGTTGATTCATTCACGCCAGATATGTTGATCGCAAGCGCGCTGACGACATCTCCACCCGGAATTTCGACGTCGCACATGCCATCTGCAATGGCTTTGACAGTGCCATTCAGCTTGTTGTTCTCACCGATGAATTGCGCAACGAAACTGCTTTCGGGACGCTCATAAAGATCATCGGGAGACGACAGCTGCTGGATAACGCCGTCATTGAAAACGGCAATCCTGTCGGACATCGTCAAAGCTTCGGACTGGTCGTGCGTTACGTAAACGACGGTCACACCGAGATTTTCATGAATGTGCTTGATTTCGTACTGCATTTGCTCGCGCAGTTGCTTGTCGAGCGCTCCGAGCGGTTCATCCATGAGAACCAGATCAGGTTCAAAGACCAAAGCACGCGCGACGGCAACGCGCTGCTGTTGTCCGCCAGAAAGTTGAGCAGGACGGCGTGCTCCAAATTCCGGCATCTCCACCATTTCAAGCGCACGTTTGACTTTCTCTGTCACCTCCGCCTTCGGAATTTTCCGGACCTGCAAAGGGAAAGCCAGATTTTCTTCCACCGTCATGTGCGGGAAAAGCGCGTAATTCTGAAACACCATACCGATGCCGCGCTTGTGTGGTGGCACCCGGTTGATGGGGCGATCTTTCAGGAAAATTTCACCGTTCGTGGCCGGTTCGAAGCCGGCCAGCATCATGAGGCAGGTCGTTTTACCCGATCCGGATGGTCCCAACATGGTCAGGAACTCACCTGCGGCAATATCCAGATTGAGGTTCTTTACGACAAGGATTTCCCCATCATAGCTCTTCTGGACGTTCTCAAACCTAACGTATGCATCCGCTGGTGACGGTGCAGATTCAACAGCAACCACGATCTTGCAGTCCTCTCCCGGGTACAGCCCCCCCGCCTTTCCCGCTTATGTTCTCATGACTCACAAGTGTGGTCATTTGCGGGTTGGCACTCGGTCGGTACGCAATTCTTTCGTTGGACCTAGCATACCGATCCCATATTGTCAGGTTCCAACATATACGACGGAAATTGTCGCATCCTGCACACTCTTTGCGCTTCAGCCACGGCAGCCACGGATATTGCCGATGTGTCGCTCGCGAAGATGGGCGTGTCGCATTACGACGCTAGTCAAATGCAATCCGGTCACTAGAACAGCGTCAGAACCGGATTTGTTGCGCGCCCGAAATCCGCGGCCGTACGAAAGCATTCACTCCAAGGAACAAGATCAATGTCGGATTTCCCCAAGCGCGCAAGAGTTGTGATTGTTGGCCAAGGCGGTATCGTCGGCGCGTCTGTCGCGCATCATCTTATTGAGCGCGGCTGGGATGATATCATCGGCCTCGACAAGTCTGGAATCCCGACAGACATTGGATCGACAGCGCACGCGTCCGACTTCTGCTACGCAACAGCACACGACAACATGACATGCCACACCACGATGTATTCCATCGACTTCTTCGAAAAGATGGGTCGTTACGAAAAATGTGGTGGACTTGAAGTGGCACGTGTTGGCGACGATGACCGCATGGCCGAACTTCAACGCAAAGTCGCTTCTGGCCGCTCGTTTGGTACCAGAGCCCGGATGATCAGTGCCGCTGAAGCCAAGGAAAAATTTCCACTGCTTGAGGAAGACCTGATCCAGGGCGCGCTCTGGGACCCGGACGCCGGATTGGTAACCCCACGCTCTCAGGTGGTGGCCGGGGAACTCGTGCAGCAAGCCGAAGCCACCGGTAAACTGACGACATATCCGAACACGCCCGCCACGGGCCTCGACATCCGGAATGGTCGCATCTGTGGCGTCCACACTGACAAGGGCACAATCGAGGCCGATTGCGTGATCGTATGTGCCGGATTGTGGGGCCGTCTGATTGCGCAGATGGCTGGAGAAGACCTGCCCGTCATGCCCGTCGACCACCCCCTGCTCTGGTTCGGCCCTTACGAGGAATTCGCAGGAACGGGCAAAGACATCGGCTGGCCACTCCTGCGTGATCAGGGCAATTCCGCCTACATGCGTGACACTGGCGATCCGTCCACCACAGAAGGCGGTATGATCGAATGGGGTTACTACGAGGAAAAAAATCCTCGCATGTGCCATCCACGCGATCTTCTTGAGAAGGAAGAAGCGCGACTTTCACCATCGCAGCGTGACCTTGAAATGGATCAGGTCATGGATGCACTTGAGCGTGCCATCGAGCTTACACCCATTCTTGGCGAGCTCGGATATGATGAAAAACGCTCCTTCAACGGTTTGCTTCAGGTCACGGCAGACGGCGGGCCGTCCATCGGGGAATCCGCCAACGTGCGTGGTCTCTGGTATGCGGTCTCTGTCTGGGTGAAGGACGGCCCGGGCACCGGCAAGGTCCTGGCCGACTGGATCACCGACGGGCGTACCGAGATCGATCATCATGGCATTGATGTCGCGCGCTACTATCCGCACCAGCAGGAAGAAAAATATATTGAAGAGCGCTGCTACGAAACGGCGTTCAAAATCTACAATCCGGCGGTCCACAACCGCGAACCATACTCCAAGGGGCGTGGCCTGTTCCGCTCTCCGTTCTACGATCGCGAAAAGACCCATGGCGCACATTTCATGGAGATCGGCGGTTGGGAACGGGCGCATGGCTACGCTGGCAACGATCACCTGCTTGAGAAATTCGGCGACAGGGTTCCCGTGCGGGAAGCGGAATGGGACAACCGGCACTTCTGGCGCGTATCGAATGCCGAGCATCTGCAGATGTCGGAAGATGTCGGGATGGTGAACCTCTCACACTTCGCCCTTTACGACGTTTCGGGCCCGGACCACGAACGGTTCATGGAATACCTCTGCGTCGCCAAGGTCGGTGGGACGACGCCCGTCGGCAAAGGCGTCTACACGCATTGGCTTGACGCGGAAGGTGGTGTGCGTGCCGATCTTACCGTTCTGCGGATGGAAGATCGTTATCGGGTAATTGACGGAGCGGACGCCGGGAACCGTGACTTCATCTACATGAAGCGCATGGCTCAGGACCATGGTTATGATGTCACCATTGAGGATCGAACGCGGGACTTTGGCTGCCTTGGTGTGTGGGGTCCCAATGCACGCGCAACGTTGCAAAAGGTTGCAGACGATCCGGACACGCTCTCGCTGGAGAATTTCCCGTTTGGTTCGGTGAAACAACTAACGATCAAAGGCACCCCGGTTTCCGCGTTCCGCATCTCATATGTTGGTGAGCAAGGTTGGGAGCTACACTTCAAGTTCGATGACGGACTGGCATTGTGGGACACATTACACGGCGAGGGTATTACGCCGGTCGGTGTGGAAACCTATGCCAACAGCCGACGACTGGAAAAAAGCCTCCGTTTGCAGAATGCAGATCTTCTCACGGAATATAATCTTATTGAAGCGGACCTTGCACGCCCGAAGGTCAAGCCAGCAGCGTTCCATGGCAAGGACGCGTATCTGAAGATCAGGGATGTTCCACGGCAACCGGCCTATCTCTGCACACTGGTGATGACGGAAAATACCGATTCAGGCGGTGTCGCACGCTACCCAGTCGGAACATGCCCCGTTATCGATCCGGCAAGCGGTGATGTTCTTGTCGATACCAAGGGACGTCGTTCGTATACGACAAGCATCACCTTTGGTCCCACAGTCGGGAAAAACATCGCGCTTGCCTATATCCCGGAAGATCTGGCAACCGAAGGTCGCGCACTTGCC
>CALHAX010000021.1 GCA_937931785.1 uncultured Hyphomicrobiaceae bacterium | reverse complement strand
TTCAACTCTGCGTCGGTAATGGACACGTCTTGAGAGCTGCCAGACTCTGATTTGTTTTTGGGCCGGTCATTGGGTCGGTTATGAGCCGGTTGGTTGACCTCGGGACACCCGTCAGTTGTCCCCGGGTCAGGTGACCGATGTCCCGAGGTCACACAAGACCCAGGGGCAACTGTCACAGTTTTCGTAGGATCGCCGTCTGGCGCAGGCGATACGCCATTGTGTTTCTGGAAGCGGGATCGTTGCTCTGCCAACGTCTTCTTGTGAGATTTAACCTGCGCATACTCACTTTCATTGTAGACCTTCGCGAGCAGTTCCATGTTGAGCATGTACTCGTTGCCGCGCTGGTAGCCACCACTGTGACGGACGAGCACAAACAACCCGCTGTCATCTTCAGGAGCGAGCAGTTTCATGCAGCGATGAACTGTCCGTTCGCTGATGCCCATCTGTCTAGCAATCGTTCCGACAGATGGAAAAATAGAAGTCCCATCGTTGTTGCCGCGCTCAGCCATATGAATCGCCACATCCCTAATCCGGCTCATCCCTCGTCCTTGAGAATCGAGCCCTAGAGAAGTCGTCAGATGTTCATGCGTCACCTTCATCAGTGCGTGAAACGGCATGCTGGGGCGAGTAACTCCGACAAATTTCTGGGTCATCTTGCCTGATCCTTGGTCTGAAAATCGCTGACGCACGACAACAAGCGATGTGACGTTTAGGGGCGCTTGGATCGCGGTATCACGCAGCGATCCCCGATCAATCTGTGTGGGGAATTTGCGGGGATCAGTTCAGCGCGGTGATGCGTTGTGAGGCGTTCGTTGCAACGGGCACCTACATAACTGTTTGAAATCATTGAGACTTGATCGACGAGCGCGTTATCATAATCCGTGTGTCGGGGGTTCAAGTCCCTCCTCCGCTACCAATCATTTCAATGACTTAAACTAATTTGATTTGAATGCAGATCAATCAATAGCTACAATTTAGCTACACTTCGAAATCCTTACGATCGTTAGAGCAGCGGACATCGACCGGCTTGCCGATCAGGATGGCTGGAACGCTCGACGTTCCCTACATGGCGCTACGAAAGCATCGCTCTGAGGGCTCTTCCTCAAATGTCTCAAGATCGGCAAAAATAGACCGTGCCCCCGCATTTGAGGAAGAGCCCTTCTAGAGGCAAAGCCCTGAAATCAAGGGCTTTTCGCGATTTCAACGGGTTAGAAAAAAATGGTGGAGCCGAGGGGAATCGAACCCCTGACCTCTTGAATGCCATTCAAGCGCTCTCCCAACTGAGCTACGGCCCCTGGTCGCCGGTGTGGCGGTGTGCACACAACAGTTGCAGTGTGCGCTGGGATGGAAGGCGAGGCATTGCGCCGGGTGCGCTTCCGGCGTTGTCCTTAGGGCCTGGGCGCGACGGGATCAAGCGAAACATCGATCTTGTCGCGTGAGCCCGATATGGCCAAGCTGACGACCGGCGGTGTGCCGCACGTCTACCGCCTTGTCGCGGGCGCTCAGGACCGGTAGCAGACCACAGCACTGACCGCTTCGACACACAACACCACGAGCACATCATGGCGACGTCCTCCACAAAGCAAAACCGCGGCAACTTCTTTGAAGATTTCGAGGTTGGACAGACCCTCGTGCATGCGACACCACGCACGGTCACGGAAGCTGACGGGGCTTTGTACATCGCGCTCTACGGCAGCAGGTTTGCTGTGCAAAGTGCCGAGACCTTTGCGCGAAACATTGGATTTTCGACCCGCCCACTCGATGACCTGCTGGTGTTCCACGTCGTGTTCGGCAAGACGGTTCCTGACATCTCCCTCAATGCTGTGGCCAACCTTGGCTATGCGGAATGTGTTTTCCAGCGACCTGTTTTTAGTGGCGATACGCTATCCGTGACGTCTGAAGTCATTGGTCTCAAGCAGAACTCCAATGGTAAAACAGGCGTGGTTTATATCCGCACGACGGGGCGAAACCAGAGTGATGCAATCGTTCTTTCGTTCGTGCGCTGGGTGATGGTGCGCAAAGCCGATCCTGCCCATCCCGCACCGGAAACTGTGCTTCCGGAACTGGCATCCGGTATGAAGATCACAGAGGCACCACCTCATCTGGTGGCTCTCGACGTCTCAAGCTGGTCCGACGCCTTCAGTGGCAGCCCTTATCGATGGGCGGACTATGAGGTTGGGGAACACATCGACCACGTTGACGGAACAACAATCGAGGAGGCCGAGCACCAGATTGCGACGCGGCTCTACCAGAATACGGCCAAGGTCCATTTCAACCAGCACACCGAGGGCGCCGGCCGGTTTGGACGTCGCTTGATCTACGGCGGGCACATCATCTCGATTGCTCGGGCGTTGTCTTTCAACGGACTGAGTAATGCGTTTCATCTTCTTGCACTCAATGCAGGGCAACACGTCGCGCCCTGCTTCGCCGGCGACACCATTTACGCATGGTCCGAAGTTCTCGATCGGGTCACGTTCAGCAACACCGAAGCCGTCGGGGCGCTTCGCCTGCGTACGGTCGCGGTCAAGGATCAGGCTGCAACACTTTTTCCGCACACCGATGAGTCTGGCAAATATGTCGCGGGAGTCGTGCTTGATCTGGATTACTGGGTGGCGATGCCGCGCTGAATATGTGCGTGCTACGCAATTTTGAATGTGCTTGTGCGAAATCGCATGTTAACCAAACGCTTAGTATGACACTCTCCTGACGACGACAGTGAACCAGGTAACGCTTTAGGGACGGCTGTGAAGGGATCGATTGCGGTCATTGGGGCTGGAATGGCCGGCATGACGTGCGCGCAGCAGCTGCGAGCGCTCGGCCATCGTGTCGAAGTGTTCGAGCGGGAACCGATCCTGGGTGGCCGGCTCGCGACTAAGCGCATTGATCGACTGAACTACGACCTCGGAACGCCCTACATCACCGCCCGCACAACTGAATTCAATCGCCACCTGAATGGCTTGGCCCTGCTCGGCAGCGTAACAAAGTGGGCACCCTCGCTTTTTGAAGGTCAACGCGGCGACCAGCAGGTCACAAAACCTCAAAACTGGTTCGTCGGTGTACCTGGAATGAATTCGATCACACGTGCGATGTCCGAGGACATTCGTGTGCATCTCAGCGCGCGCGTGGTTAAATTGACACGTGCCGCCAGCAGATGGACCTTGCACCTTTCCAATGGCGTGCAAGCGGACGGCTTTCATGCGGTTCTGGTCACGGCACCGGCACCTGAAAGTTTCGCCCTGCTTCGTGATCACACGCGCGACTTCGATGACATGACCAGGGTGAGGATGTCGCCGTGCTGGACCGTGATCGTCAACTTGCAAGAGCGACTGCAAATCGAATTCGATGCCGCCTCACAGATTGGTGAGGTCCTGGCTTGGGTGGCGCGCGACAGTTGCAAACCAAGTCGGCGCAAGGACAGCGAGATCTGGATCCTGCAGTCGACACCCGATTGGAGCAAGGAATTCGTCGAGGAAGACCCGGAACTCGTTGCCGAAGATATGTGGGCAGAGATGTGTGCGGCGTTTCCACAAATCCAGGAGATCAAACCGATTGGCCTTGCGGCCTATCGCTGGCGCTTTGCACTGGTTGAGCGTTCGCTCGCACAATCGGCGCTGTTCTCGCGCGACACCATGCTTGGAGCAGCGGGCGACTGGTGTCTTGGACCGCGGGCCGAAGCTGCTTTCGAAAGCGCCAGCGCTCTGGTGCGTCGTGTCGATGAGGCATTTGCCCTGACGTGACTGGCTGTTTTGATCAAAGTGATCTCATGGGGCGTTGGTCGCATTGCGGCTCATGCTGCGGCGCGTTAGAAGGCATGCTTACGTCCCATTCTCAATGATCCCGGAGCCACGCTGATGGCGACACCTGCGAACCGGACTGGCCAACGCGCCCGCCCCCTCTCGCCTCATATCCAAGTCTATTCGCCCTTGATCAACATGATCATGTCCATCGTACACCGGATGACCGGAGCCGCGCTTTATGTCGGAACAGTACTTCTGGCATGGTGGCTGCTTGCCGCTGCGATGGGACCTGAGGCCTATGAGACGATGTCATCCGTGCTTGGATCATGGCCGGGAACACTTGTTCTGATCGGGTACTGCTGGGCGCTGCTGCATCACATGTTCGGCGGCATCCGGCACTTCATATGGGACATGGGCAAGGGCTTCGAACTGCAAACTGCCGACATGCTCGCATGGGGGACCGCCGTTGCCTCATTTGGCGCGACTGTGCTCGTGTGTCTGTTCGCTTTTGCTGGAGGTGCATGATGAGCCTGCAAACCCCCCTGAAGAAGGTGCGCGGCCTCGGCTCTGCAAAGGACGGCACGGAGCATTTCTGGCGTCAGCGGCTCACGGCGGTCGCAAATATTCCTCTGGCACTCTTTCTTGTCTGGACCGTGCTCTCAAGCATCGGAGCGAACCACGAGGAAATGAAGGCGTTGCTGGGTTCTCCCGTGACGGCGCTCGGGTTCTTGTTGCTGATTGTCTCTGGTGCCATTCACATGCGGCTCGGAATGCAGATGATCGTTGAGGACTATATTTCCAACGAGGGCCTGAAGTTTGTCCTTCTGATGCTCAATACATTCTTTGCGATCCTCATCGCAGTGGTTTGCGTATACGCAATCATGAAACTCAGTCTGGGAGCGTGACGGCCATGTCAGGCACAGCGAATGGATCTGCAGACAATGGCGGCGCAAACAGCGCCATGGCACCGGGGGTCAACGGGCGGGCCTATCCGTTTGTCGATCACGAATATGATGTTGTCGTTGTCGGTGCGGGCGGTGCCGGACTGCGTGCGACGCTCGGTTGCGCTGAAGCGGGATTGCGCACGGCATGTGTAACCAAGGTGTTTCCGACGCGCTCGCACACCGTTGCCGCACAAGGCGGTGTCGCGGCGTCACTTGGCAACATGGGGCCGGATAGCTGGCAGTGGCACATGTACGACACCGTGAAAGGTGCCGACTGGCTGGGCGACCAGGATGCAATCGAGTACCTCTGTCGCAACGCGCCGGAAGCCGTATACGAGCTCGAACATTTCGGCGTTCCGTTTTCGCGTACGGAAGATGGCAAGATCTATCAGCGCCCCTTCGGCGGGATGACGACCGAATTTGGAGAGGGCCCTCCCGCGCAACGGACCTGTGCCGCAGCGGACCGGACGGGTCATGCCATGCTGCATACGCTTTACGGGCAATCGCTGCGGCATTCAGCGGAATTCTACATCGAATATTTCGCCATTGATTTGATCATGGATGAAGACGGTGCTTGCCGCGGGGTTGTGGCCCTGTGCCTCGACGACGGAACGCTGCATCGGTTCAAATCGAAGAAAACGATCCTTGCGACTGGTGGATATGGTCGTGCCTATTTCTCCTGCACGAGCGCGCACACCTGTACCGGTGATGGCAACGCGATGGTACTGCGCGCCGGACTGCCGTTGCAGGACATGGAATTCATCCAGTTCCACCCGACCGGGATCTACGGTGCAGGCGTTCTGATCACCGAAGGATCGCGCGGCGAAGGCGGCTACCTGACGAACTCCGAGGGTGAGCGCTTCATGGAGCGTTATGCGCCTTCGGCCAAGGATCTGGCGTCGCGCGATGTGGTGTCGCGTTCCATGACGGTTGAAATTCGTGAGGGTCGGGGCGTTGGACCAGAGGGAGATCACATTTTCCTCCATCTCGACCATCTGGACCCTGCTATTCTGGCAGAACGCCTGCCTGGCATTTCGGAGTCAGCGAAGATCTTTGCAGGCGTGGACGTAACGCGCGCGCCGATCCCCGTGCTTCCGACGGTGCACTACAACATGGGCGGCATTCCGACGAACTATCATGGGGAAGTGATCGCCAGCACCAATGCCGATGGCAACCAGATGGTGCCAGGTTTGATGGCGATTGGGGAAGCGGCCTCCGTGTCCGTACATGGTGCCAACCGGCTTGGATCAAATTCGCTAATCGACCTGGTTGTATTTGGGCGCGCCGCGGCGGATCGCTGCGCTGCAACCATCGAGAAAGGGCGTGCGCACGCGCCACTGCCGGCGGATGCTGGCGAAATTGCTGTCAGCCGTCTCGACCAGACGCGATATGCCAGTGGCGGCACGCCAACCTCGGCGCTGCGGCTTGATATGCAGAAGGCCATGCAGACGAACTGCGCCGTGTTCCGCACCGGCGAGGTTCTCGACGAAGGTGTGGAGAAAATCTCTGGCATCTGGAACGCCAGCGACGATATTTCGGTGTCCGACCGTTCCCTGATCTGGAACACGGATCTGGTGGAAACGCTGGAATACCAGAACCTGATCGAACAGGCGGCGGTGACCGTGAACAGTGCTGCGAACCGTCAGGAAAGCCGCGGCGCACATGCGCGTGAGGACTTCTCCGAGCGTGACGACGAGAACTGGATGAAGCACACGCTGGCCTGGGCGGACACGTCCGAGCGTACGGTGAAACTCGGCTATCGCGACGTGCACAACTTCACGCTGACGAATGAAGTGAAATACATTCCTCCGAAAGCACGGGTGTACTGAGGGCGGCGTGGGTTTTATTTGTAGCGCGTCTGATTCAAATGGAAACATGACGCGACGGTCCAGGTAATTCCACTGGCATCGCAGTGTCTCCGTTTCAGTTGCGGCAGGACCACCAATTCCAGCACAACGTCTCACGAATGCTATGATGATCCCGGAGCTTCTACTTCGTAGATGCCGCTCTAAGTCGAACACACCTCAAGCAGACGTTTTCGGTTGCGCCATGCTTCTGCCGTGCAACTTCACAGCAAACCGGTGCAATGTCCGCTCGGCCATGTTTCTGGCTGTTTTGGCGGAACACGGCGTGCCACCGATGTGTGCGGTCGCTGTTGCGCCTTCGTGCAGCAAATTTATCTCTTGCGCGACGCACTCCGGTTCGGCGAACGCTGCAGCATGCGCAAGCTCCTCATAGTATGCAAGCATCAGACGTTTGTGCATGGCAACGGCCTGGAACACCGGACTAGTGCGGTCGCCGAATTCGCGAGCGGCGTTCACGAATGGACAACCACGAAAGCCCAAAGACGCAAACCATTCTTCCAAAAAATCGAATGTTGCAAGGAGCTTTTCTATCGGATCCCTGGCCCGCAGGTTGACCGATTGGCGCATGTCTTTGCGAAAAGCTTCATCAATCCGCTGCAATACCGCGACAATCAGATCTTCCTTGGAGTCAAAATGCCGATAGAGTGTGGTCTTGGCGATTCCCGCTTCTGCAATGATGAGATCCACCCCTGCTGCGTGATACCCCATCCGGTTGAAAATCTGGGCGGCCACATCAATGAGATGTTTCCGTTTTTCTATCCGTTTCACGTTGGACCTGTGGTGATTAAAGATACCGTTCTGTGCCATTTGCGGTGGCTCATATATATTTTCAAGTGCAATAAAAGCGCTATGAGCCAGCATATTATATTTTAAATTGCTCACGGCCTTGTGTGAATCTTCCTGTTGCGCGTCAACAATGATGTTCCTAGGGATTATTCTCGCCGATACAGATCAGTATCACATTAAGTTGTTTGCCCCCCGACTTCGTCAACACAAAGGACTTGTTATGGATATCCGCTTTGTCACTCAGAAAATTCACTCGTACCTCGACTACCCCGTCGCATTCGCGTTGATGGGTCTGCCATTCCTGCTTCAGCTTGGTCAGTCTCATCCATTGGCATTGTGGCTCTCCGTTGTCACCGGCGTTGCCGCACTGCTCCTCACAATCATTACGGATCACGAGACAGGCTTGTTTCCAATTGTACCTTACAGAGTACATGTGGCGGTCGATGCGATGGTTGGCGTAATGTTTGTTGCCGCCCCGTTCGTACTTGGCTTTGTCGGCATCGACGCCTTGTTCTATTGGCTCAACGGCGTAGCAGTATTGGCAGTCGTTTCCCTCGGACGCACAGAGGCAGGTTTGGTAACCGCCTCATAACCGGTGGGGACACGTGGTGGTGATATGTCAACGCGCGTCCAGCCCAAAACCGACATGCAATTCAACATCCCGGTATAACCTCCGGGATGTTTCTTTGTAATGTCCCTCTGAAACGGAAGATCAATTGAGATTGTCCGTTGCTTTCCGACCGCAGCATGCGACGTGCGTAATGCAGAAAATATCGCATGTTCCGCCGTAAGCCGGAACCACCAAACACCGAAAGCCCCGTCGACGTAATGTCGACGAGACTTTCAATTCGATGCGCAACTGACGGTTGTGATCAGCCTTGCTGATAGGTTTGCGCTGGTGCAGCGGCGGGGACCGGTTGTGCGGCTTGCTGCTGTGGCGCGGATGTGTCAGCGCGCTGCAGATGGCGGAGTGCTTCATGGAGGCTTTCCATGAGAGGATCTTCGCCCTTGTGCTGACCATCAAGGCCGAGACTTGCAGCTTCACGCTCCAGCTCACGTGCATAGGACTCGAGCAATGGTTTCAATGCCGGTCCAAGCGCATCCACGAAGCGCTTTCGGGCTTGTCCCAGCGCCACGAACGATTGACGATCATCGACATTGATCTGCCCGTCTGTGCACTCCAGCAGGTTGACACCGCGTGCCAGCAGATTTCGAGCCGATTGAATCTCGTTCTGATAGTCTGATTGATATTCGTGACGAAGTGCACTGAGTGCCTCTTGTCTGTCCATAACGCCTCTGCCCTCTTGTTTGTACCGGCGACACCGTGCAACGCCGATGCTTCAACGCTAACCGGCACATGCCCCACTCATAATGATGTATTGAACGCAACGCTGATCGATCACGGAACTACCGCACAGCAAGCGGGAAAACCGAATCGAAATCTCATATCGCCAGATTAGAGGTCCAATGCGATACTCGCCAGTACAACACGTCGAACGTCGTACTGATCTGGGGAAACTCACCGAATTCTACACAACATGTTGGATTGAAATACACAGGATCGCCATGCCGTGATTTCTAAGGTATTGCCCAGACAGCCTGTGCAGACAGCGCATGGAACTTACGACAGACACCTGAGCGGATCATTTGAGCGGGACTGGGTCGCACATGGACAACGATCGCATGATGCGACTTGCGCCGGACCCGGTGGCTGCCATCCTGTGCGTGCTGAGCGCACTGGCTGCGGTGGCCTCCATCGCCGCCCTGAACTGGGTTATTGATGAAGAGCCCGACGAGCGGACCCAGAATCGACGCAAATCAAGAACCGTGCTGCGCGATCTGCAACAGAACTGCCTGTCACTCCGGGATGTTCTCAAGCGGCTGGATCGCAACCTGCAGCTTTTCGCCAGCGATCGCGGATCGATCACGACACCCATCAAGTTCGGCGTACACGCGCTGCAGGTGCCGCATGGCTCGGCAGCACTGCACCAGGCGGTTGTGAGCGAGATCGCCACCCTCTTCGATGAAACATCACGAAACAGCTTCGAGGTTATGGCGCTGATCGGCGACGGCGCGCTTGATCCTGCCGAAGAGGTGTATTTCCAGTTCGCTGAGATGCAGGAGCGCCTGAATGTGCTGCTGATCAACCGACTTGGACTGCGGGAAACCCTGGACGAAGGAGGACAGATCGCTGAAGCGCTCGCGGGACTTGTTCAGGCCCTCAAGGCGGACGGTGTGGGCTGACGGCTTGAGCTGAGGCGCGATTTGAACGTTCCTATGCGACGATCGACGCGTTGACAGGCCGCGTGGTTGGGCTTCTATGGACCGCAATACAACCACACACGTCGAAGGGCACAGCAGCTCCATGGTTCAGTTGACACTGCCAAAAAATTCGAAGGTGACGAAGGGCAAGACCTGGAACAAGCCCGAGAATCGCAAGACGGCGAAAAAACTCGAAATCTACCGCTGGTCGCCTGACGACGATGCCCAGCCGCGCATGGACACTTATCATATCGACCGCGAGAAGACGGGGCCGATGGTGCTGGATGCGCTGATGAAGGTGAAGAACGAGATCGATCCGACGCTCACGTTCCGTCGCTCGTGCCGTGAAGGGATCTGCGGCTCCTGTGCGATGAACATCGACGGCACGAACACCCTGGCGTGCCTCAAGCCGATTGATGATGTGAAGGGTTCGATCAAGATTTATCCGCTGCCGCATATGGAAGTGGTGAAAGATCTTGTGCCGGACATGACCAATTTCTACGCGCAGCACCAATCCATTGAGCCATGGCTGCAAACCTCGACACCCAAACCCGGCAAGGAGTGGGAGCAGTCGCGCGATGACCGCGACAAGCTGGATGGCCTGTACGAATGCATTTTGTGTGCGTGTTGTTCCACGTCGTGCCCAAGCTACTGGTGGAATGCGGATCGTTACCTTGGCCCTGCGGCGCTGCTTCAGGCGTATCGATGGGTCATCGACAGCCGCGATGAGGCAACTGGCGAGCGGCTGGACAACCTGGAAGATCCGTTCCGACTTTACCGCTGCCACACAATCATGAACTGCGCGAAAGCCTGCCCGAAAGGACTCAATCCGGCCAAGGCGATTGCCGAGATCAAGAAAATGATGGTGGAACGCCGGGTTTGATCAACACATGCCGAAAAACGTGGTTCAGCATTGACAGGACCGTGGCTGACCAGGACATTTGAGGCATGATCCGGACTCTATGTTCAACTGTGATATTTGCTTTAATCGCGATCCACGCGGCCTGCGCGGATGACACACATGAACGGGTGGCGTTGTTTCTCACGGACTCTGCATCACCTGACGACACCTGTAGATTTGGCGCGATATCCAGCACGCTGCATGATCTGCGTTTCTCCACCAAAACGGTGTCGCGCAGTGATCGAAGACAAGCGCTCGCAGAGTTTGGCAAGCAGTCTGCGCGCGCTCAGGCCGCAATGCTGTTGACCTGCAATCCGTCTGATCGCCATGCGTTGCCGGGGCTTATGCGGGCACAAAAACTGAATTTCCTGTTTTTGATCGAGACGGAAGCAGCCCCGCGGGGCACGCCGATTTCAGATATCATAAAGACGAAACGCGATGACCTCGTGATTGTGCATGCCCGACTTGGAACGGTAGGTAACAGGGAGATTTTTTCCGACACATTGGTGCGGAAACTCCGGCGTCCATATAGCCTGCCGTATGAGATTCTGAGCCGAACCGTCGTGTCATCTTACTACCGAAGTCGTGGAACAATAATGACAGACTTGCGCGGGCGGATTGCCTCCGAATACATCCTGGCAAAACCTCCAACAGAACAAATTCTCGATGCCTGGTCGAGAGTGCAGCACTCAAAAAACCGCAAGGCGCTCGAGGCGTTTGTGTCGGCATATCCGGATACTCTTTTTGCCGACCTGGCGCGTACGCGCCTGAAAAAACTTCCCTGATCTGATGTTGATTCTATGCGTCATTCGATAGAGACGCCGCAAATGCTGCAATTGCATCTGCAGCGTCCTGACAGTTCTGTTCCTGCGTCCGCCCTGATCGTTTCCGCGGTTTGAAGTCGTGGTCCCCATCCTCAATCCAATGGATATTGAGACGTTCTGGCAGATTGTAGGTTGCGATTTCATCCCTGCTTCCCAGAGGATCGCGTGTCCCCTGGCAAATAAGTGTTGGACAGGCGAGATCCATGAGGTGGTCTATGCGCAGGCTCTCGGGCTTCTTCGGTGGATGAAAGGGATATCCGAGGCACACGAGGCCTTGCACTTTGCAGTCGGTGTGAGCCATGGCAGCCACCATACTCGCAACGCGGCCGCCCAGAGATTTCCCTCCGATGACAAGACGCTCAACATCGGACAGCTGCGTCCGCGCTTCAGTGATGGCATCGCAAAAGGCATCACATAGCTTGTCCGCCCTGGGGGGTGGACGCTTCGATCCGCCACTCCGTCGCTCCGCCATGTAGGGAAACTCGAACCGCATTACGCTCATGCCCGCCAATACAAGGCGGGTTGCGATGTCGGACATGAACGGACTGTCCATAGGCAGGCCAGATCCGTGTGCCAGTAACACCGTCGTGCAGGAGTCCGCGACCCGATCGTGCAGCATGGGAATGGACCTCATGACGCAGGCACACGGATGTGAAGGCCAAATCGCTCATGCAGAGGTATAACGAGTGTGCGGTTTGAACTTATGCCGTAAACATACGATTGAGGGATAGTTTCCATGAGCGACGGCATGATCAGTGAAGGTCTCATACGGTTTTCTGCATTTGCCGGCGTGTTCATTGTCATGGCGCTTCTCGAACTGGCATTGCCGAAACGCGATCTCAGCCAACCGAAATCGCGCCGGTGGTTCACGAACATCCTTATTGCCGGTGTCGACAGTTTAATCATCCGTCTGATGAGCATGTTGGCGGTCCCTCTTGTTGCGCTTGCCGCGGCAATTTATGCCGAGAACCGTGGTTGGGGGCTTTTCAACATCGTAGCGTTGCCGCTCTGGTTCGAGTTCGTAGTGGCCATTATTATCCTGGATTTCGCAATCTATCTCCAGCACGTCGCATCACACAAGATTCCCGTGCTCTGGCGGCTGCACAAGGTGCATCATTCCGACGTGGATATCGATGTAACGACAGCCATCCGGTTTCATCCGATCGAAATTGCACTGTCGATGCTTTACAAGATCGTTCTTGTGTTTCTTCTGGGACCGGCGGCATTGGCCGTTGTTGCCTTCGAGATTATCCTGAACGGCTGCGCCATGTTCAACCATGCCAACGTCGCGCTACCGAAAAGATTGGACGCGGTTCTGCGAACAATCCTCGTCACGCCCGACATGCACCGTGTGCATCATTCGATCATTCATCAGGAGACAGATTCAAACTACGGGTTCAACCTGTCGATCTGGGACAAGATGTTCGGCACCTACAATGCCCAGCCCGAGAAGGGACACCATGGCATGACAATCGGCCTGGACTCCTATCAGGACGACCGCCCAACACGGTTTTCGTGGAGCATACTGCTGCCGTTTCGTTCGAAACCTGACGCAGACTGAAATTCAGTAAACCCGGATCGGGAAATACTGGAGAAAAATCTCTTCAAGCCGCCGGGATTTGCGAATTTTGCTGATGCCATCGTTCAAAACGTCGACAATTTCCTGATTGCCCTTGCGCACTGCAATGGACACCCCATCACCGAAAAATAGTGGTTCGTTGTAAGCTTCGCCACGGAAAATGCAGCATCCACGTGCGTTTGTTCCATTCATCCAGATCGCCAGACTTACGGCGTCCCCGAACAGAAGATCCGACCGCTTTAAACGCAAAGCAGCAAAGGCATCCGCTGCATTGACGAAGGTCTGAATATCCGCATCGGGATAGTAGGTCCGCAAAAATGCTTCGTGCGCCGTACCCGCGACAACGGCGATGCGTCTGGTGGCAAGATCGGCCGGTGTCATTCCGAACTTCTCGGTGTTGCGATCAACAGCGAACCGGGCCGGTGTGTAATGGTAGGGAATGGAAAACGATGCACGTTCCAGCGTGTCAGGTGTTTTGGCGATTGATGCGATCACCGCATCCGCTTCACCACGATCCAGAGCCGGGAGCAGGTCTGTCCAGTCACGTGGCTCGATCTCGCAGGTTACGTCAAGCTCCAGACAGATCGCGCGTGCGACACTGACGTTAAAGCCCGTGAGCACCTGATCCTCGTCAAAGTAGTGATAGGGGGGGTAATCGCTATCTGTCAGGAAGCGAAGCACGGTTCGCTTCGGCTGTGCGATGGCATCTTCCGGAAGACCACTGACATCTGGGCCAGACTGTGCGGTTGCAGGCTTGTGGAAACCTGACAGCACGCTGCCTACGACAAGCAGCAAACAGATGATTGATCGACAGGTGTTCATTGCACTCTTTTTCCATGTGACGCCTCGGAGATTACCCGATTGCGCCCCTACCCTCACATACTGTCACATTGATGCGTGTGCGTATGCCGGGAGTTGGGTGGTTACAAGGCGTTGGCAGTTGAAATTCAATTTGAGGCTCCTCGTCGTGTCAATACTCCAGTCACATCGTCTCGGCGAGCTGGTTTGGGCGCCAGCACAGATTCCGAAACGGCGCTGGATAATGCCGTCAATGGCCTGTCCCGCTCCGCGCCGCACTTTTCGGCACGAGTCCCGTTCTGGGCACGACAAATCATAGCGATGGGTTTTCTGGTGGGCCTGGTCGCAGCAGCCTTCGTCGTGGCCACCTCTGCTGCCTTCACCACGCTCTTTGTGGCGCTGGCCATTCCCTTCTCCTGCATCGCCATCTTTCGCACAGCGGCGATCTTGTTCGTTCTGGTACGACGCTCGCCAGACGGTGCCATGTTGCCCCCCTCTTCAGATGACGCCCTACCGACCTATTCGATACTCGTCCCGCTCTATGGGGAAGCCAACATGGCCCCACAAATCGTGGCTGCACTCACGGTGCTCGACTACCCAGTCGCACGGCTGGAAGTGCTGATTATTCTGGAAGCAGACGATCATGCAACACGCGCAGCATTCGACAGCCAGAGTCTGCCCACGCATTTCAACATCATCACTGTCCCGCATGTACGCCCGAAGACCAAGCCAAAGGCATTGAATTTCGCTCTCAAGTATGCGTGCGGCGACTACGTCGTCGTCTACGATGCGGAAGACCTGCCAGCACCCGGACAGTTGCGCACGGCGGCCCGAATGTTTGCGAATACTCCTGATACCGTGGCCTGCCTGCAAGGGCGGCTTCTGATCCACAATGCAACAGATAGCTGGCTTACACGGCAGTTTTCCCTTGAGTACCTGGCGCTTTTCGATGGCTTGTTGCCGGCCTATCAGGCGCTAGGTTTGCCGTTACCGCTTGGGGGAACCTCTAATCATTTTCCACGTCATATCCTGAAACGTATCGGCGGATGGGATCCGCACAACGTCACGGAAGATGCCGATCTTGGAATTCGCCTTGTTCGCCTTGGCTACGAAGCACGAATGTTACCATCCGAAACATGGGAGGAAGCCCCGGAGAGGTTTGCCGGCTGGCTACCACAGCGAACGCGATGGCTGAAAGGCTGGATGCAGACGTGGTTGGTGCACACGCGGCAACCGCTACGCGCTCTGACTGACATGGGGTTGGTTGCCTTTGTCGGGTTTCACATGATCTTCGGCGGGATGGTTCTGGCTGCGCTGGTGCATCCGTTTATGTACGTATTGCTGGTCTGGCAGTATTTCACAATTGGACCATTTGCATCGCCGATCGATGGAGCCGGGCACTTGATCACAGCTCTGACCGCCTTCAATCTGGCGCTTGGATATACATCAGCGATGGTGTTGTGTGCGATCAGCGCACTTCGGCGCAGGCAAAGCGGGCTCCTGCTGCATATCCTCACGCTTCCGGTTTACTGGTTGCTGGTATCCGCCGCAGCCTGGCGAGCGCTCTGGCAACTGCTGTTTGCGCCATTCAAATGGGAAAAAACCCAGCATCGCATCAGAGTGTAACAGTCGACTTCTGGCAGCCTGCGCGCACGGGTCATCTCACCTTGTCACAGTCGGTCTGGCACAAACCGGTCTGGTTCTGCGAACGAGATCGGATATGTGACATGATACGCGTCATGATGTGGCTCATCTACGCGATGCTGGCGTTTGGAGCGCTCTGCATCGTCTACGTGATCGCACCGGTCTTGATCCCACTGATCGCGGTTGTCGGAGGATTTGGCTTCCTGACATGGGGTATCGTAACGGCATCAAAGGCGCTGGAACGTCGCGTTCACGGCGCAGTTTCCGACCCGTCCGGTGTTGACGATGGACCGGAACAGTCATAGCGGCAGTCCACACCAACGGGAACCTGGGTGGTAAAGCCGCATCTGGATGCGTATGCTGTGGATCACGATACCTCTGCGTCGCGTTTTGCGGGATATGCGATATGGATCTCAGGAGCATGATCGGGTGGTTTGGGGCGCTGCTTGCAGCCGCCTGCCTGATGGTCGGTATGATTGCCTTGTATTTTGCCATCACAACGCCCAAAACTTCCGGCCCGGGTCCGGACGATCTGCTTGTGCCCATCGCAATGTTGTTCATGAAACCGATTGGCCTTGCGACAATGGCCGCAGGAGCTGTTGGACTGTTCTGGCCAGCAGAGATCGAACCGGGCAGTCACAATTTTCGGTGCTGGATCGCACTGCTCGGCGGTGGAGCAGCAACGGCGCTCAGCTTTACATTCGGGCCAACATTCTGACAGACCACGCAATCCAGATTGTCATAAACCCCACGCGGTCGTGATCCACTGGGATATTCCGTTTGCTGCGCGCTGCCACGCGATATGCTAGCGCTATGCGGACAACACTGAGGGAACCACCAAGTGAACCTGCACATATACGCCGAACCGGCCGCGCCTGCTCGCGGTAAGTTTGAACACCCAGATGTGACCGCAAAGGGCGAACAACGCGCCACTGTACGGTTGCACACACTTGAAACGCTCTGGTTCAACACGGGCACTCTGTGCAACATCGAATGCGTGAACTGCTATATCGAGTCGAGCCCGAAGAATGACCGGCTCGTGTACCTCACAACTGATGACGTGGTGCGCTTCCTCGACGAAATTTCTGCTGATAATCATGGAACGCGCGAGATCGGCTTTACCGGCGGTGAGCCATTCCTGAACCCTGACATGCTCGATATCCTTGAACAGACGCTTGTTCGCGGATTCGAAACGCTGGTTCTCACCAACGCCATGCAGCCGATGCAACGGCCCAAAATCAAGGATGGGTTGTTGGCTCTGAAGGAGCGTTTTGGCGATCAGATGACGTTACGGATCAGCCTCGATCATCATGGACAGGAGCTACATGACAAGGAACGTGGGCCGGGTGCGTGGAAGAAGGCCCTCGCCGGCATTGATTGGCTCAACGATGCTGGTTTCAAGATTGCGCTCGCAGGGCGGACCTGCTGGGATGAGGATGAAGCCAGTGAGCGCGCCGGCTACAACGCATTGGTGAGCGATCACGGATGGAACATTGATCCGGAGAACGATCGCGAACTGGTTCTGTTTCCCGAAATGGAAGCCGCATCAGACGCGCCAGAGATCACGACAGCCTGTTGGTCGATTCTGGATAAAAATCCTCGCGACATCATGTGCGCGTCAAGCCGCATGGTTGTGAAGCGTAAGGGGGCCAAACAGCCAACAGTTCTGCCATGCACGCTGATCGCGTACGATGATAAATTCGATGGGGGGGCAACGCTGGCCGAAGCGTTCACGAAGAACGGCGGCATGTACAAGAACGGCGCCGTGAAGCTTTGCCATGTCAACTGCGCGACGTTCTGTGTTCTCGGTGGCGGAAGTTGCTCGTGAGCATGACTGTTCAACATGCCTGATATCATTGTCACGGAGTTCATGGACGCCGCACCCCTGGCAGATCTGGAAACACGTTATACAGTGCACCGGGACGACGTGCTTTGGGAGAAACCAGACACGTTGGCCGGCCTGCTCGGCGAAGCAAAAGCCGTTATTGTCCGTAACAAGACCCAGGTCACAGACGCACTATTGGCCCAGGCACCACATCTGAAGGTGGTGGGACGCCTCGGTGTTGGTCTCGACAACATTGATCTGGAGGCATGCGAACAGCGAGGAATCACAGTCTATCCGGCAACAGGTGCAAATGCCGATGCTGTGGCTGAATATGTAATCACATCTGCTCTCGTGCTGATGCGCGGTGTGTTCAACCACACTGACATCATGCTGTCGGGCGGCTGGCCGCGCGGGGAACTGAATGATGGATCTGAAGTCGCAGGTACGACGTTTGGTCTGATTGGCTATGGAAACATCGGGCAGGCGGCGGCGCAACGGGCTGCAGCACTGGATATGATGGTGATGGCCCACGATCCGGCTTTACCTGCTGATGATCCAGCGTGGGGGAATGTGAACCAACTGAGTTTCGTAGACGTGATCGCAAACGCGAACGTCATTTCCCTCCACGTTCCACTCAATGACCTGACGCGTCACCTCATTTCCGCGGATGTTATTGCCAACATGCGTCCAGGCACCATACTGATCAACACAGCGCGCGGTGGTGTTGTCGATGAACTGGCCGTCGCTGCTGCCTTGCACTCCGGGCATCTGGGTGGAGCAGCGCTCGATGTCTTCGAGCAGGAACCACCAGACGCTGCCAATCTCCTACCTTTCCAGGGATTGCGAAACGTGATTCTCACACCGCATATTGCCGGACTGAGTGCACAAGCAAACGCCCGCGTCAGCCGCTTGACGGTGGAAAATGTATTGCGGGGTCTTGAAGCAGCTTAGGTATGCCCAACTTAGATGGAAACACCGGGGGGTGTCAGTGGAACGACTTGAAACGTCGCGTCATGATTCCATTTGAATCAGACGCGCTTTAGAGCCGGAAACGCAGGCCTGCGAAAACGCCATGACTGTCCAATCTTGTGACGTGTTGCGATCCATTGGCCGGAGACACGTCCAGCCCTTCGATGCCAGTGTAGCGGTAGCCAAGATCAAGTGTTGTCTGCTCTGACCAATCCATCGACACTCCGGTTGTGACATGCCATGCAACACCAATACTATCGTCTTCGAGTGTGGGCGCTGCGTCGTACTCAACAAAGCCGACGCCAATGCCCGCCCCGATGTAAGGCCGCAGGCTGTAGAACTCTCCAAGATCGCGATAGAGGCTGACGAACCCGGTGAAGCCTGAGGCTTCGCCATCTGTCATGCCGCTGATCGTGACCGGCTGGTGCAGATAATTCAACTCGATTTCAAAGCGCATGAGTTGAAGATTGTACATCTGTTCGAGGTCGACGCCGCCGGCAATGGACCCACGACCGCCAACATCGCCGTCGGACGCGGTTACAGCACCGCGGATCGCATAGTAGATCGGACTTGGGGGAATATAGTCGTCGTCGCCATAGTCATAAGCCACGTCTTCGACGGGGGCCTCTCCACCAGGAGCGACAGCATCAGCGGCACGCAACGGTCCGGCCACGAACGGAAAAAGAAACAAGCTCGCACAAGCGGCGAGCGGCAAGGCTCGAGTACGCATTTACAGCTCCTGGTACGCATACTGCCGGACGCACAGGAACTGGCGCGACCGATCGATAGAAACTGCTTTGAGTCGTAAAGCGTTAAGCCTAAGAAACTCTTAAGCTGCGTTGCGTGAAGGCACGTTGCGCAAGGTTCTTTCCAGGAGATTTCATGTCGGGGATGGAAAATATTACAGTGGATTCGCTGGAAATGGTGATTGCCGCTGCGTTCGAAAAATCCAACGTGCGCGGTGAAGTCGCCAGATCCGTGGCACATGGGCTTACGCTGGCCGAGATTGACGGGCGCAAAGGGCACGGCCTTTCGCGTGTTCCCAGTTACGCGGCGCAGGCGCGATCCGGCAAGGTGGATGGACATGCCGTGCCACTGTGGACGCAAACATCCGCCGCGGCTGCCATGATTGATGTGACGTCCGGGTTTGCCTACCCAGCGTTCGATCTGTGCCAGGAGAAGTTGCCGGCATTGACGCGTGCTTGCGGCATCGCAGCAACCGGGTTCGTCCGCTCCCACCATTTCGGCGTTGCAGCCCATCAGGTGGAGCGATTGGCAGACGCTGGCCTCATAGCGCTGGTTGTCGGGAATACACCGAAAGCAATGGCGCCCTGGGGCGGAACGAAGCCGGTATTCGGAACCAACCCGATTGCATTTGCAGCGCCACGACGGGATGCGGCTCCGGTGGTGATTGATCTGGCGCTCTCGACTGTCGCGCGCGGAAATATTCTCAAAGCCGCACAGTCCGGCACACCGATTCCCGAAGGGTGGGCGACGGATGCGGATGGCAATCCGACAACAGATGCAGCCGCCGCACTCAAGGGCACGCTTGCACCGATTGGTGAGGCGAAGGGTGCCGCTCTCGCTCTGATGGTGGAGATTCTGGCCGTTGCTTTGACGGGAGCCCAGTTTTCCTTCGAAGCGTCATCGTTCTTTGATGGTGAGGGTGCTTCACCGCATGTAGGCCAAACTGTAATCGCCATCGATCCGACGGCATTTGCAGGTGGAGATGCTTTTGCAGAACGTATGGAAACACTGGCCGCAGAGATTATCCGTCAAGACGGCGCTCGCCTCCCCGGCATGAGGGCGCGAGGCCTGCGTGAAGCTGCAACGCGTGACGGTGTTGATGTGGATGGGACGTTGTTGGCAGAGGTGCGCGAATTGGCGGACTGATCAGGACGAGCCCGCGGTGGAAGGCTATGCGCTTCACTGCGTTCACCTGGTTCGCGTATGGTTGACCTTAGCGGTCTCATTGGCGCTGCTGTTCTGTCAGGCGTTCAAATGTACCGTCGCTCATCCAGGTCAACGCAGTGAAGCGCAATCGCGTTTGATCCCAGGCGTCATAAACCCAGGCATGTGCGCTTGATGTATCGCCTACGGGTGGCTTGGTCATTGTCCAGTGAACAAGTGTGAACGCCGATAGAATGCCCGCCGCAAGGACTGCCGCTCCTATCATTGCGCGCATGGGACGTGCCGTAGCGAGGCCCCGCAAAAGCGCAACAGTCCCGCATGCAATTGCCGCAATCACAGCAATTATTACCAAGAACGGTGCAACCAACATAAGAATGAAGGCTGCCGTTGCCAGAAAAACAGACATCTGCAGATTTAAGTTCAAATCTCGGAATATCGCGTTAACAAGAAACTCGTCTTATAGCGCGTCTGATTCAAATGGATCCACGACGCGACGATCCAAGTCGTTCCACTGGCATCGCGGCGTCTCCATTTAAGTCGGACACGCCCTGGGCAAAATTGGCAAAAGCCCACGGCGTCGGATAATGCCGTGGGCTTTTTTTCGTCGAAGTGAGAACGGCTAACCGCCACTGCCGTATCCGACGTAACTGAAGAACGGCTGTGCACCACTGGCCGACATATAATCCGGTAGCCAGAGAACGAAGCCGGGGAAGATGAAAATCAGGGCGAGGCCGATGACTTGAATCACCATGAACTGCATCATGCCGAGATAGATATCTTTCAAGTCCCACTCAGGCACAACGCCCTTGAGGAAGTAGGCCGAGAGTGCCACCGGAGGCGAGAGCCACGCGGTTTGCAGGTTCACGGCCACAAGGATCGCGAACCATACGAGATTGACGTTCAGCGATTCGAGCAGCGGCACCAAAATCGGAACGATGATCAGAACGATTGGCACCCATTCCAGCGGCCACCCGAGCAGGAACACCAGTGCCATCACGAAGATGAGCATGGCAACAGTCGACAGGTCGAAGGACAGCAGGACTTCCGTCAGATATTTCGGCGTTCCAAGGTTCGAGAACACAGCTCCGAAGAAGTTGGAGGCTGCGACCAGGAACATGATCAGAACCGTGATCTCCAGAGTCTTGATGAGCGCATCATAGAATTTGGTGGCCGTCAGCTTGCGATACATGAGCGACAGCAAGACGGCACCAAGTGCGCCACAAGCCGAGGCTTCGGCAGGCGTGGCCCAGCCAGCCAGAATCGAGCCGAGCGCAAACGCGATCAGGATCGTTGGTGGTACGAGCCCCATAAAGAATTCGTACCACAGATCGGAGAAATAAAATCCGCCAGGTTTTGTCGCCCGTGCCCACTTGTAAACGAGAAACATGATCGCAAGCCATGCAACCGGCAAGATCAGTCCACCAAGTGGAATGAATCCAAGTGCGCCACTGGCACCAGCCGCGAGCAGATAACCAAGAATCACGATCGATGAGATAACCAGCCCGACTTCGAGCATGTAATGGGGCGACGTTTCAGGTTGCTCGTCAGCGGGCAGGATCGGCCCGAGATTTGGATTGATCCAGCAGCGAACAAGCGCATAGAGCATATAGAGGACAGCGAGCAAGACGCCGGGAATGATCGCAGCACGGAAGAGGTCCGTTACCGGAACTTCCAGTACCGGCCCCATGACGATGAGCATGATCGACGGCGGAATGAGAATGCCGAGCGTGCCACCAGCCGTAATCGTTCCAGCTGCCAGCCTCACATCGTAGCCGGACTTGTTCATCGTCTTGGCCGCCATGATCCCCAGGATTGTGACGGATGCACCAACGATCCCGGTCGCTGCGGCAAATATCATGGAGACAAACAGTACGGCAATGAAGAGCGCCCCACGGGTGCGTGACATCATGAGCTGCACCGCCTTGAACAACCGTTCCATGAGGCCCGCTTGTTCCATCAGGATACCCATGAAGATGAACAACGGCACAGCAACAAGCTGATCATCAAGCATGGTCGAGTTCACCTGCAACGTCATCAGGAAGAACGTGACCGCGCTGTTCGTTCCCCACGAGCCGAACGTGAAGGCGAGGAAGATGAGCGTAAACGAAATCGGGAAACCGACGAAGATCGAAAACAACATTGCACCGAGCATGAACAGCCCGATGGTCGCCTTGGAGAAATCGAACATGCCCGAGCCGCCGGCCAATGCCTGCCACCAGTCATCGAACGGCACGACCTTCGGGAAGAAGATCGACGAGAACAGAACCGCCATGATGACGAGGTAGACGGGAAGCAACCTGACAAAGGCGCGCTCACGTTCCTTGCCCATCTGATGGAAGGCGCGGAACAACTCGGAGATACCCTGAAGGAGGAGCAGGAATGCGCCAACGGGCATGGCAAGGCGCGCGGGCCACAGAATCGGAGCCCACGTTGTGTCCATCGCAGTTTCGTTCTTCCAGAACGAATCCAGCCAGTAGTCGGCCGACGACCAGAAGAAGAACAGCATTGCAGGAAAATAAAGCAGGAGGTAGAGGCTGGCATCCACTGTCGCCTGCGTTTTCGGCGTCCAGTTACGGAAGAGGAAGTCTGCGCGAATGTGCACGCCGCGTAACAAGGCGTAACCTGCAGCAAGCATGAAGATCACGCCACCAAGCATTCGGCTGATGTCATACGCCCAGAGTGTTGGGCCAAGGCCCCACTCGATGGCCGTCAGGTTCATGCCGTAGTCTGTGAAGATCGCGAACATTTTTCGCGACACCACCTCGAACACCATAACCAGCATGAGTGGAACGAGGAACAGGCAAGCGATCCGGCCAGCCCAATCGTTCAGAATGTCGATAAATGCCGTGATGGGGCGTTGCCACGGCGTCATGTCCTCCGGCGTTTCGCCGGGCTTCTCAGATCGACGTTCGGCAATCAGTTCATCCGCGATCTCAAGTTCATTTGGATCGACTTCGAGAACTTCGTTGGCCATATTTCATCCCCCCGTGGTGCCGGTCACAGCAATCCAACTTGATGTCTGCCTGAAATGTCCCGGCGTCGCACAACGCCCAAACATGAAATTGGCAAGCAGCCATTCAAACGAAAAGAAGCGGGCCCTGTGAGCCCGCTTCCCCAATGATCTGGAACTAATCCAGCATTACTTCTTCAAGCTGTCGGCATAGGCTTTGCCGAGAGCCGCATTCGAAGCCTGAGCGCCAGCCCAGAACGGAACAGCAATCTTGGCGAATTCCTTCTGGCTATCGTAAACCTTCTTGAAGAAGGCATTCTCTGACGCATTTTTCTCCAGCAGAGCTTTCGCAGCATTCATGTATGCCGGGAAGTAATCTGCAGGTGTGTCATGCAGCTGCACACCATGATTGTCGGTCAGGTCCTTGAGGGCCTTGCCGTTTTCATAGATGCGGTAAGACATGGATTTCATGAGCGAGGCGTTCGCTGCAACTTCCATGGCCTTTTGCTGAAGTGGAGTCATGGATTTGTAAACGTCGCCGTTGATGTAGAGATCGGCGTTCACAACAACCTGGTGCAAACCCTGAAGGTAGTAATGCTTCAGGACTTTCTGGAAACCGAACACGCTGTCAGGCTTCGGGCAGCACCATTCAGCCGCGTCGATCGTACCTTTTTCAAGCGCTGGCAGGATATCGCCACCACCCATGGCAACCGATGCAACACCGATGTCCTTGTAAGCCTGGCCTGGAATTCCAGGAGGTGTCCGGAAGCGGTATTTGCGGAAATCAGCCATGGACTTGATTGGTTCTTTGAACCAACCGAGTGCTTCTGGACCAACAGGCTGGAGCATGAAGCCCTTGACGTTGACGCCCATTTCTTTCCAGAGCTGGTCGTACAATTCCTTGCCGCCACCGAACTGGAACCAGGACATGAACGCGATGTTGTCCATGCCAATGCCGCCACCGGCTGGTGGGGAACCGAACAGTGCTGCGGCCGGGTGCTTGCCGGACCAGTAGTGTGTCCAGGCGAAACCGCCTTCAACCAGGCCTTTGTCAACGGCATCGAGCGTTTCTTTCACGCCAACGACAGCGCCCGCGGGCAAAACTTCGATTGTAACTTCGCCGTTTGTCAGGTCGCTGACATCCTGTGCAAAGTTCTTGAGCATGACCACTTCGTCGGCCTTGGCCGAGATCACGGACTGCACGCGGATGTTGACCTTGCCGGCCTCTGCCACGTCTGTTGCTGCACCCATAACCGTGGATACGGTCAAGGCTGCGGCACCAGCAAATAGTGCCTTCATCATTTTCATATGGTTTTTCCTCCCGGATGGTCTGCAAGCGTTCAGATCAGACTTGCAGGGCTTGTTGTGGCAAGGATCAGGACCTTGCCCGGTAACCATGTCAGTAATCGGAATTCCCGATCACGAGACATCAGCTTCTCATTTTTGAGTTTCCTGATCAACCCGAATATTTGCGCGCGTGCACAATTGAAGACGTCAGATCTCCAGAATACGCGCGCATGATCAGGTCTGTTCCTACATGAGTCCCGGCACCCCTCCATTGGCACTGATATAGGCCAGAATGCCGCGCTCGGGATCAAACACACCTTTGTAGAACATTTCCGCAGCGACATAGGTGAGCACGAAGAGACCCAGCCATGAAATCCAGGGATACCGTGTCAGCAACTTCATGATCATCGTTGCAAAAAACGCCATCGCAACAATCGCAAGCCCCAGACCGACGACCAACTTCGTAGAATCTCCATCGGCAATCGCTGCAACAGCCAGAACATTGTCGATGGACATGGATACATCCGCCAGAGTGATGGTCCATAATGCCGCTGCAAGCGACTTTTTCGGCGCTCCTGTATACCCTGCCTCAGGATTCTCAGCATCCTCCATTGCATGAGCTGCACTCTCGTCCACGTGGCTGCGTATTTCGCGATAGAGATTCCAGCAGACCCAGAACAAGAGCAGTGCGCCAATCAACAGCAAGCCGGGAATGCCGAGCAACTGCGTTGCAACCAATGCGAAGATCACACGCAGGACCGCTGCGACGACCATCCCGAACATGATGGCCTTCTTGCGCAGGTCCGGCGACAGTCCCGCCGCGGCCATGCCGATGATCAGGGCGTTGTCCCCTGACAGCACGATGTCCGCGATGATGATCTTGGAATAATCCGCGATCAGATCCATATGCGGTATCAGCCATTCGAACATTCGCTATCTTTCCCCCTTAACGTATTTCTGGTGCCCCGCGCCATCGTGCCAAGGAGCATTTCACTTTGTCATATCTGTCCGAACTGCCATGACGGTCAGCCAGTGACCCTGTTCAAGACCCGTTCAAACCAGACTTTCTTCGTGTGCCGATTGCGTAAAATCTGCCTGAGATCCCAGTGCGCCCTCATACAAGGCCAGTCCGGATGACAACCGCGATGCTGCCGCACGAAGATTAGGCAAATAGCTCATCGCGATCTCCGGAGTCATGCGAAGACTTGGCGCGTGGGTCGCGAGTGCCGCCACAAACCGACCGGACGGATCGGTGATCGGAACAGCGATAGCAACCATGTCTTGAATGAATTCTTCGTTGTCGAGGCTGTAGCCTTGCTCTCCAATCATGTCGAGATGGGGAGACAGGCGTTCGACATCCGTTAGTGTGTTCTCTGTGCAGGGTTCAAGCAAAAGCTCGTCCAAAATCTGGCTACGCTGCGCGTGAGGCAAGCTCGCAAGAAACAGCTTTCCAGATGCTGTGGCATGAAGCGGAACTGTTGTACCGATTGGCAGCTGGAGCCGTAACGGCCATTCGGTCTCGACGCGATCCCAATAACTCATGGTCAGGCGGTCCGGCACAGTAAGGTTGCATGTTTCGCCTATTTCACGTGCCACACGTTCGAGCGTCGCATGCCGCGCGCTGTACTGAAGTTGGTTGGCTTGAACAGAACACGCCAGGTTCACCAGTGCCGGGCCACAGATAAATCCACGCCCGGACACCTGGCGCTGAATCAAACCGCCTTCAAGCAACTGATCGCAGAGACGATACACCGTAGCCTTGGGCAGGTCTGTTCGATCCGCAATCTCGTTAGCTGTGAGTGGCATATCGGCGGAGGCAACTGCTTCAAGAAGTGCAATCACACGGATGGAGCGACCTGATTCCATGATGTGCTTTCGCTCCCTGCCTGTCCGCTCGGCGACACTTTTGACACTCAGCGCGATTTTTATTTGCGATCAAAAACGCTGTTGACCCGACGCTTGAAACCGAGTGTTGTTCTCAAAAATGGTACGCGTTTGTCCAGATATTGCGACAGAATGCGAAGAACGCAAGAGGGGAATGAGGTTTTGATCGTGTCCAATTCACGTCATTCCGGTTCTGCGGCGCAAAGAATTCGGAGATCCTGCCCCCTATGAGCAACACTGAGCAAACTGCAGATTTCATTATTGTGGGTGCGGGGTCGGCCGGTTGCGTTCTGGCGAACAGGTTGAGCGCTGATGGGAGATACAAGGTTTTGCTGCTGGAAGCTGGCGGATGGGATCTCAACCCTTGGATCCACGTGCCTGTCGGTTACTTCAAGACTCTACATAATCCCAAGATGGACTGGTGCTACAAGACCGAACCGGACCCGGGCCTCAACGGGCGCTCAATCGACTGGCCGCGTGGCAAGACGATGGGGGGCTCCAGTTCGATTAACGGAATGCTCTACATCCGTGGTCAACGCCAAGACTATGACACGTGGGCGCAACTTGGTAACCGGGGGTGGAGCTATGACGATGTGCTACCTCTGTTCAAACGCTCAGAGCGCAATGAACGCGGTGAATCCGAATTCCATGGTGCCAAAGGCGGACTTTCGGTTGTCACGACGCGCGCCAGGAGTGAGATTGCCGAAGCGTTCATCGATGCCGCTGTCGAAATGGGGGTGCCGCGCACCGATGATGTCAATGGAGCGACGCAGGAAGGCGTCGACTATTTCCCGCAAACCTCAAAGGGCGGCTTTCGCTGTTCAAGCGCACGTGCATTTATCCATCCCGTTCGTGGTCGCAAGAACCTGGAGATCATTACACACGCGCACACGCAAAACCTCATCTTCTCAGACGACGACCCCAGTCAGATTATCGGCGTCTCGTATTTGCGTAAGGGTAAGCCTCAAACCGCGAAACTGAACGTGGGGGGAGAATTAATCCTGTCGGCTGGCGCATTGGGGTCGCCGCAGATTCTCGAACTCTCCGGTGTCGGAAATGGTCACGTTCTAAAGGCCGCGGGCATCGAGGTGCGCCATGACATGCCAGGTGTTGGCGAAGCGCTTCAGGACCATCTGCAAATCCGCCTCGTATATGAGGTCAACGTTCCGACGCTCAACGACGCGATCAACAATTTCATTCACCGCATGGGCATTGGTCTGCAGTACCTCTTGCGCCGCACCGGACCAATGAGCATGGGGGCAAGCCAGGTCTGTATTTTCGCCCGATCCATGGACATGCTTGAAACGCCGGATATCCAATTCCATTTCCAGCCACTGAGTGCCGAGAAACCCGGCATCGTTATGCATCCATTCTCCGGCATCACGTCTTCGGTCTGTCAATTGCGCCCTGAAAGTCGTGGTCATACGCATATCACATCACCACGAGTGAGCGATGCTCCTAAAATCGTGCCGAACTATCTCTCGACCACAGGCGATCAGGATTGTGCGGTTCGAGCAGTAAAATTTGCCCGTGCCATGACACGCACCAAGTCACTCAGCCCGTTCATTGTGCGCGAACACATGCCGGAGGGAAATCCGGAGAGCGACGACGCTTTGCTGGATGCAGCGCGGAACATGGGGCAATCGATCTACCATCCGACGTCGACGTGTCGCATGGGACAAGATCCCCTTGCGGTTGTCGATGATCGGTTGCGTGTCCGCGGCCTCAAAGGGTTGCGCATCGCGGATGCATCGATCATGCCGACGCTTGTTTCCGGTAATACAAATGCTCCAACAATCATGATTGGTGAAAAAGCCAGTGACATGATCCTTGAGGATGCGCGATAACGTAGCGATGACGGAATCTGACATCACACTCGACGATATCCATGCTGCACGCTTGCGGATTGCGGATGTTATTTCCGTGACACCCGTAGTGCCGTCCGTAACGCTTTCTGAGCACGTCGGAATACCGGTGTCGATTAAATTCGAATGCAAACAGAAAACTGGCAGCTTCAAGCTGCGCGGCGCGACAAACGCCGTACGCTCACTTTCTGCGGATGAGATGGCGCGCGGGATCGTAGGTGTCTCGACTGGAAATCATGGTCGTGGCCTCGCCTATGCTGCGCGGGCGGCGGGCGCGAAATGCATCATCTGCATGTCGTCGCTGGTACCGGAAAACAAGGTCCGCGGTATCGAAACGGAAGGTGCCGAGGTTCGCACCATCGGGCGCTCGCAGGACGAAGCCGAAGTGGAGGCCAAACGTCTGGTCGTCGAAGAGGGGATGACCTATCTTCCGCCGTTCGACCATGCGGACATCATCGCCGGACAAGGCACCCTGGGGCTGGAAGTTCTCGAAGCCGTTCCAGACGTGGCGACGCTGCTCGTCCCTCTGTCTGGTGGTGGATTGATTTCCGGTGTTGCGACGGCGGTGAAGGCCATGAAGCCTGACGTGCGAATCGTTGGTATCTCGATGGAACGGGGCGCAGCAATGCACGCCTGTCAGGACGCTGGAAAGCCGGTAGAAGTCGAAGAGCTTTCGACACTGGCAGATTCACTCGGCGGCGGGATTGGCCTCGACAATCGCTACACCTTCAATATTGTTCGTGATCTTGTGGACGAACTTATTCTCCTCACGGAAGCCGAAATTGCCGCTGCGATCCATCATGCCTATTGGCAGGAACAGGAGATCATCGAAGGTTCGGGTTCCGTTGGAATTGGTGCCTTGCTCTCCGGGAAAGTGCAACCCGAAGGACCGACGGTTGTTCTGGTGACCGGGCGGAACATCGATATGGAACTGCACCATCGCATTGCAGACGGTGAAGTGCCGTTCGTCTGAACACCAGACCGCCGACCAGGCATTCAATCTCAGAAGAATGAACCGTAGACGATTTCGTCATGGACGAGGCTGTCGTCTTGTCTACCGTCGCCAATTCACGGTTTTTCTGCGCTGAAACACAAGAAAACACATGTGCGTGATCCCCATCACAACGCGAAAATGCGCTCTGCCGTATCTCTCATCTCACAGACAAACACAGACATAAACCAACACAGACCTGGCAGCCCAAGCGGCCAACCTAACAGAGATACAAAGGACAAAGACCATGTTTCGCAAGACCCTCATCGCAGCAACGCTCGCCCTCACAACCCTCACGGCCGGAGCAGCATCCGCATCCGCCAGCACCCTGAACACAGCCATCTCCACTGAAGCACCGATCACACAAACAGCAACGACCACAGACCGCGTCGCCGGTTTCGGGCGGAAGTTCAAATTCAAATTCAAGTTCAAGTTCAAGAAACACTTCAAGCACGTCGGCGGTGGCTACGGATACAAATGCCGTTTTCTGAAAAAGAAGTACCACCGCACCGGCAATTACTACTGGTTCAAGAAGTACGAGCGCTGCATGTACCGTTGGTACTAGAATCCGACAGCGTTCCCAGGAGCTCGGGTTCTCCCTGCCCCCGACTTACAACTCCTCCGGCGCAAGCTGGAGGGGTTTATGTGTGCTGCAATGTACGTGAAGCTCAAGCCCCGAACTTCTCAATAATCTCATTGCGGATTTCGTTCAGTGAAGGGGTCCACTTGGCGTTTCGCGAGGCGACGAGATTGGCCTCGCTCTTCAGGATTACGCCATCTGTGAGAATGCGAAGGCCGTTCGCTTTTAAGGTTGCACCGGTGGACGTGATGTCGACGATCATCTCGGCGGCACCGGCTGCAGGCGTCCCCTCGGTTGCGCCGAGGCTCTCTACGATCCGATAGCTTGTGACGCCATGCTCGGCAAAGAAGCGTCGGGTGATGTTCATGTATTTGGTCGCAACACGCAGGCGTCGACCGTGTTTCCGTCGAAATGTTTCGGCCACATCCTCAAGGTCGCTGACCTCTTCGACATCAATCCAGCAGGCAGGCACCGCAACGACCACATTGGCAGCACCAAAGCCGAGCTTCTTGACGAAATCCACCTGATTGTCGGCATCAGGGATGGTCTCACGAACGAGGTCCTCGCCTGTGATGCCCATATGGATTGCGCCACGCTGCAGTTGTGTTGCAATTTCAGAGGCGGAAACGAACGAAATTTCGACGTTGCCGAGTGATGGAATCGAACCGGTGTACCCGCGTTCGTCTCCGTCTTTATCAACAGGAGCGCCGACACTGTCGAACGCTTCAGATGCAAGTTCCATCATGCGGCCTTTGGACGGCAAGCCAAGGATGAATTTATCGGCCATAACGAATCCTAGTTCTCTGCGCCGATGGCGTTTTGAGCCTTTATGGCGTTCAGTAGCCGCTCCGTATGAATAGCGACTCCGATCCCGGGAACCGCATGCGGTGCTCCTACGGCTTGCAGTAGGCCGTCATATCGCCCGCCACCAGCAATGTAGCCGCCGCTCCCCTCGGTGCCAGTATCGATCTGGAAAACGAAGCCGGAATAATACTCGAGGTTTCGGCCGAACTCTGCGGAAAACACGGCCCTGCTCATATCCACACCGGCCTCCTCGAACATGTCGATCCGTCGTTGATAATGTGACAGTGCGTCTGACAAGTCGAAATTACGTTCAGACATGAGATCGCTGATCCGCGCTCCCACCGCACGTGGTGGGGCCTCAACAGACACGTAAGCTTCAATCAATTCGGCAGACTCCGGAGGTAGGGGACCATAGTGCTGGTCGGAAGCCTGGTCGATGAGGCTATTGGTGATCTCCTCAAGCGTGCGCGTTCCGAACATGGAGATATTTTCCCGCTCAAGATAGGCACGAACTGTTTCACGGGCGGCCACAGGTCGGCTCGGGTCAATCTGCTCCAGGAGGACGGACAACGGTCCGGGTTCACGATCTGAAAAAGGAGTGGTGAGCTTGCGCAAGCGTTGGCTCAAAGCATCTCGGCGCCAGAAGTCATGCGTGAGCTGGGTGCGCCATCGTTCCGGCATATCAATAGCCGCCATCAGCGCCTTGAACAGACCGAGATCGCCCATACGCAACCGCGTATGTCCAAGTCCGACCGTCGCCAGTACAGCTTGCGTTAGCGCTACAACTTCGGCTTCTGCACGTTCCTGATCACCATCGCCAAAAAACTCGATGCCGGCCTGGCGATACTCGCGTGGATTTTCGGTGGTTGCACCTCCGGGTTGGAAGCGGAACGTCGACCCACTGTAGTAGTAGCGGCAGCGTGCATCGCAACTCGGATGACGTTCAAGATAAAGCCGACATGCTGGCACTGTCAGGTCGGGGCGAAGACAAAGTTCTGCGCCGTCCGGGTCTGTGAACACGTATGTCCGGCCCCTGATCGCTTCCCCGACAACGTCGAGAAAAACATCTGCTGGTTGGATGATCTCTGGGGCAATGCGCTCGAACCCGGCCTTGGCAAACACGTCCATGATGAGAGACGCTTGTGCTTCAAGGTCGCGAAATCGTTCTGCTGTTGGATCGGCAATCACGTGAATGAAACCTGTGTTGTCATGACGATATTGCCGCTACCCGTTGTGACGAGCGAGGACACTTTTTACAGCTTCAACGAGTTCGTCGCGTTTGACGGAAATTTGTGCAGGACGGCTTTCGCGCCATTCTTTATTGTCCTCGATTTTCGTGGAGAGTAGTGAGCCTTCAACAAGGTCCTTAATGGTGACTTCCCCCGCAGCCCGTTCATCATCGCCCTGAATGATGACACAGGGCGCATGCCGTTTATCGGCGTACTTCATTTGCGCCTTCATACCGGACGTTCCGACATACATTTCCGATCGAATGCCGGCAGTCCGTAAATCGCGCGTCATGGCCTGATAGTCAGCCGTGTGTTCAGGATCCATCACCAGCACGACGACTGGGCCAGTTGCGGTGGCACTGTTTGTTTTCCCCAATGCTTCAAGCGCAGCGTAAAGCCGAGACACTCCGATGGAAAACCCCGTGGCGGGAACAACAACGCCCTTGAACCGTGCGACCAGACCATCGTATCGACCTCCGCCCCCAACCGAACCGAAGCGTACAGCACGCCCGTCGTCGCCCGTTGCCTCGAACGTTAGCTCGGCTTCAAAAACTGGTCCGGTGTAATAATCCAGACCACGGACAACTGCGGGATCAATCCGCACGCGATCATCTTCGAATCCGGCGGCAGCAAGCAATGCACCGATTTGACGAAGTTCCTCAACACCCTCCTGACCGCGCTCGCTATCGCCAACCAGAGAGCGGAGACGTGTGAGAATGGTATCGAGGTCGCCATCACTCGCGGAGACAAAATCAAGCAATGGCGCAATCTGTTCAGGGGCAAGTTCAGCGCCTTTGGTGTAGTCACCAGACTCGTCCTTGCGCCCTGCACCAAGGAGTAGCGCGACCCCCTCACGCCCTAGTCGGTCAAGCTTGTCAATCGCCCGCAAAACCGTCATGCGCTGTTCGGCGTTCTCCGGCGCAACGGGGTCGATGCCCGCGGTCTGCAGCACGCCGTCCAGCACCTTGCGGTTGTTGATCTTGATCACATAGTCGCCGCGTGGAATTCCGATCCGCTCGATTGCATCGGCCGCAAGCATGCAGATCTCAGCATCTGCCGCGACATTGTCTGTGCCCACAGTATCGGCGTCGAACTGTGTAAATTGCCTGTAGCGTCCGGGACCAGGTTTTTCGTTCCGCCACACTGGACCGGTCTGATAACGACGGAAGGGTTTTGCCAACCCGTCATAATTCTCCGACACATAGCGAGCCAGCGGTGCCGTCAGATCATAGCGCAGTGACACCCACTGGCCATCTTCCTCCTCGAACGAGAACACACCGGCATTTGGGCGGTCCTGGTCTGGAAGCGCTTTGCCGAGCGCATCTGAATATTCAAAAGCCGGCGTGTCCAGCGGTTCAAAGCCATAAATATCGTACACGTTGCGAATGGCATCGAGCATGTCGGACATGGCGCGAATCTCGTGCGCCCCGACATCACGAAGGCCTCGCGGCAACCGCGCCTTAGGGCGTACCGTCTTGTTTTTCTTGGCCATTCAGGGAATCCGGGAGCAAGCGACCGCAAAAACACCGTCGCTCTATAGGTTGCGCGTCAGAGGCTGTTTCACGCGGTGTAGCGGATCGGCGAGATCGCAGCAAGCGGCTCCCACAAACACTGGTTTATGTGTGAAAAATGCCTGAGTTCGAAGTGTAGCGAGTGCATGGACGTCAGATCGTACTGGTGCCCACAGCCTCAGCTTCCTCCGGCACCCCGCTGACACGGTCGCGGAGCATCTCAAGCCCGCGTGGGCAAGGGCCACCATAGGCCCAGTCCAGCAACTCGACGGTGTGGACAACGGGAATAGACATGCCTGCCTGCAATTGTGTGATGCACCCGATGTTGCCGGTGGCCACGAGATCGGGCGCGATCTTTCTGATATTGGCAACTTTTCGGTCGCGGAGGCCCGCCGAGAGTTCGGGCTGCAGCATGTTATAAGTACCGGCAGAACCACAGCAGATATGCCCTTCTGGAACCTCGGTGATGGCGAAACCGGCCTTGCGCAGCAGATTTCTTGGCGGATCAATGACTTTTTGACCGTGTTGCAGGGAACAGGCGGAATGATAGGCCACGCGTAGCGAAGACCAGCGTTCTGGTGCACCAACACTGATCCGGTCGAGAAACTCGGTGATATCGACTGCAATGTCAGACACCCATGCAGCCTTGGCGGCGAGATCGGAATGTGCGTCGGCAAACATGTGACCATAGTCTTTCACGGTGGTGCCGCAGCCGGATGCGTTGATGATGATGGCATCGATAGGCGCGTCCTGCATGGCACGTGCCCATGCTTCAATGGTGCGTTGAGCATGTGCGCGCCCCGCAGCTTCCTTGCCCATGTGAGTGGTCAGAGCGCCGCAGCACCCGACGGTCCTTGGAACGATCACCTGATATCCGAAGCGTTCCAGCATACGTACCGTTGCGACGTTCGTGTCTGGGCGCAAAACAGGCTGTGCGCATCCGGCGAGGAAAAGCACACGGCCCTTGATTGCCGTTTCCGTCGAACCGCCATCGTTCGTCATGGCAGCAATGGTCGTTGGCGCCTTAAGCGGCAAGCGTCGCCAACGCGGCATGCGCGCCAGCCGAACCATAGCTGCGAGTTCCTTCAGCCCAACGCGCTCGAGCAATCCAGCGAACGGTTTTGCGGCAAGTGCTCCGAGCAGCGCAAGGCGGAACCGTCCAGGATACGGCACAACGGAGGAAATCAGTTTACGGGTAATCTTGCTCTTGGTGTCGCGTGTCCCGGTTTCCTCGACGTGGGCGCGTGCGAGGTCCACAAGGTGCATGTAGTCGACGCCGCTTGGGCAGGTGGTCATGCACGAGAGGCATGACAGGCAACGGTCGATATGATGACCAACTTCACCGCTCGCTGGTTTCGACCCTTCGAACATGTCCTTCATCAGATAGATGCGGCCGCGCGGGCTGTCCCGTTCGTCACCCTGAAGAAGATATGTCGGACAGGTTGCCGTGCAGAAACCGCAATGGACACAGGATCGCAAGATCTTGTCTGCTTCCGCGATCCGTGGATTTGCAAGTTGTTCGGGCGTGAAGTGCGTTTGCATTTTCGATCAGTTTCTCAAAAATCTGCGTACATGCGCCCCGGGTTCAGTACCCCGTGCGGATCATAAGTGGACTTGATATCACGGCTCAGGCGCATCAGCCCCTTTTCGAGCGGTTGGAACACATCCACGGCACCGCGCACAGCCGGCGTTGCTCGTATCAGCGTCGCATGCCCACCCACGGTTGCAACAACACGGCGGATTTCCGCAGCGCCACCGTCATTTGCAGCTTCTGGCAGTTCCAGCCAGATCAGCCCGCCAGACCAATCGTAGGTGGCATGACACGGCATGAATTCGCTAATCATGCGAACAACGCGATGTCCTGATTTTGGCGCGGTCGAGATACGCCAGACAGCACCATCGCCGACTTGCAGGAATTCGAGGTTCTGTAACTTGTTCCAGAACGTCAACGAGGACGTATTGTCGAGTTCAAGAATGTCCCCGAATGCACCGAACCTGCGCCGCAATTGCGACATGCGATATGCGACTGAAGAGGATATGTTTTCAACACGAAGTGCCGTGATTGAATCTCCCATAACAACGGCAAGCGCACTGTCGACACCGCCAAGGCTGTGATGATCAAGACGCGTTGCCATGCCCTTTTGCATATGTACGCATCCGGACACTTCGAAGGGGGTCGACATCGCGGCACACAAAACCTCGTTCGCCATCTCGTCCGTCAATCCACATATGACAAGTGTCCCGGTTTCTTCTGGTTTTGGCAGCACTTTCATCGTGACCTCCGTCAGTGCAGATAAAGTGCCCCATGATCCGGCCATGACCTTGCAGAGATCGTATCCAGTGACATTTTTCATCACGCGTCCGCCGGATTTGAAGATTTCACCTCGACCGTTCACGGCGCGAATGCCCAGCAAGTGATCCCGAGCAGCACCCGCATAAACACGGCGTGGTCCAGATGAATTGGTTGCAAACACACTTCCAACCGTTGGTTGTGGGGCCTGAGCGTCACCTGAAGCCCTTGCGCCACCGTTGAAAATGTTGCCGAGTTTTACAGGTTCAAATGCAAGTTGCTGGTTCTGCTTGCCCAGTTCGGTTTCGATTGTCGCAAGCGGAGTGCCTGCAAGCGCCGATATGACCAGTTCTGTTGGTTCGTAGAGTGTCACGCCACGCAGCATCTCTGTCGACATGATGACAGCATTCTGCGTTGGTCGACCAATCTGTCGTTGTGTGCCTCCGCCGACGATTTCCAGCGATGCGTTCACTTCGCCAACTTTGCGTATAAGATCACTGACATCGTTTTCGTCGGTTGGTTTTGTAAATTGCGACACGGTGCGTGGTTCCCGGGTGGAGGTGTTTCTAAAGCGAATGCATGATGCACATGACGCAGAGCCGTTTGATTGCAGTTTTTAGGCTCAGGCCGCCTGTGATAGATCCAGCGGAAACACCTTGCCGGGGTTCAGCAACCAGGACGGGTCAAATACATCTTTCAGCCGCATCTGTTGAGCCAGATCAACAGCGCTGAATTGAACCGTCATCAGGTCTCGCTTTTCGATACCGACGCCATGTTCGCCTGTCAGACATCCTCCGACCTCGACACACAATTTCAGGATATCGGCCCCACACGCTTCGGCCCGTTCCAGTTCCCCAGGCTCATTGGCGTTGTAAAGAATCAACGGGTGCAGGTTGCCATCTCCTGCGTGGAATATGTTCGCCACCTGGAATCCATAGCTTTTGCAGATGCTTGAGATCCCGGCCAGAACGCGTGGCAGCGTTGAAAGCGGAATGGTTCCATCCATGCACAGATAATCGGCGATCTGCCCGACAGCACCGAAAGCGGCTTTCCGTCCTTTCCAGATCGCAGCACTCTCTTCATCACTCTGACTTGTGCGCACCACCTTCGGGTTGAAGGTGTCGACAATGTCCGTGATACGTTTCAGGAGATGCTCGATTTCCTGTTCCGCTCCCTCAACCTCAACAATGAGCATAGCCTCCACATCGAGTGGATACCCTGCCTTGGCGTAGGCCTCGCAAACCTTGATCGCAGGCCGGTCCATATACTCGATCGCGACGGGAATGATTCCGGCAGCAATGATCGCGGAGACGCAGGCACCGGCCTGTTCGGCACTGTCGAACCCCAGCAGGACCGGTCGAGCCCCCTCTGCCATCTTGAGTATGCGCACCGTCGCTTCCGTTGCGATTCCGAACTGTCCTTCGGCACCAATAATCATGCCAAGAAAATCGTATCCGGGCGCGTCGAGTTCATCGCCACCGATGTCGATCACTTCCCCGGTCATGAGTACGATTTTCATACCGAGGACATTATTGGACGTGACGCCGTATTTCAGGCAATGAGCACCGCCCGAGTTCATTCCGAGGTTGCCGGCGAGAGTGCAGGCCAACTGACTCGAAGGGTCTGGAGCATAAAAATACCTGTCGCCAGCCACGGCGTTCGAAATGCCAAGATTTGTTATCCCGGTTTGCACCCTCGCCGTCCGGTTATCGAAATTGATATCGAGAACCTGGTTCATTTTCGATACACCGATAACGATCGCATCTTCTGCTGGGAGAGCCCCACCACACAGCGACGTTCCAGCACCCCGAGGGATGACTCGCACGCCATGTTCATAACAATAGGCCAGCACATCGCTGACTTCCTTCGTCGTCGTCGGCAAGACGACAGCAAGCGGCATGCGCCGGTAGGCCGTGAACGCGTCTGTGTCAAAGGCACGACGACCGTCTTCATCACTTATAATGCATCCCGGGCCGACACGTTCGGTCAGAGCGATTACAATTTCGTGACGTCGCGCCACCACGACCGGATCGGCTTCAATGAGTTCAATCGCTGACATGATGGCACTTCACCTTTTCTGATGGAATCGCAGACAATGTGCGGAAAACCGAATATTGCAAACACGCATTCAACAATTTATTGAAATACTTCTTTGTGATGGAAGAAGTTCTGCTCACAGACGAAAAGAGGGTTGACGCGGCATTCTTGCCATAATTAGAACTCTCTTTCGCGATGGACATAACTCTATCGCTTTATCCGTTGATAATTGGGGTATCAACATGACTGCGATCACTGATCTCGAAATATTCGCACGCGTTGCGCGCACTGGCAACATGTCAGCAGCCGGCCGCGAAATGAAATTCTCACCCGCCGTTGTCAGCAAGCGTATCAGCTTGCTTGAAGAACGCCTGGGCACACGGCTGTTTCAGCGTACGACACGACAACTGACACTTACAGAAACGGGCCAGGGCTTTTACGAGCGTATCATCAGCATTCTCGATCTCGTGGATCAGGCTGAAGATTTCGTCGCCATGCGGAATACAAGTGCCAAGGGCAAGGTTCGCATCTCTGCACCGTCTTCGTTTTCACGGTTGCACATTGTGCCGCATCTGGCGTCCTTCAATGAAGCATATCCGGAGATTGAAATTGGTCTTCATGTGAACGATGACGTTGATGACATCATTGGCGAAGGGTTTGATCTTGCCATCCGTATTGGCGAATTGAAGGACTCAAGCATGCATGCGCAAACGCTTGCGTCAGAAGAGCGCGTTCTGTGCGCCTCGTCCGATTACATCAAGGAGCACGGGCGTCCAAAAACATTGCAAGATCTGAGTGCGCACAATTGTCTGACGACAACAGCTCAGGAGCATTGGCGTCTTGATGGACCGGAAGGTGCAAAATCCTACCGACCACGCGGCAATCTTCGTACCAACTCGGTTGAAATCGTGCGTGACGCTGTTCTGGCAGGCCTTGGCATCGGTTTGTGTTCGACGTGGGACATCGGGTCGGCGCTGAAAAGCGGTGATTTGAAAGTGGTTCTGCCGAAATATGTGGGATCATCGACTGCGGCAATCCATGCCGTGTTCCCGAGCCGCGATTTCGTGCCAGCCAAGGTGCACGCGTTTGTTGACCACCTCTCCGAACTCTACGCCCGCGACACGTACTGGAAAAAGAAAAACGTCAGCCGCCTCAAAGCTGCCTGACGACGGTTCTTTCGTTGGGGCCTGTGTGATGGTGTGAGAGCCTGCGTGGCTGACTGCATCATCACACGCTCTTGTTACGCGATGGATTTCTCAACGCTGTGAGTGCTATAGAGCGGCAACAGGCGGCCAGCGAGTCGCGTAAATCCGAGCCGCAGATCATGAGCACTGCTTCTGACCAATTGAACGACGCATCGTCGGATACCGCTCCCACGGTTGGCCTTTTCGTGACCTGCCTGGTGGATCTCATGCGCCCAAGCGTCGGATTTGCCTCAGTCAAGCTGCTCGAAGCGGCTGGCTGCGTTGTTGAGGTACCAACCACCCAGACGTGCTGTGGCCAACCGGCATTCAACTCAGGCGATACGAAAACCACCGCCGATATTGCAAAGCAGGTCATCGCGGCCTTCGAGTCATTCGACTATGTCGTGGCACCGTCCGGTTCGTGTGCTGGAATGTTGAAAGCGCACTATATCGAGCTATTCGACGAGAACGATCCGTGGCATGGCCGTGCCACTGCGTTCGCGGCGCGTGTTCATGAACTTATCAGCTTCCTGACCGATGTTCGCGGTATGACCGATGTCGGCGCGCGCTTTGACGGTACCGCGACGTATCATGACAGTTGTTCCGGTCTGCGTGAGCTTGGCGTCAAGACGCAACCGCGCAAGCTCCTCTCTTCCGTTGGTGGTCTGACAGTGACGGAGATGACGGATTGCGAGGTGTGCTGCGGGTTCGGGGGAACATTTTCCGTGAAGTACCCTGATGTCTCGAATGCTATTGTGGAGAAAAAAACAGCAAACATTTCAGCAAGCGAGGCCGATCTTCTATTGGCGGGTGATCTTGGGTGTCTTTTCAATATGGCTGGAAAACTCAAGCGCGAGGGCCGCACCATCGCTGTTCGTCATGTGGCAGAAGTGCTTGCGGGACAACTCGATGAACCCGCGATCGGTGAAGGTCAGGATATGTCCTGATGCCCGTCGATGACGAAACGCGCCGGACACTGAACATGCTCCGCACGTCGCCGGAAAAAGCTGTGCGCGTGGCCGACAAGCTTAAGACCATTCGTATCGTCGAGCCAACGCAGGTTGTTCTGGGCGAAGGTGTGTACTGGCTTTATGGTGAGGCTGAACTCGATACGGGGGTGTGTCTCGAATCTGTGTTTGTCATAGACACCGGCGATCCGGACGCAACGAGCGGAACGCTACGCAACTACTACTGGTGGATTATCGATAACTGGTATCCTCAGGGCGATCTCTCTGGCCTTAAACGCCTGGAGATCGGCGAGGACGAAGCCTTCCCGTTCCGCTGGAAAACGAACATTCCGCTTGATGCATCGATCGCATCAGGGCGACATCATCGAGCCGACTGAACCGACGATCCAGGTAACCGCGTATGAAACCGAACTCACACAACTTCAAGCTGAACGCGCGTCATGCTCTGGATGACAAGCAGTTGCAGCGTGCGCTCGCAAAGGTTCCCGGTGGTTTTGTCTCCAAGCGTGCGGATGCACGCGCGGCCCTCCCGGAATTCGATGCGCTTCGCGACAAGGCGCGGGACATCAAGAACCACACGCTCGAACACCTTGACCTCTATCTTGAGGAGTTTGAACGCAAAGTAACAGAAGCGGGCGGGATCGTGCATTGGGCGAGTGACGCAGCCGAAGCGCGCGCAATTATTCTTGACATCTGCGTGATGGTGGATGCCAGGGTGGTGACCAAGGGCAAGTCGATGATTTCGGAGGAAATCGCGCTCAATGACCATCTGGAAGCGGCGGACCTGAAAGTCGTCGAAACCGATCTCGGAGAATATATTATTCAGCTTCGTGGGGAAACGCCGAGCCATATCATTGCCCCGGCGGTTCACCTCAACAAGGATCAGGTGGAAGAGGATTTTCGTCGTGTTCACACGAACCTGTCGCCGGACCGTCAGCTTCAGGAACCGGAGCAGTTGGTTGGCGAGGCGCGTGAAATGCTGCGTGAGCAATTCATTGCAACCGACGTTGGGATAACTGGAGCGAACTTCCTTATCGCCGAAACCGGGACTTCCGTCATTGTAACGAATGAGGGCAATGGCGACCTCACGCAGAATCTCGCGAAAACGCATATCGTGATCGCGTCCATCGAAAAAGCTGTTCCCACTTTGGAGGACGCTGCAGCAATCCTTCGTGTTCTGGCGCGCTCCGCAACGGGGCAGGAATTTTCCACCTACACGACATTTTCCACTGGCCCACGACGACCAGGTGATCCGGATGGCCCGGAGGCTTATCACGTCGTCCTTCTGGACAATGGCCGTGCGGAGCTGTTGGGCACTGAATTCAAGGAGGTGTTGCGCTGCATCCGTTGTGGCGCGTGCATGAACCACTGTCCGGTGTATCATTCCGTGGGTGGACACGCGTATGGCTGGGTTTATCCCGGGCCGATCGGTTCGGTTCTGACACCATCGCTCATTGGTGTGGACGAGGCTGGGCCGCTACCAAATGCGTCAACATTTTGTGGTCGCTGCGAAGACGTTTGCCCAATGCGCATTCCGCTTCCCAAACTCATGCGGCGATGGCGGGCTCGTGAATTCGATAAAGGGAATCCGCCTGCGAAACAACGCTTTGCACTTAAGGCCTGGGCGTTTGCGGCCCGTCGTCCGTGGCTTTATCGGATGGGTGCTGGGCTTGCGATGCCGTTGATGGCCTGGCGTGGTCGCTCGGCTGGTCGTTTCTCGTCACTGCCCTTTGTCGACGGTTGGACCGCTCATCGTGATTTCCCTGCACCCCAAGGCCGAACGTTCCAGCAGAAATGGCGTGCAGAAAAGCGCAAGCGTAGTCGGGTTTCACAAGGAAGAGGCAAATCATGACGGTGCGCGCAACCAGTAGCAGCCGTGAGAGAATTCTCGGGCGTATTCGTTCCTCGATTGGTGTTTCGGCGGACGAGGCAGATCGTCGGGTCAGAAGTCAAAAACGTCTCTACGATCACGATGCGCATATTATTCCGTCGCGGTCGCAAAAATCACATCTCGAACTTGTGCATCAGTTCGAGGACATTCTGATCGGGCAGGCGGCAACCGTTCGGCGCGTATCGGAAATGACCGATGTCTCGAATGTCATCGCGGCCTATCTGCGTGAGCACAACCTTCCAGCCCGCTTGCGTCAGGGACTTGATCCGCGTCTGGAGGAAATCAACTGGTCTGCCGCGCCCCACATCGATCGCTTGACCGGGCCAGCCCACCCGGATGACACCGCTGGATTATCGCACGCATTTGCAGGGGTATCAGAAACTGGAACCCTGGTCATGGTATCTGGTCCTGCCAATCCCACGACGCTCAATTTCCTGCCGGAAACGCATATTGTTGTCGTTTCGCAAAGCGAGATTGTCGGGCCGTACGAAGGCGCATGGACTCGTGTTCGGGAGGTTTTTGGCGAGCGCACGATGCCACGGACAATCAACATGATTTCAGGTCCGTCACGTACAGCAGACATCGAACAGACATTGATCATGGGTGCGCATGGGCCCAAGCGGTTACTCGTTATCATCAACCAAAACAGTTAGCAGTGTGCCCTGCGCTCTGAATTACTGGCGCAAACATTTGTTCAGGCACCGCGCGCGGGCAACGGCGCAGCCACGACGATCACCACCGCTACTGTTGTAACAGGCAGCGAATGCCCGATCGCAGGCCTGTTGGCAGGCATTGGCTGCATGGGCGGACGATCCGTGATGCGATGACGAAGCCAGACTGACGGCCAGGAGAGTCGCAACGGCAATTGCCGCAAGTGTCAGGTGATTTTTCATGTGCCTCAAGTCCCGCATTCATAGGATAATGCACGATACGCGTGCAAAATGGGAGGCGTACCCCCGATTATTGTCAATTGAGCGCAAGAATAGACAAATGAAACTGAACCGAACCTGAACACGATCTGGTCAACGCGATAGAAAACGGCCTAATAGCGCTGGACAGTGGCATCAATCGTCCGCAAGCGTGGGCGCTCAATCAACGATAAACCGCATATTTCACAGATGCTACAACGCACAGAATTTGTTTTGCTCGCGGTTGCGGGAACGCTGCTGGTGGCCTGTGCGATTGCGCTGACGCTGCTCTCGAGCCAGTTCACATACGAATACGCAGTGCCGGATATGCCTGTTCTGGTGTTCGTTGCGGTTCTTGCTGCAGCTGGTGCAGCCTATCTGCTCGCCGCGTATGCCACCTTCCGTATAGCGCAAACTGAACTGGCAACGAGTGGTTGGACAAGTGCTCTCGTGTTGGTTGTATTGTGTGGCGGGATCGCGCGTGCGGTGCTCGCCTTCAGTGAACCGATGCTCGAAGATGACTACCAACGCTACCTGTTGGATGGCGCGATGACGGTCGCCGGGCACAATCCCTATGCGATCACCCCCTCCGGCCTTGAAGCTACCACTGATCCGGAATTGAAATCCCTCGCGACATCGGCTGGTGTTGTATTACTGCGTATCAACCATCCAGAGATAAGAACGATTTATCCCCCGGGAGCACAGGTATTTTTTGCCCTCGCCCATTTGATCAAACCCTTCAGCCTTCCGGCGTGGCGTGGAGTCGTGATGGCAGCAGATCTCGCTACCTTTGCACTCCTGCTTGCGCTCCTGCACACCGCAGGACGACCACTGATCTGGTCGACACTCTATTGGTGGAATCCGATCGTCATCAAGGAGTTGACCAACTCCGTGCATATGGAAGCGGTTTTGATGCCGTTCATCCTGGCTGCAGTCTGGTGCGCGGTGCGTCGACGTCCCTGGGCTGCAACGCTGTTTGTCGCAGCGGCAGGTGCGATCAAGATCTGGCCGTTGGCCTTGTTTCCCATTCTCATGCGATGCGCGAGCAAGCGATGGGCGGTTTGGCTTGGTACGATGGTGTTGTTGGGAGGCATAACTCTGCTTTGGGTCACACCCATGGTGCTGGCTGGACTGGACCAAAGTGCTGGCGTCGTCGCTTATGCTGAGAAATGGCGCACAAACAGCGCGATGTTTTCGACCCTTCTCGGAATCGCAAACCTGACCGGGATTCCGGATCTCATCGGCCTGTCCTTCAATCATGTCGCACGCGGCCTGATTCTTCTCATTGTATTTGCCGCGGGCTTGAGCCTTGCGGTGCGCAGACCGGAGAATATCGAAGTTGCCATTCAGCGCATTGGACTGATCGTGATTGTGATTTTTCTCGTCAGTCCCGCCCAATTCCCCTGGTACGTTGTTTGGATTTCACCGTTCCTGGCATTCCTGCCATTGCCCGGCCTGCTTGTGCTCGCGCTCACAATGCCGCTGTACTACGTTGCCTTCCACTTGATGAGCATCAACGCGTTCCCGCTCTTCAACAACATTGTGATCTGGCTTGTCTGGTGCCCCGTGTGGGCCTTGCTCATCATGCAATTGCTCTTGCAGGGTCCCATCCGTCGTGGGCAAACCGCTGCGACGCTCACCCGGCATACAGGATAAGATTTCGAGCATGCGTGCGCAGCATACAATTGGTGTGATCATACCAGCTCAGAACGAAGAACACGCAATCGCGAAGGTGATCGCAGACATTCCAGCGTGGGTCGATCGGATTGTGGTGGCGGACAACGGTTCCACAGATCGCACCACTGAAGTCGCGCAGGGGGCAGGGGCCACGGTCGTCAACGAGCCGGTTCCGGGTTACGGTGCAGCCTGCCTCAAGGGCATCGACGCCATAGGCGATGTGGACATCGTCGTGTTTCTGGACGGCGACTATAGCGATCACCCGGAGCAGATGGATCGTCTGGTCGACCCTATTGCGGAAAATATTGTTGATCTCGTTATCGGATCTCGTGTGACGGGCAATGCCGATCCCGGGTCACTTACACTTCCACAGCGTTTCGGAAACCGCCTTGCTTGCTCTCTCATGAGGTGGGTCTGGGGCAGTACCTTTACGGACCTTGGTCCGTTCAGGGCCATCCGTCGCACATCTCTCGACGCCATCGCCATGCAGGATCGCGCGTTTGGATGGACGGTGGAGATGCAAATCAAAGCGCTCGAATCAGGATTGCGAACACATGAAGTCCCGGTCGACTATCGTCCGCGTATCGGCGTCTCGAAGGTCTCCGGTACGATTCGGGGAACCGTTCTGGCTGGTACGACGATTTTGCGTATTATTGGGATGTCTGCGTTGAAGCGCTGGGCGTCGCGGCACTAGAGGTTTCGGGATTGGCAAACGGGCTGGGTTCCGGTTTGAATCGTGTAAGCGTACGGCGTTCAACCAGACGTCCCCAGTACTCATTGTAGGGATGTACGAACGGCGTATGTGCCGCTCCGTCCGTTAGTTCGCGTTTCTGGTTGTGCCAGGAGAAAATGCCGCCCTTCAGGTTCATGACCTGCTTTGCACCATTTTTCTTCAAGGTATCCTGCAGGTAGCTTGCAGCGTAGGAACTCCGTCGTCCGACAGAGCAATAAAATATGACGGTTTTCCCTTTGATGCGATCACCATGTTTGCGCATGAACGTCGAAGTCCAGATGCCCGGTTTGATTTGCGTCGCATTTTTCAGGTGGCTGACACGATGCTCATCCACTTCCCGAACGTCGAACAGCACATAGTCCTTGGCTTTGCCAGGATCGCGCAGCACTTGGGTCAGCTCAACTGACGTCAGGTGTTCAACCTTAGCATATTTCGCAACAATCTTCTGATGAATGGCGTCAAGCGCAGCTTCATCGGCCTGGACCTGCTGGGCCAGCGAGACGAAGAGCAGCGCACTGGCAAGGCGCGCAAGGGGAAGCATGTACTCGTGAGATAATTTCATGTTTTCATTTAACGCATCAGATGGAGTTGCGTCCAATCAACGTTTTGAGAGAAGCAGGAGCCTGTGAAGTGACCTCAAACGGTGCTGTGAACATCATGAAGCCAACACGTCGCCACCAAACTTTCACCATCATGCGATGTGACCGTTCACCCATAAAGTAGGGTGAGTTTGAGTATGCGGAAAACGTTCACAGAAACGAAAAAACCGGTGCAGCACGGCGACGTTCTTCGCCATATGGACGAGCGTGACGAGCGTTTATCGGGTTTTCACGAAGATTTCCGGGAGCCGGTGCGTGCCTTGTCCTGCATGTCTGACAGGGTTGAAGAACTGGCCGAAAGTTTTCCGGCACTCCTGTTTGCGCTTGCAACCGGATACGGCGATGCAAAACGGCGCGCAACGGCATTCAACATGGTGATGGAGGGCGAGCCCCTCAAGTCGACAGCAAGTGCATTTGATCTCCCGTACTGGTTGCGAAAACTCCCGGCACAGGCTTTCACGGCACCGCTACGCAATCTGCCGCGCGGCGATGGGTTCGCGCGCCGTATAGCGAATTTTCTCCCGAAATCTCCAGCGGCATGTGCGATCTGGTTCGACCGGGTGAGTGACGCGTTTGCCGTTGGAGGCGTCGACTACATGCTTTGGATGGCCCGTCAGAAACGGTTGCCATTCGCAGGTGATGGGCGTGATGCACTGATGTTGATGGGGGCATGGGTCTGGGCATCGCAGCACAAGGATAGTTTTGCACACAGCCTGATCCGCCTCCCCTGGACGGCAGACATGAGCGTCAAGCGCGCATATGACGAAGCACGTGCATGGGAGCGCCGGGCCGACCTTGCGATTACGTTGGGCTCGGGGAAGGCGGACACCTGGTTTTCCGGCGATACGGTCAACGGTTTCGAATTTGTGCCGATCCGCACGATCAGTGATTTTCTCGCCGAGTCCAAGGCCATGGGCAATTGCCTCGATCAATATGCATCGCCGATTAACAACACCCATGTCCGTGTCTTCAGCATTCGCAAGGATGGCGAGCCGATTGCCAATGTCGAGCTCGCACCGCACGACGACGATTGCCTGATGCCAGGGATCGAGCAGTTGCGCGGTCCGCGCAACAATCGCGCTGCGCCAGAGATCTGGCAGGCAACCTACGCTTGGTTAGGACAACAAACATTCAGGGTTTTCCCAGGTCCCAGCCATAGCGGACGGACAGAAGTTGCCGCCTCGTGGGACCGCCTTTGGGCTCCCTTGCTTGAGGATATCCCGGACGTCTCTTTACGCAAACGTGTCCGTCATTTTGCGCGGCAGGCGCATGGGTGCGCTGGCGTTCAACGCGAAGCCGGGCGGATCAGCCTCGATCTCTGATCACCAAAGTACTTATTTCTAGAACAGCCCGAATACGTCCAGCAGCAGGAAGCGCAGGCAGAACATCAGCGCAATCGCACCGAACAACAGGTGAACAATTGGGCGCTCGCCGCGGGCATCACGATAAGTCAGGCCATGGAAGGCGACAGCACCTGTTGCAATGACGCAAATCCACGTAACAACGATCGGACTCATGGCAGCTCGCACCTGGTTTTGGTTTGCACCACACAAGATCCGCGATCAGAACGAACGGACAACGATAACGGAACCATACGGCGTAGTGGGGTCATCATAGTCGCCGGAGACACCGCCCGTCACCCACAACGTGCCATACTCCGTGCGCCATCGCCCGAACAGTCCGGCACGTGCCGCATTGAGTTCTGCATTCCCGTAGCCGCCAACTTCGATGCCGAGCCACAGGTTCTCGATGATGGACTGACCGTATCGCACTTGCCCGGCATAGGAGGAGAACGGCGTTGCGAATGACAGGTCATAGGTTGCAAATGATGCTTCCCCGACATTGCGCCAGCCTTCGGCGCTGATCTTGCCGCCCCACTTCTCTCCGACGACCGGGTTATCGAGATCTATCGGTCCAACCACATGGTTCTGGTACGCGACACCGGCGAACAGTTTTGTGGTCCATGGCCCGTCCTGCCACTGATAGCCAATCAGGGCGCTGCCGAATGTCGACTGTCCGGTGAAGTCGACACTGAATTCGTTGAGCCCATCGGTGCGGGAGCTTGAATATCCATATGTTCCGCTGCCGCCCTCCAGACGAATGCGCCAACCGTCGCGAGACTTGTCACCGTTGAGGGCATACGTCACGCCGCCAAATCCTGTCGACGTTTCAGCTGTCAGCGCGTATCCCGACCAACTGTCCCATCGTGGTGGCGTCTCAACAGTAGCATCCCAACCCTCTTCAATCGCTTGCCCGGGCAAAACCAATGCAGGCGACGCGAACGCTGGACTTGCCGCAAGCGCAGACAATAACAAGAAAATTTTGCTGTATTGGTTCAAGGTTGAGTATCAAAATTTTAAAGTGAAGTAATAACAAGAATGATATTAAGTAATAACGGTGTCTAGAAATCAATGAAGCGTGCAGAGATAATAACGACCTGTAATTCAACCTAAGAATACATGAAGATGTAAATTCTTCCATGGGTTGTGTTTTGAGCGTTTGACCTGGTCCGCGTTCACGGCGAGAGTCTCTCGATCATGACGCCCGAACAATTTGAAACCTGGCTCTATCCGGATGAAACCGGCCTCTACTGCGCGCCGGGTGCGTTCCACATCGATCCGCATCGCGCCACCGAAACCGCGATCGTGACGCACGGTCATGCAGACCACGCAAGGCCAAGCCACAAGCACGTGTATGCTTCGCCAGAAACGCTGGCCATCATGAACCTGCGACTGGTGCAACAGGCGGGACAGCATCACCACGCGATGGTGTCCGGTGAAGTCGTCACGATGGGTGATGTCGATGTCTGGCTCGCACCAGCGGGGCACGTGCTTGGAAGCATGCAAGTGGTCATCGAATGGCAGGGGCAGCGCGCCGTCGTGTCAGGGGACTACAAGCGCAGGCCAGATCCCACATGTGCATCCTTCGAAGTCGTTCCCTGCGACCTGTTTGTCACCGAGGCAACCTTCGGCCTTCCTGTGTTTCGTCACGAGCCGGACGACCGGGAGATTGCCCGTCTTTTGACATCTGTCGCGGAGCAGCCGGAACGCGCGCATTTGATCGGCGCGTATGGCCTTGGCAAGTGTCAGCGTCTGATTGCCCTCATCCGTGCCGCGGGACACGACGCCCCGATCTGGCTTCATGGCGCGACGGAGAAGATGTGCGCGTTCTATCAGGAACAGGGTATCGAACTTGGTGAACTTCTGCCTGTTGCGGGTGCAGAGAAAAAAGATATGGCTGGTTCCATCGTTATGGCACCGCCAAGCGCATTGCAGGATCGTTGGTCACGGCGGCTGCCTGATGCGGTGACATGCTTCGCGTCAGGTTGGATGCGTGTTCGGGGGCGCGCCCGCCAACGCGGCGTTGAGTTGCCACTCATCATTTCGGATCACGCGGACTGGCCGGAGCTGATCCAGACTATCAAGGAGACCGGGGCACGGGAGGTCTGGGTCACGCACGGACGAGAAGACGCCCTTTGCCATCAGATCACGAAGATGGGCAAGAAGGCCCGCGCACTTGCACTTGTCGGACGTGAGGATGAGGACGACAGCGAAGACGTGGCACCCTAGTCTACAGCCGACTGACCTGGCCGGGTCGAAGCAAGCACCTCAGTATGAAACGCGCGATATCCTTCCGCAGTCGTTCCCAGCTTTGTGCGGATGATCTCATGGAACGCGGGCAGCTTGTGAAACGGGACGCTCGGGTAGCTGTGATGTTCGGCATGAAAGGGCATGTTCCAGGCGAGCGCGCGAACACCCCGGTTCGTGAACGTCGTTCTTGAATTGATGAGCATGTTTCCCACGTGTGGACACAGCGTATGCTCGGCCATCAGATAGGCTCGCAAGAACGGTTGCCCGAAGAGTGCAGGAACAATCCAGAGCCAGAGCAGGATCGTTGACCCTGTCACAACGGAGCCGGCAAGCAGCACGAGGTAGGAAGCAAGAAAGGCACGAGCCTCTGCAACAGCGCTCTGTTGTGCGCGGTCTGGAACAAAATCTTCCAGATCGATGCCGTGCGCGATTTTGACCAGTCCTTTTACATGCTCGATCCAGACTGGTATCCCCGTCAACCGCCACGCGTAATCAGATTTCGATACAATAGGGGGCCCAGCCAGTTCAGGATCATGATCCGGGTCGTTCGTGTGTCTGTGGTGCGCGAAATGAAAGGCACGAAACCAGCGCGGTGGCAGGATCAGAAGAAATCCACTTGTGACAGCAACCATCCGGTTCAGCCATCGGCTTGCAAAAGCGGTTTCGTGAACGGTTTCGTGCAGCGCCGTGAAAAGAAATACGATCAGAATGCCATGCACCACCAAGACAAACGGCCATCCCGGCCAGGACAATGCAATCCAGCATCCTGTCAGGGCCAAAGCGCCTGCATGACGCGCCAGTTGCAAGACGCCAGAAAGATCCGAGCGGGCCAGAAGCATCGTACGTTGATCAGATGTCAACCCGGCAATGATGTCCTTATGGGTGGTTGCGCCTGGACCGGTATTCACGTGTTATCCTCTTTGTAGATGCTTCGATCATAGCCCCGCTCGCCAGAACGGAAAACAAAAACAAGCCCGTGCACGCCTTTGCTACACTTCTGGATCGTCTGGTCTACACGCCGTCCCGCAATGCCAAGCTGGCGTTGATTGCAGACTATTTTGCGCGCACGCCTGACCCGGATCGTGGCTGGGCTCTTGCCGCACTGGCCGGTGATCTGGACATTGCGATACCAGTCCGCCGTACTTTCGCGCAACTGCTCGACGGACGCGTGGATCCTGAACTTTATCGACTGTCACGCGATTATGTGGGTGATACCGCAGAAACCGTTGCGTTGCTTTGGCCTGAGTCGGATCGTCCCGAGCAAGGCCCACCGCTTGCCGATGTCATTGAAACCATCCGGACTGCGGACAGGTACGCGATCCCGGAAAGACTTGCCGCATGGCTCGACATGCTCGATACCAACGGACGTTGGGCACTGCTGAAGCTCCTGACCGGTGGCCTGCGAGTCGGCGTGTCAGCACGCCTTGCGAAACAGGCTGCGGCCCAGCACGGCGGCAAGGACGTCGCCGAGATAGAGGAGGTGTGGCATGGCCTCTCAGCGCCCTATGGATCACTGTTCGCATGGCTGGATGGTGTGGCAGACGTGCCAGACATCACGGGCTTGCCAGTTTTTCGTCCTCTCATGCTGGCCAATCCATTGGAAGACAAGGACCTCGAAACACTTGATGTGGACGCCTTTGTCGCCGAATGGAAGTGGGACGGCATTCGTGTCCAGTTGTCTGCGGCCAACGGTGACGTTCGACTTTACTCACGCAGCGGGGACGACATCGGTCGTGCGTTCCCCGATATCGTCCGGACAATCACAGGCAATTTGGTGCTCGACGGTGAACTTCTGGTCATGCGGGGGAATATCATCGCCCCATTCAACGATTTGCAGCAGCGTCTCAATCGCAAGGTCGTGTCTGCGAAAATGCTCAAAGATTTTCCAGCGCATGTTCGATTGTACGACATCCTGCGTGATGGCGATATCGATCTGCGCGAGGAAGCATGGCATGTGCGGCGAAAACATCTGGAAGCCTGGAGCAAGACACATCCAAATCCTCGACTTGACCTGTCGCCAACGGTGATTGTCAACGACCGAAATGCGTTGAAGGAAATCTGGAACGATACACGCACGAACGGCATTGAAGGCCTGATGCTGAAGCGCAGGGAAAGTCCGTATTTGGCAGGACGCCCCAAGGGCCACTGGTTCAAATGGAAACGTGCGCCACTCACGCTTGATACAGTGTTGATGTATGCAGAACGGGGGAGCGGAAAGCGATCATCGTTCTATTCGGACTATACGTTCGGGGTCTGGGTTACCCATGAAGATGCAGACGACGAACTTGTGCCGGTCGGAAAGGCCTATTCAGGTTTCACCGACAAAGAGTTGCGCCAGGTCGACAAGTGGGTTCGTGGCAACACGTTGCAGCGCTTTGGTCCTGTACGTAGCGTCGCCCCGGGTATCGTATTCGAGGTGGCGTTCGATGCAGTTCATCGTTCGCCGCGCCACAAATCAGGCGTTGCGATGCGGTTTCCACGCATTCATCGCATTCGCTGGGACAAACCGGTAGAGGAGGCAGATCGCCTGGAAACGGTCATGGCACTTATCGGTGAGACCGAACTTGCAAACGGTGACGAAACATCGGGCCAGCAGGAAGGAGAGCAACTGTCTCTTCTTTGACGAGACGATCAAACTGGAGACATGCAAGCAGGCTGGCCCGTACCCCGAAAGACGCCAGAGGGGCCATCTTTCGAGGTAGCGCGGACTCCCAAGATGAATAGCACCGCTTGAAATGCCATCCCACCCCTTCACCCGACCAGGGAGGTACAGAAAATTGAACCCCGGCTGAAAAAGCATGTTTCCATACGGATTGTCTGTGGCTTTCCGCACAGGGACGAACGTGAGATTTCCAGGAATAAGCCGAGGCGACCAGAGGTGCAGTGACATAGCAATGTGAATGCAGCGGCTCTCTTGAAGGCGTTTGATGTGAACGAAATCCGCTGGACAGGCTGGTGATATTTGTGTCTCACTCGCGTCTCAAATCTTGCCCTGCGAGTTGCCCATGCGCCGAGAAATACCCGTCGATACTGCCCTTGAAGCTGGTTACAATGTGCGTCTGCTCGTCGATGACTTCGACGGATTGATCGAGAACTGGTCGCAGCGAAGTGCCACGTTCGCAAGTAAGGTCGACTCCGTTCTGGACCAGCCATACGATACCGGTGATCGCGACAAGCTTGATGTTTTTCGCTGCGGCAAACCCGGGGCGCCTCTGTTCGTGTTTATTCACGGTGGTTACTGGCAGCGCGGCGACAAGTCGGTCTACAGCTTCGTGGCGGAATCTTTCCTGCAAGCGGGAGTCGATGTTGCGCTTGTCGGTTATGAACTTTGCCCATCCGCCACAATGGAAGGCATGGTCGACAAGCACCGCACAGCTGTTGCCTGGTTGTGGCGCAATGCGGCGGATCTTGGAATTTCAGCTGATCGCATCAATTTGTCAGGTCACTCCGCGGGGGGACATCTGACGGCTATGCTTCTTGCAACGGATTGGATGCGGTTTGCACCCGATCTGCCCGCCGACATTCTCAAGACAGGTATTCCGATAAGTGGCCTGTACCAACTCGCGCCAATCCGCCAGACGACGATCGCAGATGCACTCGGCCTCGACACCGAAATCGCCGCACGGATCAGCCCGCAGTTCCTGAAGCCGAACATGAAAGCACCAATCCTGGTCACGTTGGGCGGTGGCGAAACACCAGAGTTTCACTGGCAAACGGATCGCTTCGTTGAAGAATGGCGCAAGTACGATCCGTCGATCGGCTATCACGCGGAACCAGACGTCGACCACTTCGGTGTCGTTGAACGCCTTGCGGACAGCGACAGTGCGATCTTCGGTAAAGTTCATGACTGGTTGCGTTAAGACGCCAGCCAACAGCAAATAAATTCACGTAGTTTCAGGGAGTAAATTCACATGCCATTGATCCGGGTTGAGATGTTTCAAGGCCGCACCGATGACCAGAAAAAGGCCATGGCAGCCAGGGTCACAGACGCTTTTCTCGAAACGTGCGGGGGGACACCGGAAAGTGTCACGGTGATCATTGAGGAGAAGGAAGCGCGCCACTGGGCGGTTGGTGGAAAACTTCTGTCCGAGAAATAGGTGGCGTTGAAGATCATTGAGGCAGGACAGGGCAATGCGGTTCGATTTCGTTCCATTCTTCAATCCCGGTGAAACCATTCCGTGGGATCGTGTCGTTCGAATGATGCGGGAGCAGACAGCCATCGCGGAGCAGGCGGATTTCACGACGGTCTGGCTCACAGAGCATCATTTCGCCCAGAACGGTTACCTGAACGCACCAACCAACCCCATCCTTCTGGGCGCTGACCTGGCAGCCCACGCCAAGAAAATGCGTGTCGGACAAGCGCCTGTCGTTTTGCCAGACTGGCATCCGTTGCGTGTCGCTGAGGACGTGGCACTGCTCGATAACATGACGGAGGGGCGCGTTGATTTTGGCGTCGCCCGCGGCATCAACGAGCGCGTTTGCGTGCAGTTCAACGCCGACGCAGACCGTCGTGATGCGGACAGGAATTTCCGCTTGTTCAAGGAAACGCTCGAAATTGTCCTGAAAGCCTGGACGGAAGATCCATTCACATTTGAGGGCGAGTTCTACAAGTTTCCAGTGCCCGGATGGCACGAAACCAACCGCTTCCTTCATCCGCTGGACGAACGCTATCACGCGCCCGATGGGGAGTATAAGGCAATGTATATTCACCCCCGCCCCTATCAGGATCCGCATCCACCGGTTTGGCTCATGTCGAACGCGCCACCGACCTATACTGAGGCGGGCGAACGTGGCTTCAATGTCATTGGCATGTCCAGTCCGCGCGACGCGATCACAGCTGCGTGGACGGCCTATTCTGATGCGGCCTCACAACGGCTTGGTCGCACCGTTCCGGTTGGCGAAGGCGTTGGACTGTGTGTCGTAATCTATGTCGCGGACTCCATGGAGCAGGCGGCCAAAGATGTCCGCTCATCCATCAACAGCTACTACGAGTTTCTTGGTGGGTCGCGTCCCGGCGGTGAATGGGCGCGCGCATCCTATCTCTCCAAAGGTCAGACACCGAGCGCCGATGATCTCGAAGCCGACTGGTTCGATTTTCTGATGAAGCATGATCTGATCTGGGTTGGTGATGCGCAGTACGTCACAGAAAAAATCCAGATGTACCAGGAAGAGATCGGTCTGAAGCACATCATGCTGTTGCAGCAATTTCCGGGGTTCCCGTACGAGAAGATTACTGCCAGCATGGATCGCCTTGCCGAACACGTGTGTCCGAAATTCGCTTTGTGAAATCTCAGTCTGAAATAGGAAATATTAGAAATGCTCGAAGTCTGGGGACGAAAAAACTCAAGTAATGTCGTCCCCGTGATGTGGGCTATCGGCGAATTGGGCTTGAAGCATGTTCGCCACAACGCCGGCGGTTCGTTCGGCGGCCTCGACACCGAGGAATACGGTAAGATGAACCCGAACTGCCTCGTTCCTACCATTCGTGACAATGGTTTTGCCCTTTGGGAGTCCCAGGCCATCATACGTCATCTGGCGAATGCATATGGCCTCGGTACTTTGAAGCCAGAAGATCCGCAACAGATTGCGATTGCCGACCAGTGGATGGAATGGAGCAGCGGCACTGCGATTCCTTCGTACTTCCCGGTGTTCTGGGGGCTCGTGCGGACCGAGCCGGAGCAACGCGACATGAAGGCTGTTGAAGCCCAGGCCATCAAGGCCGGGCAAACGTTGAAAATAGCAGACAACCGTCTTGGCGATGTTCCGTTCCTTGCAGGCGATACGTTGACCATGGCCGACCTCCCACTCGGTGCAGCCATGTATCGCTATTTCAACCTCGACATCGAACGGCCATCGCTTCCAAACATTGAGGCATGGTACAAGCGCTTGTGTGATCGCCCGGCATACCAGGAACACGTCATGAATCCGTTTGGCGGTTCACCGGCGGAATGGGCGTCGTGCGAAAAGGCAATGCACGGGATCGACTGATCGAGCCACATGGCAAACTCAATCGAAGAAAACTACGACGTCATTCTGGCAGGCGGTGGTCTCGCGAGCACTCTGCTCGCGGTCCGTTTGCGAGAACGCCACCCAACGTTGAAACTTCTGCTTGTCGAACAGGCGGAAACGCTGGGTGCCAATCATACGTGGTCTTTTCACACAACCGACCTGAAGCAGGAACACTATGATTGGATCAAGCCATTCATCGCTTGCGCGTGGCCCGACCAGCAATTAAAATTCCCGAAATTCACTCGCATCATTGACGTCGGTTACAACACGATATCGGCCGAGAAATTTCATGCTGTTGCGATGGAACGCATCGGTGAGAGCGTTCGATTGGCAACGCGCGTTACGACGCTCGGGAGAGATCATGTCATCCTCAATGATGGACAGCGGTACGACGCGCAATGCGTCATCGATGCACGCGGGTTGAAAACGGATTTGCCGCTCGCTCTTGGCTTTCAGAAATTTCTTGGCCTCGAAATCCGCTGCATCGAACCGCATGGCGAAACACGCCCCACCATCATGGACGCCACGGTGTCGCAGAAAGATGGATATCGCTTTGTCTACACATTGCCATTCGATACGCATCGCCTGCTCGTTGAGGATACCTATTATAGCGATGGTGAGGATGTGTCTGTCGATCAGCTTCGCGAACGCGTTAAGAGCTACATCGCCGCGCAAGGATGGCAAATTGCGGACGTAGAACGAGAAGAAAACGGTGTCTTGCCCGTCGTGCTTGGCGGCGACATGGATGCGTTATGGCGAAACCGCACAGAGACACCGCCACCGCTAGGCCTGCGCGCTGCGCTTTTTCATCCAACGACAGGTTACTCACTTCCGGATGCTGTTCGTGCCGCGGAGTCGATCTCCAACCTTGATGGTTTTACGACGACATCCGTCGCAATCGAGATCGAGCGCCTGTCCCGTGCGGCCTGGAGTGAGCGACGTTACTTCCGCCTCTTGAACCGCATGCTGTTCCGCGGGGCGTTGCCACACGAACGCGTTGATATTTTCCAGCACTTCTATCGACTGGGAACTGGTACAATTTCACGGTTTTATGCCGCCCGACTGAACGGGTTCGACAAGGCGCGCATTCTGATCGGCAAACCGCCGATTCCTGTGTCAAAGGCGTTGCCCTGCTTGTTGGAAAGTTCCGTCTGGCCGCCGTCAGAGCCCGTTGGGTAAAGCAGCAAATCCTACAATCCGTAGCGCGCCCAAAGTGCTCGTTCTTCGAGCGTTGAAATCACATCTTTGCTCAGTCCTGACGCAAACCCCTGTCCGTCGAGTGTTTCCGTCAATGCCCGCAAAGGATCAGAGGCGCTCTGTCCGATGTTCAACCCGAACAAGCCGCGCCGTTTACCGATGACTTTCAGTTTCACCTTGTCGCCGAACAACTCCCGCATTTTCGTCCTCACGTCGCTGAGGCCGTCAATCAAGCCATTCTCCACAGCAGGCCCGCCACTCCAGATCTGGCCATCGAACAATTCGCTCTCCGTTCCAACGAGCTTGCTGCCACGACTGGCCTTCACCAGGCCAGTAAAGACGTCGTGGATGTCCTTCTGGATCATCTTGAGGCGTTCGATATCTTTCGGGTCCTCCGGGCGAAACGGATCAAGCATCGATTTGTTCTCACCGATGGTATGAACGCGGCGTTCGATATCATAGCGCGCAATGAACTTGTCGAGCCCGAAGCCTGCGGAGACCACACCGATGGATCCGACAATCGAGCTCGGGTCTGCATAGATCTCATCTCCAGCGCAGGCGATCATGTAACCGCCGGAGGCAGCGACATCTTCCATGAAGACGTAGACTTTCTTGTTCGCTTCTTCAGCTTTGTCTCGAATGCGTTGGTAGATAAGCCGGGACTGCACTGGCGAACCGCCGGGGGAATTGATTACGATTGCGACAGCAGGAGCTTTCTTCATCGAAAAAGCTTTCTCGATGGGTCCCGCCGTCGTTGCAAGGGAAAGCCCGGGGCGTAATGGACTTGCCATGCCGATCGGTCCGTTGAAGCGAAGAACTGGTACGACTGGCGAACGATCAAACAATCCCATTTTCAGTCCTCATCATGACGGAGCGGCAAAGCGTGGCTTTCACATACGAACAAACACCGCCGATGCAAAGTTAATGAACGGCAATGGCGTCGCTTGGCAGATGGGCGTTCATGACGCGTCATTCAACGCCAGGCTACAACCATGCCGCAACACCTGCTCGGCTCGCGGTGTAAAGCGCCCATCCGTCTCATGCAGGATAAGACCGGGACGCAACGACATGGCGGTTCGCGCACCCTTGAGACCTTGCACAATGATGCGAGATGCCGGTTGCCCAGTACGCGGGAACAACGGAAACACGTTAAGCGCACCAAACCGCCCGTCGAGCGCGGCAAGAAGCTGTGGTAATGCTTCTGGAGTATGAACCATCGTCAGCATGCCGTTCGCTCTCGCAGCATGCGTCATGAAGCGCACCCAGAGATCAAGCTCACCTGCTGCCATCACGTTGGCGCGATCCTTGATCGGTGCGGGTGCATTCTGAACTGTCCCGTTCTCGAAGTAGGGCGGGTTGGCAACCACGTGATCAAACGTGTTGGCAGTCAGCCCACAGGCCTTTGTTGTCGCCGCGATCGTTCGTACGTCGCCGACATGAAAGCGGGCTTGTGCGGCAAATCCGTTACGGTCGGCGTTCTGCCGTGCCAGTGACACGAGTTCTGCGCTGACATCGATACCAGTCAGCTTGCACCCCGACGCTCTGGCCAGGATCGAAAGTCCGACGACCCCACATCCGGTTCCAACATCCAGGATTTGCGAAGGTTCGGAATCTGACACCGGAGCCGCTGCCGCCAACAGGACGGCATCAATCCCGGCCCGCAATCCCTGTGTCGACTGCAGCAGGTTCAGGCGACCGCCCAGAAAGGCGTCGTCCGTAACGTTGGCCTCTGGTGCGTTCGACGTCACCCGTTCGCTTTCTGTGCCGTATCGCTTAGTTGTGCGCCCAGATCTGCGTCGCGCATCAGTCTTTGCGCCTGCATGAGGTCATCGCCATCAACCAGAACACGCCGTGGAATGGCCCCGATCGACCCTTCGAGAATACTCGTGTGTTGGTCCGCCACCATATGAACAATGCCGGCTTCGCCGAGTATCGCCTCGACAAAGGAAATCAGCACAGGATCGTTCGTTCGTAACAATTCTTGCACTTGTGTGTTGCTCCGGGCATGACTGCGGCGATCTGGCCCCCCGCAACGGGGCCACACGCAGGTATATTACTGTGCGCGAGTTGTGAAGAGGAGGCCGCCTTGGCCGTCGTCGTATCGTTGGATGAGGCCCGTGATCCGCAGGCCAGCCTGAAGCCATTGCTTGACCTGGTCAAGGCAGACATGGCCGAGGTGAATGCGATCATACTCGACAAGGCGCGTTCCGATGTCGAACTGATCCCCAAGCTCGCGCGGCATCTCATTGATTCTGGCGGCAAACGCTTGCGCCCGATGATGACGATCGCCGCGGCGCAATTGTGTGGTTACGAGGGGAATGGCCATATCAAGCTCGCAGCCAGCGTCGAGTTCATGCATACGGCCACGCTTCTTCATGACGACGTGGTGGATGACAGCGATTTGCGACGCGGTCGCAAGACGGCGCGGATTCTGTGGGGCAACGAGGCCAGCGTCCTTGTTGGAGATTTCCTGCTCGGTCAATCGTTCCGAATGATGGTGGATGTCGGCTCGCTTCAGGCGCTCGATATTCTCTCGACAGCAGCTTCTGTGATCGCCGAGGGTGAGGTGATGCAGCTTGCTGCCTCCAAGAACATGGAAACGACTGAAGACGAATACCTGTCCGTAATCGAGGCCAAGACGGCGGCTTTGTTCTCGGCTGCCGGTGAGGTGGGCGCCGCCATAGCAGAGCGCCCGAAAACTGAAATTTCCGCATTACGGTCTTATGGTCGCAATTTGGGGGTCGCGTTTCAGCTGATTGACGATGCCCTTGATTACGCTGGCGATCAGGCAAATCTTGGCAAGTCTGTTGGGGACGATTTCCGCGAAGGCAAAATAACGCTTCCTGTTGTCTTGTCCTATCGTCGTGGTTCGGGCGAAGAACGCGCCTTCTGGAAACGCACGCTGCAGGATGGCGATATTCAGGACGGGGATCTCGATCATGCCATGGACCTCATGGCAACGCATGGTGCGATAGACGACACAATCAAACGGGCGCGTCATTATGGTTCGATCGCCCGCGACGCGCTCGCGATTTTCCCGGACGTACCGCAAAAATCAGCGTTGATGGATGTCGTGTCGTTTTGCATCAATCGCGTGAGCTGAACAAACAGTGATCAATCGATAAGGTTGTCGCTCGGTGCATCGCCCAGCGTTGTTGCTTCCACCCACCAGTTCGGCTGGGAGCGTTTGATCGAATGTGCTGCAACTTCTGCAGCATTGCGGTCATCGTAAATGCCGAAGAACGTGGCTCCGCTTCCCGACATTCGAACAAGCCGAACACCTTGTGTTGCTTCAAGCGCTTGCCGCACCAATTCTATATCAGGGGCAACGCGAAGCGCCGGAGCTTCAAGATCATTGGACAGATGCTCCAGATTGATGAACGCATCACGACTGAATGTAGTATCTTTCAGTGGTCCTGCGTCGAGCGCACGAAACACCTTCGCCGTTGACACCGAGCTCCCGGGATTGGCAAGAACGGCGTGCATCGGGGCGAGCGGCGTTGCGAGCGGGCGTAGGCGTTCACCAATCCCACACATCCACGTGGTCTTGCCGTACAGACAAACAGGTACATCGGCGCCAAGCGACAAGGCCAACTCTGGCCAGTCTATTTGGCTGGCATGAGCTGGATTTGCAGCACGCGCGGCGCGCAGGTAGGCCGCAGCATCACTGGATCCGCCACCAACGCCTGCGCCAACCGGTAGCGATTTATGGAGAGAAATAGTGCCTGGTTCGAACGAGGGTACACGTGCGCGCAGACGCTCCGCCGCAGTTGCAATCAGGTTCGGTCCATCAATCTGACCCGCTGAAGGTCCTGAGACATTCAGTGAGAAGTGCATCGAAGGAGACAATGTCAGGTGGTCGCCAACGTCAGCGAATACCACAAGGCTCGTGAGTTCGTGATAGCCATCATCGCGACGACCATGGACGTGCAGACTGAGATTGATCTTGGCGGGAGCAAAAGTACGTACAACCCCCGACATGTGATCACTACTCGGTGACGGCGTCGGATTTGCTCTTGTCGTCAGACTGCTTGGCGAGGCGTGCTTTTTTTCCATCGCTGAGGCCATTCGCGATCTTGTTGCGGATTTTAACCGCCTCGTCCTTCTCCGCACCAAGACTGAGCGACTGCTCCCATTGGAACCGTGCCTCAATCTGCCGCCCGACTTGCCAATACGCATCCCCGAGATGGTCGTTGATCGTCGGGTCTTCAGGGCGCAGCTCTACAGCGCGTTCAAGGTATTTGGCTGCCTCTTCGTATTTGCCTTGACGGTAATATGCCCAGCCAAGGCTATCCACGAAGTAGCCGTCATCCGGCTTGATCTTGACAGCCTTCTTGATCATCCCAAGCGCTTTCTTGAGATTAAGGTTCTGATCAACCCAGGAGTAGCCAAGGTAGTTGAGTGTCAACGGTTCATCCGGATTGAGTTCCAACGCTTTCTGGAGATCTGCTTCAGCTTTTGGCCAGTTTTTAAGGCGTTCGTACGAGACGCCACGACTGTAAAAATAACGCCAGTGCTGCTTCGTTGGTGTCTTGAGTAACGCGATTGCGCGTGAATAAATCTTGACTGCATCCTCAAATTTTTCATGACCGCGAAGGACGGCACCAAGTGTCAGGAGCGCGCGAAGGGCGCGGTCCTTCTTGAAGATTTCATCAGTGGAACCGGTTGCGAAATCCAGCGCTGTTCGTGTTGTCGGACCTGCAATTCCGTCAACGACAAGTCCTTGTTGTGACTGGAAATTACGAATACCACGTCGTGCAGACGCTCCCAGAACCCCGTCAAGATCACCATCATAGAGCTTCAGCTCGGTAAGTTGACGCTGAATGCGCTCGTTCAAAGCCAGGCCCTCAAGCTCCGGCGTGGCTTCGATTCCGGTTGCAAACCGGTCGACCAATCCGTTCAGAGCCGTTCTGGCCTCTTCGAATTTCTTCAGTTGATTGAGGTTGACCGCCCGACGCACTTCGCCGTTGAAGAACAACGGTGATCCGGCCGGGATACGCCCGTAGATCTCAATGGCCTTGTCGTAGCGTCGTGTCGCCTCATAAACCGAGCCCATCGTGACGAGTGCCATCGGGAAGTCCGGGCGGACGAAAAAGCTGAATTGCAGATAGATGGCTCCAATATCAACACCGCCTTCTCCTGTCAGCGCCTCACCCAGGCTATAGAAAACCTCCGCCATGCCATCGGACGCGTCAGCCAACAGCAGTGGTACAACGGTGTTCTTGCGAACATCGGAGAGAAGCGCACGGGCGAGAGGATGTGTGGAATTGGCAACCTTGAGGTGGTCACCGATAATCTTGCGTGCAAGTTTGAAGTCTGATGCTGACGCTGCGTGCTGCGCATAAGCCAGAGCAAGCCTTAGTGTCCGTTGGTCACTTTTGAACAACTCGTCATACGCCTTGCGTGCTTCAACCCGAAGCCCGAGCACGTCGGCGATGAGAGCGCGGTGATACAGCCGGTAGTATTGCGCCCATTTGGCCTTGTTCAGAGCGTCGAGTGCCTTGAAAGCGCCCGCACTGTCTCCCTCACTCGCATAGGTCCATGCTATCGAAAGTGCCGACGCCAACTCGCCAATTGGTCCACTGGCAGCCTTGCCAAAATGCGTGCGGGCTTCGTTTTGTTTGCCGCCCTTGAAAGCAGCAATGCCAAGAAACAGACGTGCCTGGCGATTGTCATCATCAAGTTTGACAACACTCGGAGCCAACGCTGTTGCACGGTCCCAGTTCGCGGTCGCCAATTCAGCGCGCAGGGCCTGCTTGACGATATCGCTGTTGTTTGGGTCCTTGATCAAGGCCCGTTCATAGTGGTCCGCAGCGGCGTCCATGTCGCGCTGTCGCGTAGCGATACGACCGGACAAGTAGCTGCCGAAGAGTGACTGGCGCTCCAGGTTTTCGCGCGAGGCCGCGTTTGCGTCTTGAACAGCGCCGAAAACAGGCACAGTCAGACACGCAGCGAGAGCAATGGTTGGGCACGGAGCGGACAACCGAGAAAGCACGTTCGAAAACAGCAACCGCATCAGCAGGGTGTCACCTCTGTTCGTGGCCGCTGACAAAGAGTGACAGCGACGACTGGAGCGTCAAAACGCGCACATAACCAAGAACTTAAAGTGTACCGCATTCTGCCATATCTACAAACCAGCGAGGCGTTGCATGTTGGTCACATTAAGGCGATTACACAGCGAAATGCGCATATGGGTCAAAAGTCGCCTTTGTTGCCTGTGAAAGACACGAACGGCGTCACGCCCGGGTCGGTATGCCGCCCTTGAGAACCGTCGCAAAGGCAGGACCGTCCACATTCCCACCGCACAGAATGACGCCCACCTTACGACCCTTCATAGTGTCTTTTTCCTGCATCAGGGCAGCAAGCGGCGCCGCCCCGGCTCCTTCAGCAGCGTTGTGCGTGTCGTGGAAATAAGCGCGCATCGCATCTGCAATTTCGGTTTCACTCACCTGTACGATTCGCTCAGCCCCGGCACAGATCACCTCAACCGCCTCCGCAACAGGATTGCGACACGCGACACCGGCGGCAAACGTTGCAGACGAATTTGACGATACGGGACGTTTCGCCGCAAAGGATTGTGCAATCGCTGGAGCCTGTTCAGCGACAACACCCACAATTTTGGTCTTGAGGCCGAGCGCATCCCGCACACTGATCATGCCGCAAATGCCGGATCCCATGCCGACCGGCACATAGACTGTATCCAAATCATCGTGAGCGCTGAATAATTCCAGCGCATAGGTTGATACGCCTTTGACGAGCAACTCGTGAAACGACTTGACGAAATGCAGATCGCGATCTGCAGCAGCCTTTTCGCTTGCGGGCCAGGCTTCATCGAAATCTGCGCCATGCTCAACCAATTCAGCTCCGAGCGCATGCATTGATGCGTTTTTCTCCGGCGAATTGCCTTTGGGTACATAAATTGTGACAGGCACATCGTGTAGGCGTGCCGCCCACGGAATGGACTGCCCGTGATTGCCGGTGGTTGCTGTAATCAATCCGTTCGTACCATCCTTGGACCGTACGTAGTTATCGAGATAGACAATCCCGCCGCGCACCTTGAACGCACCCGTCGGCGTGTGGTTCTCGTGCTTGACCCAGACATCACAACCGGTTCGCTCGCACAGCAACGGCCAGTTGTATTGCAGGGTCGGCTGGATATACCGATGCACCAACGTCCCGGCTGCATGTAACTGGTCGAGTGTGAACATCCCCATACGCTACATGCCCGGATAAACCGGGCCCTCGCCACCTTGCGGCACTGTCCAATTGATATTCTGGTTCGGGTCCTTGATGTCGCATGTTTTGCAATGCACGCAATTTTGCGCGTTGATCTGGTATTTCACGCCACCGTTCTCATCATCCGCAACCCACTCGTAAACACCTGCCGGACAAAACCGGTTCGACGGTCCGTTGTAGATCTCGTACTCGCTCGATTTCTGCAGTGCGAGGTTCTGCACCTTGAGGTGTACGGGCTGGTCTTCCTCGTGATTGGTACCTGAGAACGAAATGTTTGTAAGCTTGTCGAACGTCAGCTTACCATCGGGTTTGGGATAAATAATTGGTTCACACTCGGAGGCTGGTCTCAGTGTCTCGTGATCGGCCTTGCCATGCTTCATGGTGAACCAGCCCCCCGGCCATATCGTGTTGAGCCACATGTCAGCGGCGCCGAGCGGAATGCCGAGCAACGTGCCGAACCGCGACCAGAGTGGTTTCACGTTTCGCACCCGTTTCAGATCTTTCGCGATCTGGGATTTTTCCACCGCATCCGGATAGGCCGCCAGTACGTCGTTGGCTCGACCATCTTTCAGCGCGTCGAACGCGGCTTCTGCGGCCATCATGCCGGTCAGAATCGCGTTGTGCGACCCTTTGATACGCGGCACGTTGACGAAACCAGCAGCGCAACCGATCAGCGCACCACCAGGAAAGACCAGTTTTGGGATCGACTGCCATCCGCCTTCGGTAATCGCCCGGGCACCATAGGCAATGCGCTTGCCACCTTCGAACGTCTCACGGACAGACTCATGCGTCTTGAAACGCTGAAACTCATCGTAGGGTGAGAGGTATGGATTCGTGTAGTTCAGATGGACCACGAAACCGACAGCCACCAGGTTGTCGCCATAATGATAAAGGAACGAGCCGCCCCCGGTTTTCATGTCGAGCGGCCAGCCGAACGAATGCTGGACGAGTCCGGCGCGATGTTGCTCAGGCTTGACCTCCCAAAGCTCCTTGAGGCCGATCCCATATTTCTGTGGTTCGCTGTCTTTCGCCAGATCGAATGTATTGATCACCTCTTTGGACAGCGACCCACGCGCCCCTTCGGCAAACAGCGTATATTTTGCGCGCAGTTCCATGCCGGGGGTGAAACCGGGACCCTGCTCACCATTCTTGGTGATGCCCAGATCGCCCGTCGCGACGCCAACAACCTTCCCGGCGTCATCGTACAGCACTTCGGACGCGGCAATTCCGGCATAAACTTCAATACCCATTTCCTCGGCCTGCTCGCCAAGCCATTTGCAGACCTGCCCGAGCGAGACAATGTAGTTGCCGTGGTTCGACATCAGTGGAGGCATCATGAAATTTGGCAGACGCAGGTCACCGGCCGGACCAAGCACGCGGAATTGGTCATCCGTCACTTTTGTCTCGATCGGCGCGCCCTTTTCCTTCCAGTCCGGAATAAGCGCGTTGATGCCCACCGGGTCGATCACGGCGCCAGAAAGAATGTGTGCGCCGACTTCTCCGGCCTTTTCCAGTACAACGATCATCAGCTCCTGATCGTTCTCGATGGCCAGTTGCTGCAACCGGATGGCGGCTGAAAGTCCCGCAGGCCCCGCGCCGACAATGACGACGTCAACATCCATGGACTCGCGATCGTCGCGTACTGCGCCATTTTCAGCCATTGCTGCCTGCCCCGTAAAATGCGTGATAACAGTGTTTTACAGTCGATTAGGGGCCGTTTTCCCAAGGGTCAAGTCGCCAAATGCCCTGTACGGATAGCACCAGTGTGCCAGGAGCGCTAAACAGGTCGACATGGACAACGAAGCACTGAGACATGAGGCGCAAGCCTATCTGGACTGGCACGCCGCCATGGGCGTGGATCTGGGCGTGGGCACTGTTGCGCAGAATTGGTTCGAATTGAGTGAGCAGGCTGCCCGGCCAGCGCCTGCAACGGTGCCATCGACGCAGCCCTCAAATCCAACACCGCCGCCGAAACGAAACGCCCCGCCTCGACCCGCAACTCCCGCAGCAACACCAGATGAAGCCGTTTTTGCCGCACGCGAGCAGGCTGCAGCAGCACCAACACTAGAGGCGTTGCACGAATCGCTCGCGACATTCGACGGGTGCGGTTTGAAAGCAACGGCCAAGAATCTGTGTTTCTACCGTGGTGCGCCACAGGCCCGCCTCATGATTATCGGTGAAGCACCAGGGCGCGACGAGGACTTGTCCGGGACACCGTTTGTGGGTCCGGCAGGGCAGTTGCTCGACAAGATGTTGGCCGCCATCGACATGGACGACACGGCAGCGCACATCACGAATATCGTTTATTGGCGACCGCCCGGAAACCGCAACCCTACGCCACAGGAGGCGCTGGTCTGTCGCCCGTTCCTTGATCGTCAGATCGAACTGGTTGCACCGGATGTGATCATGATCCTGGGGCGCCCGGCTGTGAACAACCTGCTGAACAATACCGACAGCATCATGAAGCTCCGTGGCAGATGGAAGAGTTTTACGGTCGGAGCGCACGAAATTCCAGCCATGCCGACGTTGCATCCTGCCTATCTGCTGCGTACGCCACTTGCCAAGAAAATGGCGTGGCTTGATCTGCAGGCCGTACGTGACAAGTTAAAGGGGGAGCTTTGACCCATGGAGATAAGCGCTGAACAATTCACGCCGCGAGACGTCGTTTATACGCGCCGCACCGGCCCATACCGTCAGTCTGCTCCAGAGGCGTGGACTGCACTGTGGACATGGTTGAACGAGAAGGGGTTGGCGGAAAATACCAAACGCATGATCGGGTTCGGACTGGACAATCCCGTTGCAACGGCACCAGAGCAGATGCGCTACGAAGCTTGCGTCGAACTTCATGGCACCCCGGTAGCTGATGAAGAGGCCGGAATGAAAGTGCAAACAATTCCTGGGGGATGGTATGCAGTCTACCGGATGGAAGGCTCTTATCATCGCATGAGCGATTGTTTTCAGGATCTTCGGAATACGGTATTGCCTGAAAAAGGATTGTTCATCGATCCATCGCGCCCATTCCTTGAAATTTACGTCAACGCCAACGTTCCCGAAGACGAGCTGTTGACGGATCTCTGCATCCCGATCGAAAGCTGACATGACAGACATCACAGATATCGATGCACATTTGAAAGCGCGCTTCGGTGAAGCTGGTGATGCCCCTGGCATCGATGCTCCAGAAGTCTGGGCCACTCTTGCGACACGGGGGTCAGTGAGGAGTTTTAGCAACAAGCCCATCGACGCGACGCTTGTGGCACGCCTGTCCGCACTTGCTTTGTGTGCGCCAACCAAGAGCGATCTTCAGCAACGCGATATCATCCACGTCAAATCCCCGACATTCCGCAATCGGATCGCCGCTCTCCTCGTCGATCAAGCGTGGACGCAGGACATCCCCGAGTTGCTGATCTTCTGCGGCAACAATCAGCGCCAGCGCATGTTGCACGACATGCACGCCCGTCCGTTCGCAAACGACCACCTCGATGCGTTCTTCAACGCGGCAGTGGACGCCGGTATTGCGCTTTCCTCGTTTGTGATTGCGGCGGAAGCAGCTGGACTGGGGTGTTGTCCGATCAGCGCCATTCGCAACCACGCCGAAGAGATCACGAATATCCTTGAGCTGCCACAACACGTTTTCCCCGTTGCGGGTCTGGCGCTTGGCTGGCCGGAAGAGCCTGCGACAATATCGCCCCGCCTTTCTCTGGCATCCACAATCCATACCAATACGTACAACGCAGCCAACTCCGTCGAAGCCATTGCCGAATACGACGTGCGTCGGAACAAGACAAAACCCTACGCAACCCAACGGGCCTCCAAACGCTTTGGCGACGTCGAAAACTACGGCTGGTCCGAAGACAAGGCCCGCCAATATGCCGAACCGGAACGCTCCGACTTCGGTGCCTACATCCGCAATCAGGGTTTCAAACTGGATTAATCATGCCCAAGCTCGATGAAAACCGCCCCTTCATTCCCGTCCGCATTGCTGTGCTTACGGTCTCGGACACTCGCACCGTAAAAGAAGATAAATCCGGCACGCTACTCGCGTCGATGCTGAAGGAGGCTGGGCATGAACTCGCGGAACACGCCATCGAGAAAGACGATATTCATGCGTTGCGCGCGCGCGTGGGTGGCTGGATTGCGGACAAATCCATCGATGTCGTGATCACGACGGGTGGAACGGGGTTCACAGGTCGTGACGTGACACCTGAGGCTCTACGTCCGCTTTTCGAAAAAGAGATCGACGGTTTTTCGTCCCTGTTCCATCAATTGAGTTACGAGAAGGTCGGTACATCCACGATCCAGTCCCGTGCCTGCGGTGGCGTCGCGGGAGGAACTTATATCTTCTGTGTGCCCGGCTCGCCCGGTGCCTGCAAGGACGCCTGGAATGGCATTCTCAAGTGGCAACTCGACAATCGTCACAGGCCCTGCAATTTCGTCGAAATCATGCCTCGGCTTGAGGAGCACGTTAAGGGTCGCGGGAAATAGTTTTCTCTGCGGCGTTGCCCCTCATAGCAGGTTGGCGCAGTGGGTTATAGACATGACCTCATGACAAGTACCGCCAACACATTCGGGTTCCGCACCGTCGATGAGGAACAACGCCAGGGTCTCGTCAACGAGGTCTTCTCCAGCGTGGCGAACCGCTACGACCTGATGAATGATCTCATGTCAGCGGGCATGCACAGGCTCTGGAAAAATGACCTCATCAACTGGATGAACCCGCCGGTCAGCAATGACGTGCCACACGACTTACTCGATGTGGCAGGTGGTACAGCCGACGTCGCGCTCCGTCACGCGCATGTCACGGGCGACAAGGGCCGCGCCACCGTTTGCGACATTTCCAACGAGATGCTTATGGAGGGCGTGCGCAAAGCCGAGACAGATCCAGACGGACAAAAACTGACTTTTGTTCAAGGCAATGCGCAGGATTTGCCGTTCCCGGAAAAATCGTTTGATGCCTACACGATCGCATTCGGTATCCGAAATGTGACTCACATCGATGTCGCTCTGCGCGAAGCCTTTCGTGTGTTGAAGCCGGGGGGGCGGTTCCTCTGCCTCGAATTCTCCGAAGTGCAGATCCCTATCCTCGACAAAGCCTATGACGCGTGGTCATTCCAGGCCATCCCGCGACTGGGTGAGCTAACGGCTGGTGATCGTGACTCTTACCAGTACCTCGTCGAGAGTATTCGAAAATTTCCGAAGCAAGAGCAGTTCGCGACGATGATCCGCGATGCCGGGCTCGAGCACGCCACATACCGCAATCTGACAGGTGGTATTGCAGCTATCCATTCGGGATGGAAAATCTAAACGCGCATCCCAGCATACCGCTCATGCCAGTCGCCAGGATCAAGCGACGTAAATATCCCGTTCTTCACGCCCGCGAGACTGCGAACCATTTCCCTCTGGATGTAGGGCACCATGGTCATCGGGCCGAAGCTGGCGTCTCGCAGTCCAGCCGCCAGTCGGCTGTCAGATTGAAAGAACGGCGTCAGATACCGGCTGGCAACCTGATAAAAACGCAGGTGTGCCTTGCGGTCACGCGCAAACATCATCAGCGCCGCCTCGAAGCTCTCTGCAGTTCGAACGGCTTTGGCGAATGTCAACGCGTCTGCCAGCGCCAGGTTGGCTCCTTGTCCGAGTTGCGGACTTGTCGAATGCGCTGCATCCCCGAGAAACACCATGCGTTCGCTGTAGAGTTGTTTGAGTACGACGTCAGGATACGTTGCGAACGTCATCGCGTCAGGAGAAGGAAACTGCTGAGCCAGGGCCCCGGCTTCCGGCCAGTACGCAGCGACCTGTGCATGCCATGCATCGATGCCATTATCCCGCCACGTATCGTAGCTGTTGGCAGGGAGGGACCAGAAGAATGCCATTTGCGACGTCTCAGCCCCATTACGTTGTCCGAGCGGGAGAATGCCCAGCATATGTCGTGCTGCATCGAAGCGTTGTGCCAGTATATCCGGCCAGGGCCAGTCAGTCGGCTCATTGCAAACACCCCACACTGCACCATAGGGGTAGGGTTTCACGTACCGGACATCAGCATGCAGGCTTCGCAAGTGAGACCGGGCACCCGATGCGTCAATGATGCAATCGAACGGTCCGTGATATGCGCCATTCGCACCTACAATGCTTCGCGCTTCATGTTTCAGCGGCGTGTCGCGAACCATAGTTGATGTCAGGAGCTTGATGTCTTCGCTCTGAACGGCATTGTAGAGGGCGCCAAACAGCGTTGCCCGATGAACGCCGAGGCCAAACGCATTGGCGCCCAGAGCATCGTATCCGATGTCGAGAACCCGTCGTCCACGGATCGTCCGCCCGTCAATGCGATTGATAATCCGGCTGTTCGCAATAACCGTTTTGTCGAGCCCAAGCACCGCAAGACAGGCCAGTCCCGTTGGCTGAAGCATGAGGCCTGCGCCCACCGGCTTTGGCGTATCGAATTGCTCGAAGATCGTGATGCGATGACCGTCGCGCGCGAGATAGAGCGCGGACGCAAGTCCAGCCGTCCCGGCGCCGATAATCGCAATGTTGCAGCCTTCCATGCGTTGGCGATAGCGCGCGCATCGCGGTGCCGCAACTGTTCAAGAGGTCACAAAGGCAATCACTGTGCTGCTTCCATGGCCTCGACCCGTTGTGCAGCACCGTCTTGGCCCCGATCCCGGGCCATCGTGTACCAGCGCAAGGCGAGGTCGGGATTCGCCGGAACACCGCCAAAGCCTTTCTCTGTGAGCCATTCGGGATCGTAAGCCCGCGCCAGTTGCAGAGCCGCTGGACCATTCCCGGCTTCTGCAAGGTGCCGGAGCATTAATCGCGCCGCAGCGATGTCACCATCCGAAATGAGCTGCTCGGCGCGGCGGAACAAACGGTCGCTCTCTTCGTCTGGAATCTGCACGATTCCGGTTGCTGCGGCTGCAAGTTCCAGTTTTGGAGCACGCGTCTGACGCTCTTCGTTCGTCCCGGCGATCGTCCCTGTCTCGACAGTTTGCGTTGGTTTGAGAACCTTGTTCGCCTCGAGACCCGCAAGAGAGTGGTTGCCTCCATCTTCCTGCGCTGTCTGTGGTGATACGGATACGGGTGGTTTTGTTTCACTCGTGTCATCAAGTGCGCCACTGGTGATGTCATCCCCCGAAACGCGCACCAGCCCCGCTTTGGTCTGGACCACAGGAACGACACGAACGCGTTCCACCTGACGCTTTGGAGGCGTTCCACTCGTCTCGGGGTGGGAGGCGCCGGTCGATGATGGCCAGGTTAAAGACATGGCAGCGTTGCTCGCGACGGTTTTCCAGTTTGGTTCATTTTGCTCTGTTGTATCAAGCGAACGATTGAGCAACTGGGCACTGCCGTAACCGGCAAGAACCGACAACAGCATCGTCCCGACACACAGCGTAACGACGCTACTTCTGGATCGTGTTTCCGGCTGTTCGTCTGCTGGTCTTGTGAGCCATTCGCGAAGATCGCCATCTTCAGCACGGGGCACAAGGCCGGTTGGTGTGGATGCAGGGTCATGAGGCTGATCAAGGGCTGAAACTTGCTCTGGTGCAGAAATAGGCTCCGGTAGCATGAGTGGTTGCTCGTTCATCAACCCGTGAATTGTGGCATTGAGGCTTTCAATAATTTCTCTTTCACTCGCCGGTTGCGGCGTTATTGCGTTGTGCTGATGCGCACTTGCAGATTGGCGTAGCCTTTCCGTCAAACGCGCGGTGCGTTGGACACACTGTGGTTCCGTTAGATGTGGTGCAGTACGGTGTGTGGTGTCATGCGATGTCATGTGACGCTCCCAGCCCGAAGGCGTAATGTGACAAGGTGAGGTAAGGCGTTGGCTCCCAAGCCAGCCCATGTGAGATCAGGTGCCTCAGGGTTGAGACTTCTGCCAATCGAGGAATTTTTTGAACAAGACGTCGCGTTCTTCTGCAGTTTGTGCCGACGCATCGCCGGACGCGTTCTCGTTGAGGAAGGCGCTGAAAGACACCTTCAGGCGATCACGTACCTCTGGTGTGTTTTTCTGGAGCCAACGCTCAGCGGCAGGCAAACGTTTCCATCCAGGTAGTTTGGCAGCGAGGTTGACCTCTCGCCATTTCTTATGGCGCGGCTCGACGCGAAACTCCTTGATGCGCGCAAAGAAAGCTTCCACGAACCGTTCAACACGTTGCCGACGCGTTGTGTCGGATGACCAGTTGTACACCGCCATGACGGCACCGACCGCGATTGAATTGATAGTCTCACCGTTGGGTACCAATTCCGGATAATCTTCAGCAGAAAAGCGTGCAGGCAGATAGGCGTTCTGCAATGCGCGATCATAGGGAACCGGAATGAGCTGAAGACCATAAGCGCCTTTGAGGTCCGCAACGGCACTTGCCGGTTTTCCGGCAACAAAAACAGTCGCTGCAATTTCTCCGTTTCGGAGTTTTTCAATTGCAAGCGCCTGATCGTGGTTGACCGGTATTACGTTGATGCCGAGCTTCTCGAAGACTGTCGTCGCTGTCATGAACGTGCCGGATCCTGCCACGCCGAAATTGACCCGTTTTCCTTCCAGGTCGCGGATATCTTCGATCTCGCGCCCGCCGACGAGGTGGAATTCCTCGTTGTAGAGTTTGGTGATGTACTGGATGCGTCGATCAATATTTCGATGCAGGCCGCGGGCCTTGATATAGGCCAGAACATCAGACTGTACGATGCCAACGTCCACACCCTTGAGGTACAGAATGTCGGTGATGTTCTGCACAGAGCCCTGTCCGACAATCGGGAGAATGCGCATATTGTCCAAACCGTTCAGTACGGAGGCCAGATCGGTGGCGATGCGGATGTATGTTCCGCCGATGCCGCCAGAGATCAATCCAACGCGCCCGTTGTTGACCTGATCGGAGCGGGAAAGCCCGCTCTTGCGAACGCGTCGTTTACGAGGTTTTTTTGTTGTGGAAGCTGTTGGTCGGATTTTCGCTTTTACAGCTCGTTTGCGCTGTGTCTTCTTCGTGCGCAGTGCGACACGGGGTTTCGCCCGCAACTTCGCTGTCCGCGGTTTGCGCCGGATGACACGCTTGCGAACGGTCTTAGCTTTCACCGTCTCCTTCTGTTTGACCGCGGGAACCTTGTCACCCGTACCAAATGTGAAGAATTGCGCGGAGGCGGGGTGATCAAGGAAGAAGATCGAGACGATCAGAACAGATAAAAATGACAGATAGCGGGAAGGTGAACGCACGGCGTATACTCCTGATACGAACGCACCGGCGAGCACCGTGAAACGGCGACCCGGTTGGACTCTGGTACAGCGCGTTGTCGATCGGAAGCTGTGACCACAGAGGAAAAATCCTGTGTGGAAAAAACAGAAAGCGCAGCCATGCGCCCTCGTGCAAACTGTCGTTTTGGGCGCATCATTCCGCTAGGCCAGCCGCCCGGCAAATGCGCATTTGAAGTCCGGGTTCGTTTCCCCCCGATCACCGGACCACTGCGATATCCGTGCACAAGTGTGGCAGATTTGTGAGTGTCGCGGCGAAAAACGGATTAAAAATCATCGGCACGCGTACACTCGATTTGAGGATATGCATACCCTGATAATGGTGCAGACCGCGTTGTTCGCATGGTGAAAATCAACGTTTTGTTTTGTGCCTCAACAGGTTATGGCTCGCACCCATGAGCACACAACATGCCGGCAACACCTCGACCTCCGAAAAGCAGTCCTGGTTTTTCTCGAACGCCTATCTGATGTTGACCCTCACGCCGTTGTTTTGGGCGGGGAACTTCATCATGGGCAAATGGGTGGCGGGTGATGTTCCACCCTTTGCATTAGGTGGCATGCGCTGGGTTGTGGCCAGCCTCATTCTTCTGCCGTTCGCCTGGTCGCACCTGAAGCGCGACTGGCCCGTAGTGCGCAAACATCTTGGTATCATGGCGTTGCTCGGTCTGACAGGCCCGACGTTGTTCAACACCATCGCCTATGTTGGACTGAACTACACATCAGCACTGAACGGGCTGATCATGCAGTCCGCTGCACCGATTTTGATCGTTATAACGAGCTTCATCCTGTTTCGCGATCGGTTTACGACACTCCAGGGCGTGGGCATTGCGACGTCCATGACGGGCGTTCTGATCGTGATCGCACGCGGCGACATCCATGCGCTGCTGGGACTGTCGTTCAACTTCGGTGATCTTCTCATCCTGGCAGGTTTCGCCAGTTGGGCGCTGTACACGGTTTTCCTGCGCAAAGGGCCGAAGGTGCACTGGCTGACTTTCGCAACAATGCTCGCGATGCTGGGTGTGCTCTTCAATCTTCCAATGTGGATGATGGAGCACTGGAATGGCACTCCGATACAGCTCTCATGGAAATCGACCGTCGGTGTTCTCTATGCTGGAATTTTTCCGTCGATCATTTCCTACAACCTCTACAATCGCGGTGTGCAGATGATTGGCTCGAACCGAGCGGGAGCGTTCTTGCACCTTGTCCCGCTGTTCGGCAGCGTTATGGCGATCGGGCTCCTCGGTGAAACACTGCAGCCCTATCACATCATCGGCTTCGCTCTCATCATTTCGGGTGTCGCTCTTGCGGCGCGAAGAGCGTAACAGCCGTCAATCCTGATTGAGGCCCAGTTCTTTTTGCAGTTTCTTGGTCAGGTTCAGCGATGCCAGACGATAGCTCTCGCGCAGATAATTTTTCAGTGTCGCATCGTCTATGACATCGCGAGACGTGCGCTGAATCCATTTCATGCCGCGCGAGGCAAGGTATGGCGCGGGTCGACACCCGTCCTCCTGTTTCAGCAGATCGTAGCTGATCTCCGAACATTTGAACGTAACGTACAGAAAATCCTTGGCATCGCTCTCCGGGTTCCATCCGCCAATAGCAAAAACCTTCCCTCCGACCTTCCACACATCGGCGTCGCCCCACTGGACGACATGTGTGGTGTGAGGGAGGGAGCCGCAGAATGTGTTGTAAGCTTTGGGTGTCATGGCCGTCGACCCAGTCTCTCATTCAGCTTCGGCACGACGATGCGATCCGCCCACGGATATTCGCCGGGATGGAAGGCGCAGGTGTCCAACCGCTGCATAGTTTGCCAATCTTGCCGCCATCCTCTGCAGCCCCCTTGAAGCAATACAGGCCGCGGCCATCACTCTGTGGTGTAAAACGCATGCCCTCAACACCATCACCGCCCTTGGGCAGCTTGCGCGCCAGATGATTCAAAGCATGTACACGCTGGCGGGCCTTTGCCGCAGGAAGTCGTTTCACTGCAATGTGCGTGTTCGTCACCGGCATCACTTCAACAGCGCGCGCCGCCAGCTTGCCATCCGCCTGACGTTTCAGATGGACCCGCGCCATCAAACCATAATCCTTGCAAATCCCCTTCGCTGTCATATTAGCCGTGCCGTGATGAATAAAATTCCCAAGTCCGTAGAAGATCACGGAATCTCCGGCCCGCTCAACGGCACGCACCACGTGCGCATGATGACCGATCACCAGATCGACACCCTTGTCGAGCACCGCGATCTTGCGCCAGTCCTTCACTTGACGGCGGTCTGTGCGCACTTGTCCCTCAACACCGTAGTGGACGGACAGCATGCGATAATCGGCGGGCGTCGCAGTCAGTCGGGCAAGGACATCGCGAAAATCGTCATCAAACCGATACGCCATTTGCCCGGGTTTGTTTTTGCCGGCGCGATGCCGCCCGAGATTGTTCGTCACAATCCCAAGCGCCGAGAATGCGACATCCGCACCGCGCACATTCATGACATGCGGTTTGCCAGCTTCAGAACTGTTCAATCCCAGGCCCGCGGCCGCCAACAATTTGCTCTTTGGAACGGTAGAAATGTGCTTCAGCGTCTCGCGCAACCCCGCAGGTCCATAGTCCATTGCGTGATTGTTCGCGAGCGAGAACACATTGAACCCCGCGTCCGTCAGCGCCGTGATACCGTTCGGGTGGGTACGGAAATTGAACGGCCCGCGTTGCCCCTTGAAATCACGTTTCAGCCCGTTGCGATCCGTGACCACTGTTTCGATGTTGGTGAAATTCAGATCGCCATTAATGTCCCCGGCAACTCCAGAAAGCGCCGCACGGAATGGGGGGCGTTTCCCATATTTCAGAACCCCCTTCGGATGCACAGGCGAGTGGTTGCGGCTGAACCCCGTATCTCCCGTCAGAACAATCGTGAATTCCTCGGCGGCGGCATGCGATGCGCAGGTCAATAGAGCAGAAAAACCGGTCAGTATCGCTCGTCGGTTCATGCCGTTCTCCTTGTGTCCGGTTGAAGCGGTTCACGCGCCCGGCGCATATCGATCATTTTTGAGGAGTTGGTCGATCACACGATGTATGACCCGAACTTCCTCAACGACACGTTCGAACGAACCATGCAGCTCCGTCACGGGACTGTCTGCCGAAAACCCATCAAGAAATGCTGGAGTGTCCGCAACGCTCATCAGGAACATGTTTTCATGGAAAGCAGCAAGAATTTTGTCACTCTTGAGGACGTGTGGCAGTTCCAGAAAGTTTTCTACAAACTCTGGCGTAATGATGGAGAGCGCACCTGCGGCATCTTTTGAATACACATCGTATTTGGCTTCGAAAGCTGCGTGCGGCACAGTCACGGGATCGCCTGGCACGAACCAGCCGGAGATGGATTTCGCAAGCGTTCCCCAGCCGCTCTGGTCGCGCACGATGCTGATCGGACTCTTCACCGCTTGTGGTAGGCTGATTTCCAGCAACAACCCCTGGAAAACAGTGGTGCTGCTCTTTCCGGTCTTGCGTGTTAATTCCGCTTCGACCAGCGCGAAGTTGCACCCCCGATATCGCCCCTTGATCAGGTCTTCCAGACTCGAAGTTGAGTAGCTGGGGATGATTTTCGCAGTTCTGTAGACATCGATTGAGAAATCAGTCGAGCCAACGGCGTACGAATAGGTCAGGTCGCCAACATGGGCGCAAACGGCGTCGAGCACGGTCTGCCGCTGCTGATCAACGAACTGCTTTTTCGGACGTGTCACCCAGAACCACGCACCGAACCCCAGCGCGAACGCGACGACAAGGGTGATCCCTGTGAAGAAAGGGGTTGACCACGTTGCCCAACCGGTCGCGCCAATACCGATCACAGCCACCGGGCCGCAGGTGAATAACCGCTTTTGGTATGCCGCCACCGCCTCCAGCCGTGAGGCCTCCATAGTGGAGAGCATCGGGGCCACCATCCGTTCAAACGTGCGCTCTGGACGATCCTGCCAACGGCTCTCATTCATTGCATCTCTCCCTGCTACCCTTGACAGGATAGCGCGAAGCGGGCCCATAGGGGCCAAATTCCGGCGCCAGACAAAGAAGTTTGCACCCTCATGAAAATCAACGGCAACGAAATCCGCCAGGGCAATGTCATCCAGCACAAGGGTGGCCTGTGGGTAGCGGTGAAAACCAATCACGTCAAACCTGGCAAAGGCCCAGCCTACGCGCAAGTCGAGCTCAAGAACCTGATCGAGGGGACCAAGTTGAACGAACGGTTTCGTGCATCGGAGAACGTCGAGCGCGTACGTCTGGAACAGAACGATTACCAGTATCTCTATGAAGAAGGCGATGATCTCGTTTTCATGCATCAGGAAACCTACGACCAGATCACAATTCCCAAGGACTTTGTCGGCGAACGCGCCGCATTCCTGCAGGATGGCATGACCGTTGTGGTGGAGAGTTTCGAGGAGATGAACATTGGCGTTTCACTCCCGGATCAGGTGACTTTGGAGGTGGTCGAAACCGAAGCCGTGGTCAAAGGTCAAACGGCCTCATCCTCGTACAAACCGGCAATGACCGACAATGGTGTACGCGTGATGGTGCCGCCATTTATCAAGGTTGGAGAAAAAATCATCGTTGACACAAACGAGATCACCTACTTGCGCCGTACGGACTGATCGTCAGGAAAAGGGAGCGCCCGTGAAGATATCCGCCATCCGCGCGACACCGGTCAATGTGCCGCTCGACGCACCCTATGTCTGGTCCTACGGGCGTTTCCCGGGTTTCACGCAAACCATAATCGAAGTCGAAACGTCAGACGGACTTGTCGGCCTTGGCGAAGCCCCCGGTCCCGCACCGGCACGTATGATCGATGCAGGTTTCGCCGAACCTCTGATTGGTCGCGATCCGATCGATATCCATGGATGCGAGCTGGCGGTTCTTCCGGATGGCCACGGTGTGCAGAGCATTTCCGATTTTGCTTCACTTGCCACATTTGGCGGGATCGAAATGGCATTGTGGGATGTGCGCGGCAAAGCCTGGGGCCGCCCGATATGCGATCTGCTTGGCGGCAAGGTGCGCGATCGCGTCCCCTTCACCGATTATTTTGTCTACCGCGACAGGCTTGGTGGCAAGGGCGGAGAGCAAACGCCACAAGATGTTGTTGAATACTGCCAGCGCATGCAGGCTGATTTTGGCTCCACAGCCTTTGAAGGAAAAATGTCGGACGCGAACCCGCGCGACGCCATCGCAATGGTCGCCGCATTGCGCAAAGCACTTGGTGACGACGTTCTGATCCGCGTTGATTCGAACGCCGCTTATTCCGTAACAACAGCCCGCCAGATGGCTCCGGCACTGGAAGAACTCGCCATCGACAACTGGGAGGATCCAGTCGGATCTTATGAGGAAATGGCAGCGCTTCGCCCCCACACCCGGCTCTGTCTGTCCGGCCATAACACCGACCTTCCGAAAGCGATGCGCCTTGGTGTGCCGGATGCGCTGGTTTCCGGCATCTCCGGGAATGGCGGGTTTCTCCGCACACAAAAACTGATCGCCACATGTGAAGCCGCCAATATGGATTTCTGGTGCTACTCTGGTGATACGGGTATTCAGAGCGCTGCCTACCTGCACCTTTGCGCTGCGACGCAGCACCTGCGACGCCACAACCAGTCACTGTTTCACATGCAGTCGTTGGATGTGATTGAAGAAGGGCCGTACCGCATGAAGGACAGCCATCTCGACGTTCCCAGCGGACCAGGACTCGGTGTGACGCTGGATCGTGAGAAGCTTGCCCACATGCACCGGTTGTTTATCGATCAGGGCCCGCTGAACAAGTTTTTCGATCCCGACAATCCCGGTGTCATGCGACGGTTGCCGTTGATTTGATCCGATGGCACGTATTCGTCTCGCAACCGCAAATGATCTTCCGGTCATACGCAGCATCGCCCGCGCCGCCTACGCCATGTACGTCGCCCGCATTGGTCGCGAGCCTGCTCCCATGGTGGCGGATTTCGCGGCGCAAATCTCAGGTGGAATCCTGCACGTCGTGGAACTTGATGAACGGGTCGCAGGCTTCGTCGTCTACTATCCGCGCAATGATCACATGCACCTCGAAAATGTTGCTGTCGCTCCATCAGCGCATGGTCAAGGGCTCGGGACACGGTTGATCGAACACGTAGAGTCATCCGCCCGCGATCTCGGTCTCGATCGTGTCGAACTCTACACCAACGAAAAGATGACCGAAAATATCCCGTACTATCTCGGGCGTGGTTATGACGAAATCGGCCGGTGGGAAGAAGAAGCTTTCAGCCGTATTTTTTTCTGCAAGGTGTTGTGATTGTCCTTGTCGTTCCGAAACGCAATCCAGCGCCACCCGAGCACACCTATGACTTCGAGAACCGCAACAGTGCTGCACCAAAGAGTGTGATCATCGTCGACATGACCTTGACGAGGTTTAGTTTCTCTCCCAAAAAGAACACGCCGATCATGAGCGCAAATACGATGCTTGTTTCTCGTAACGCGGTCACAAGTGTAATCGGGGCTTGCGTGAAAGCCCATGTGACAAGCCCATACGCCGCGAACGACGCGCCACCTCCGACAACAAAAACCTTTCTGGCACGCGGTAGAACCTGCCTGATCGTTCCCGGTTTCATCCAGGCCATGAACGCTGCAAAAATGATCGCATTGCCAATCGTCAGCCAGCTATAAAATCCTATAGCTGTTCCTGCCAACCGTGCGCCCGTTCCGTCCACGAGCGAGTATGCTGCGATAAAGCATCCGGTCGTAAATGCGAGGCCCGCCGCCTTGATGTTTCGCCCACCGTCCTGTTCCCGCACAAGACTGAGACTGATGATTCCCGCAGCAATGACGAATACCGCCAGAAGCTCCAGTGGTTCCATATGCACGCCAAGAAAAACCACAGACACCCCTGCAACCAGAATCGGCGCCGATCCGCGCGCAATCGGATACACCTGTGTCAGATCGCCGAAGCGATATGATGTCAGGAGGAAAAGTTGATAGCCCACATGAAGCAAGGTGCCTGCCAGAAGATACGACCAACTTTCCGGTGCGGGTGCGGGCACAAAGAGCAGCGCAACGACCGCGTAAGGCGCATGACCAAGAACCACAGCCGACATGCTCAGATGCTTGTCATGCCCATCCTTGAGCAGCGCATTCCATACCGCATGCAGAACGGCTGCGCCGATGACGGCGATAAAAACAGTGGTGGTCATGATCACAGCCTCTCAAGGAGCGAGGTTCAACTCTGGTGGAGTGCAGCCCTACCCCGTCTCTTCCGCACCACCGTCGTCATTGTCCGCCTTGCCACTCCCGAACAATCCCATCTGCCGTTCTTCTGCGGACGATGATCGCGTCAAGCCGAGATGGCGATAGGCGTTCAATGTCAGAACGCGTCCGCGGGGCGTCCGGCCAATGAAACCCTGCTGCAACAGATACGGTTCTACGATCTCTTCAATGGCATCGCGCGGTTCGGACAGCGCTGCAGCCATCGTTTCGATCCCTACCGGTCCGCCGTCGTAGTTTTTTGCGATACACATCAAATAACGATGATCCAGCGCATCCAGCCCACGGCTGTCGACCTCAAGCTGCCCAAGTGCACGGTCAGCAACTTCTGCGTTCACCACTTCTGCGTCCTCGAAGGAGGCAAAATCGCGTACTCTCCGCAATAATCTCCCGGCCACACGGGGCGTTCCGCGCGCACGCCGTGCCACTTCCAGTGCGCCATCCGGACTCATGTTGACGTTCAGTAACCGTGCACCGCGCGCCACGATCTCCACAAGCTCGTGTTCTTCATAGAAATTCAGCCGTATGGGAATGCCGAACCGGTCGCGCAACGGTGTCGTCAGCAATCCGGCGCGCGTCGTTGCACCCACCAAGGTGAAACGCGGCAGGTCGATCCGCACGGACCGGGCCGCAGGTCCCTCGCCAATAATCAGGTCGAGCTGGAAATCCTCCATCGCTGGGTAAAGAATTTCCTCTACCGCTGGGCTCAACCGGTGAATTTCGTCGATGAACAACACATCGCGCTCTTCAAGGTTGGTGAGTAGCGCCGCAAGGTCGCCCGCCTTCGCGATCACCGGGCCAGACGTCGCACGAAACCCCGTGCCTAGTTCGCGGGCCATGATCTGGCTGAGTGTTGTCTTGCCAAGTCCGGGTGGCCCTGCAAACAGAACGTGGTCCAGCGCATCGCCGCGTTTCTTTGCGCCTTCAATGAACACCTTGAGATTGGCGCGCGCACGCTCCTGTCCGATGAACTCGTCAAGGCCGGACGGTCGCAGCGCAGCGTCCTGCTCCTCCGGATCGCGCTGTGTCCCGTCGATGATCCGCTCGTCCGTCATGCATCGCCCCTCACGCCAATCCTTTGGTTTGCCACACCCTCAGCGAGTCGGATGAACCAATCGTTGCGCTTTTGTTCTCGTGGCTCTCTAACATGATTTGCCCGTGCACCGAAATCTGTAAGGCCGCACGCAAGCGTTTTGCCCAATCGCTTGACCTTCCAGTAACTGGAAGGCGTAACTGTGCCATCAATTCACAACCCCAACTGGTGCAAACGCATGCAACGTGACGTCAAATCGACTGGATGCTGTCCTGATAGTGGGCATGACAGCGCGTTGCAGATCGCTGGGACAGGGATGAATGACGATGGAACCGTGCGCGATCCCGTTTGCGGAATGACCGTCGACCCTGCCACCTGCAAGCATACGTCCGAGCACCAGGGAGCAAGGATTCTTTTCTGCGCGGCGTCTTGCAAGACGAAATTCGACGCCGATCCGGACAAATACAAGGACGGTCCCCCACCTCCAGAGGCCATGCCCGCAGGCACGCTCTACACCTGCCCGATGGATCCGGAAATTGTCCGCGACGGACCGGACACCTGCCCGGTATGTGGCATGGCATTGGAACCCATGGGCCTACCGGATCCAAACGCAGGTCCGAGCCCTGAGCTTGTCGATTTCACGCGCCGGTTCTGGATTGGGTTAGCCTTCACTGTGCCCTTGTTCCTGATTGCAATGGGGCCAATGGTGGGCCTCCCGGTCACAGCCGTGCTGGGCGGGTTCGCGCCGCGGGCAGAACTGCTGCTGGCAGCGCCCGTCGTTCTTTGGTGTGCGCACCCATTCTTTGAACGCGGCTGGGCGTCGGTCCGGACTGGCAACCTCAACATGTGGACTCTGATCGCGATTGGCGTCGGCGTCGCGTTTGCCTACAGCACGGTCGCCACCATTGTTCCTGATATTTTCCCGGTCGGGTTCCGCGGAGCGAACGAACACGTACCCGTCTATTTCGAATCCGCAGCCGTGATTGTGGTTCTGGTTCTCCTCGGGCAGATTCTCGAACTGCGTGCTCGTGCACGAACTGGTGCTGCCATAGCCAGCTTGCTTGATCTTGCACCAAAAACCGCCCGTCGTGTTCGATCTGATGGAGCAACGGACGAAACAGTGCCGGTAACGGAAATCATGGTCGGAGATGAAATCCGTATTCTTCCTGGCGAAAGTATCCCGGTCGACGGACGTATCTTGTCCGGTCGTTCTGCCATCGACCAGTCCATGTTGACCGGTGAACCTTTGCCTGTGAGCATGGACGTCGACGATGATGTGATAGCCGGAACGTTGAACACCACCGGTAGCTTCATAATGTCTGCGGAGAAAATCGGAGCGGAAACGCGTCTGGCGCAGATCGTCCAACTTGTAGCAGAGGCGCAACGCAGTCGCGCACCCGTACAGGCGCGTGTGGACCGGGTTGCTGCATGGTTCGTACCGACAGTGCTTGCTGTTGCAGTGATCGCTTTTTTCACCTGGGCAATGCTTGGTCCATCTCCCGCATTGGCCCACGCAATGCTGGCCGCCGTCGCGGTGTTGATCATAGCCTGTCCCTGTGCGCTGGGGTTGGCGACCCCCATGTCCATCATGGTTGCCACTGGAAAGGGGGCTAGTGCAGGTGTTCTGATCCGGGATGCGGCTGCCCTGGAGCGTATGTCAGATGTCACGACAATTGTGATAGACAAGACTGGAACTCTGACGGAGGGAAAGCCTGTCGTAACAGAGCTTTTACCTCACGGCCCATACACGGATCTCGATATTCTGGCGCACGCGGCAGCTTTAGAAAGGTCCAGCGAACATCCACTGGCATTGGCAGTCGTTGATGCAGCTAAAGAGCGTAACATCACTCGTCTTGAACCCGTGTCAGATGTTGTAGCGCACGTCGGCGGTGGTATCTTCGGTCAAGTCTCCGGGCGCGGCGTTGCGATCGGAAATGCTGGTTTGATGACTGCGGTCGGTATCGATGTCCGTGACGTTCTGTCAGAAGTTGAAAGGAGAGCCGCACAAGGGCAGACCGTCATGTATGTCGCCATTGACCATGATTTCGCAGGCCTCATTGCTGTTGCAGATCCCGTTCGTGCGAATGCCTCAGATGCCGTTCGCGCGCTGCAGGGAGCAGGGCTGGAGGTCGTCATGGCGACAGGGGATGCGACGTCGACAGCAACAGCCGTTGCGAATCGCCTCGGCATTGCCAGCGTTCATGCCGAACAGAAGCCTGAGGACAAGGCAGCACTCGTTACGAAATTCAAGGCTGACGGGTATATCGTGGCTGTTGTCGGCGACGGTATCAACGATGCGCCCGCCCTCGCCAGTGCTGATATCGGCATTGCCATGGGCACAGGAACAGACATTGCAATTGAAAACGCAGGCATCACGCTGATAGGCGGCGATCCAGCAGCCCTCGTGCGAGCGCACACACTCGCAAAGGCGAGCGTGCGTAATATCTGGCAGAATCTCGCCTTCGCTTTCGGATACAATATGATAGGCGTGCCGATCGCAGCGGGAATACTATATCCAACGTTTGGAATTCTGCTATCGCCCGCAATTGCGGCTGCAGCAATGAGCCTGTCATCGCTATCGGTCATAGCGAATGCGTTGCGATTGAACACGATTGATCTTGAGCGATGAAAAACGGTGGAGCGTCATGAACATTGGAGATGCCGCACGCAAGTCTGGTTTACCGACAAAAACCATTCGGTATTACGAGGATCGCAAACTGATTGCGCCAACCCGTCGCGAAAACGGATATCGTGATTATAGTATTCAGGACGTGCACAAACTCGCGTTTCTACATCGCGCACGCAGTTTGGGTTTTCCGTTGGAAACCTGTCGTCAGCTTCTTTCACTCTATGAAGATCAGGGGCGGGCCAGTGCAGACGTAAAGCAACTTGCCAATGGCCATCTACGCGAGATCGATTCGAAGATCGCCGAGATGAAGGATTTGCGCGACACACTTCATGCACTTGTGAAAGCATGTCACGGTGATCAGCGTCCGGATTGCCCTATACTCAATGGTCTGTCCGGTACGGAACGCGACGAATGAAAATTGAAACGAACGGCATGCGATGCGTTTTCTTCTGACATTACTTTTTGTTTTCACGATTGGGCCATGTGCAGTTGCCGGGGCAGCAGGTCAAAGCCGTACCATTGTCGAGAACGAACCAGGCAAGTGCGCAGCCTCGCGAGCGCGCGATGTTTATTTGTCCGGATATCTTCCGGTGGACGGAGTCAAACCCGTTACCACTGCGACGTTTCGCGGTGCGGCGAATTCGGTACATTCCATAACAAACTGGAAAGGGCACGCGGTACTTCTCAACGTCTGGGTAACATGGTGCCCCCCGTGCGTCAAGGAGCTCCCTGCACTCAACCGATTGAAAGTTGCTCTCAGGGATCGCGGAATTGATATTGTCGTGGTCAACGAGGATCTGACATCCTCAGCCGCCGTTGCCGCATTTCTCGCAAAAGTCGATGCAACTGCCCTGTCGCCTTATTGGGACCCGGGGCGATCGTTTATGAAGGCCGCACGCATCGCGTCATTGCCGACCACATTGCTGATCGACAGCCATGGCCACGAGATCGCTGCTGTGTTGCAGGATGCAGATTGGGATGATCCGGGAATTATGAGATTTATTGCGAGCTGTTTGAGTGGAGAACCGCAGTCTTCATCAAGCGGAATAAAGACAAGCGGTTCTCCCTGATATTAAAGATCCTGTAAGCCAGTGGAATTCAGGCTGTGATGCAGGAGTAAAAAAAGAAATCCGCCAATTCATTACTTGATAAGGAAAGAATTTACAGATTTTCCTTTTTTCAATTCAGCTTCGAGCCACCTTGGACGGCGTCCACGTCCGGTCCAGGTGTCGCTTGGGTTTTTCGGATTGCGGAATTTCGGTTTGACTGGTCCGGTTTTGCGACCTGTACCCTTGCCAAAGACTTCTGCGAATGTGTAGCCGCGTTTTTCAAGCAGTGCGGTTACGTCATCGCGCAGTTCCTGCAACTCGGATTCTGCCCGTTCACGTTTGGCAGCAACAAGTTCACCTTCCAGTGCTTCAAGTTCCGCCTTGGATAATTTCGCGAGATTTACGCGTGCCATCGTTAAAAAGTTCCTCTGGATTTTTCGTTGAATTCTGGAGGTATATATTAGAACTTAATAAGTCGTAAATATAATATTTTGTCATTATGAACAAAACATTGAATTTGCAGCATATTGCAACAATTGGCCGCACATGAAAACGTCGGAAAATACGTACGATTTAAGAATATATCACCCTGCTATCGTAAAATTGAACAGGCGTCGATGCATTGAGCGCTATATTCGTACAGAACTGTTGGGTTAAATAGTAGTAACACCAGTTATGAGTTCAAGGCTTCTGCGTGATGTAACAGGTGATCGCCAATAAAAGAACAAATGAAGTAGTAACTATGATCGTAACCAGGTGAAATTCTGAGCGTGAGCGGGTGGTTTGCCGCGTCACAGGCTTGTTTGAGAAGCTCGGGTTTGAGCTGGTTTTCCAGAAAATTGTCTGCCGCACCCTGATCAACAAGCAGTTGTAGTTTCTCACTGGCCTTGCCAATTAGGCTGCATGCGTCATATTCAACCCATGCGGTTTTGTCTTCCCCAAGATAACCTCCGAGTGCTTTTTCCCCCCATGGAACCTGACTTGGTGCAACAATTGGCGAGAATGCAGAAACCGAGCGATACTCACCCGGGTTTTTCAAAGCAATCGTCAAGGCACCATGTCCGCCCATGGAATGGCCAGAAATAGATTTGCGTTCTGGATGAACTGGCAAATTGCCTTCAACGGCTTTGGGAAGTTCCTTGGTAATATAGTCATACATATTGTAATGCTTCGACCATGGTGATTGCGTTGCATTGACGTAAAACCCTGCACCGAGACCAAAATCGTAGGCTCCGTCGGAGGCGTCTGGCACATCGTCACCTCGGGGGCTCGTATCAGGCGCAACAATTGCGATGCCATGCTCCGCCGCATATCGCTGAGCGCCAGCTTTCTGCGAAAAATTTTCGTCCGTACATGTGAGACCGGAAAGCCAATAGAGAACGGGAACAGGTCCGTTTTCAGCCTGTGGTGGCAGATAGGTTGCAAAAGTCATAGTGCAGTTGCAGGCGTCAGATTGATGGGTGAATCTGAGCTGGCGACCACCAAAGCAGGAGGTTTCTGCAATCTGTTCGAGTGCCATACCGTAACTTTCGATTTTTTGACTGAGGTTCGCATTGGTCGGAGCTGATATTTGATCAACTCTCTGTAACCGTATCCGAGAGGCTGGATGCCCGTACAGCTTCGTTTCTGCGGCATGACAACACATGTAACGCCAGATGTCCGTTCTCCGAATAAATGAAAGACGTGCAAGCGGTTATAGCAACTTGAAACACGTACATTTTTAAGTTCACTTGAAGCCTCTCGGGAATGATGACTCACAGTTGAGGTACGGATGGAATACGTTTTGGAGTATCCAAATAAGGTGTCCTGTGACGAGAACGTCTGGATTCCGATGCCGGACGGCACAAAACTCGCAGCCCGGATCTGGAAGCCCGAAAGCGCATCGCAGTCTCCGGTTCCAGCCATTCTTGAATATCTGCCGTATCGCAAACGGGATGGCACGGCCGCTCGCGATGCGCTGACACATCCTTATTTCGCCGGTCATGGATATGCCTGCGTGCGGGTTGATATCCGCGGGAATGGCGAGTCCGAAGGTTTGATGACGGATGAGTACACACGACAGGAACAGGACGACGCCCTGGCAATCATCGATTGGCTGGTTGCTCAATCGTGGTGTGATGGCTCTGTTGGAATGATGGGTATCTCATGGGGTGGGTTCAACGGGCTCCAGGTTGCCGCACTCCAGCCGTCAGCCTTGAAGGCTGTCATCACACTCTGTTCCACGGACGATCGGTTCGCGGACGATATCCATTTTTCCGGTGGGTGTTTGCTGAATGAAAATCTGGGGTGGGGGGCGACCATGCTGTCGTATTCCTCTCGTCCACCCGATCCTGATCTGGTCGGTCCAGCGTGGCGCGGTATGTGGAAAGAGCGTCTTGAAGCGCAACCGCTTTTGATCGATACGTGGCTCCGCCACCAGACGCGTGACGCATATTGGCATCATGGCTCGATTTGTGAGGATTTTTCATCTGTTCAGGCCGCAACATTGCTCGTCGGCGGTTGGGGCGACGCCTATTCCAACGCCATTCCGCGCATGCTCGAAGGGCTGACCTGTCCACGCAAGGCGATCATTGGGCCATGGGTACATAAATATCCACATTTTGCGGTTCCTGAACCCCGCATCGGATTCCTCCAGGAAGCCTTGCGTTGGTGGGACCATTGGCTCAAGGGAGTGGAAACGGGAGTAGAGGGTGATCCCGATCTGCGTGCTTACGTCATGAACAGCGCACCACCTCAAACCTGGTATACGGAGCGGGCGGGACGTTGGGTAAGTGCTCCAGTTTGGCCAGCACAATCGCAGAATCGGAAGGCGTGGGGGCTGGCACCGGGGCAACTGGTCGAAGCGTCAGGAGCAGGGGGCACTGAGACGTTACATATTTCCTCTCCCGAAACATGTGGTCATGATGGTGGAGAGTATTGTGCCATCTGGCTTGGACCCGATCTGCCAGGTGATCAACGGCGGGATGACGCACTTTCAATCACATTCGACAGCGCTCCACTGTTGGAAACGCTCGATGTGCTGGGCGCTGCGACCGTCGATATCAAACTCAAGGCAGACAAGGCGTATGCAAACATCGCCGCGCGTTTGTGCGATGTGCGCCCGGATGGGTCCGTCACGCGCATCACGCACGAGGTCATGAACCTGCGCCATAGAAACGGCAGTGCCGCGCCGCAACCCGTTGTGCCGGGCGAATGGATGAACGTGCGGCTTCAACTGGACGATGTCGGGTATCGTGTACCCGCCGGTCACAGCTTGCGGCTCTCGATATCTTCCGCTTATTGGCCGTTAATCTGGCCGACGCCAGAGCGCGTTACGTTTGAGATCGCACTGGCAGACGCTGTTCTCAGCGTGCCAGTCTGTGAAGGTTGTGCCAGCGATAGTCCGTCAGATCTGTTTGAAAAACCACAAGCGGCCCCGGAGCAGAGCCTGCGCACCATTCGCGAGGAGGAGCACACGCGAAGACTGGAGACGGATCAGGCGACGGGCGCGATGTCATTGCACATATTGGACGATTTCGGCGAGAGCGAGGATCTGGATACGCGATTGACCACGTCGCAGTGCGCTCGTGAGGTGCAACGTATTCACCCCGCCGATCCGTTATGCGCAAGCATGGCGGCACACTGGACACAGACCCTCGATCGGGAAGGCTGGTCCGTGCGGACTGAAGCGCGCATATCCATGCATTCAGACAATGCTGCATTCCATATCAAGGCGAGCGTTGAAGCCTATGAAGGTGATGATCTGTTTCACGAAAAAACATGGTCTGAAACGATCCCGCGAGAGCAGGTATGACGGATTCGAAAAATCTTTCGGACAGTTGGAGAATTCGAAGGGCGTTCACTGAGCAAATAGGCTAATACGTGCCCGCCCGGCGACAGTCGGCAACGGTTGATCGAGACGGTAACGTTGAGAACGTGAACAAGATTGCTCCTGTGATCTGGAATCGGAATTGGTATGAAGCGGCTCACGGACATTGTTGTTGTGCTTTGCGGCCTGGTGATCTGTCTTCTTCCGATGGCGCTGATCGCAATTGCGGTCAGGCTGACGTCCCCCGGCCCGGCCTTCTATCGTTCGCCACGTATTGGGCAGCATGGCGTTCAGTTCATGATGTTGAAATTTCGCACGATGCGTGCGGACACCCCGAATGTTGCATCGCATGAACTGTCTGATGCCGACGCATGGATGACGCCTATTGGACAAGTGTTGCGCAAGACGAGCCTTGATGAAATTCCACAGCTCTTGTGCATTCTCAGAGGAGAAATGTCGCTTGTTGGACCGCGACCTGCGCTTTTCAATCAAACCGACCTGATCGCATTGCGCAAGCAGCGCGGGATCGACCGGCTCGTTCCGGGATTGACCGGTTGGGCGCAGGTCAATGGTCGCGATGCGCTCACAGTGGCACAAAAAGTTGCATTTGATGCAGAATACCTGACGAGACAATCGTGGGGGTTCGATTTGTGGATTTTGGTGCTCACTGTTCCGAAAGTCTTGGGCGGCCGTAACATTAAACACTGAAGCTTGTTTTCCTGTTCGTGAATGGATGTGCGACGTCACATGAGCGAACTTGCGCTAAACGACCCGCGCCGTTATCGACGGAGGACCGAGACAACGCACAATGCATCCGGACCAGAGGGCGGGTTGAATGAAGATCACTGTTTATGGCAGCGGCTACGTCGGTCTTGTCAGTGGCGCTTGTCTGGCTGACGCTGGACACCACGTGCTTTGTGTCGATGTCGACGCACGCAAGATCGAGAGCCTGAAGAATGGTGTGCTGCCAATCTATGAACCAGGGCTTGCTGAAATTGTGCGGACCAATGCCGAAGCCGGACGTTTGCAGTTTTCGAGTGACGCGGTGGAGGGGGTAGCCTTCGGCCTTCTCCAGTTTATAGCTGTCGGGACACCACCTGATGAGGATGGACGGGCCGACCTGAAGCATGTTCTCGCAGTGGCGTCGCAGATCGGTCGGCACATTAACGACTATCGGGTCATCATCAACAAATCGACCGTCCCGGTTGGCACCACGGATCTGGTGCGCACAGCTGTATGTACTGAATTGTCACAGCGAAGCGTGACCCAGGACTTTGACGTCTGCTCCAATCCTGAGTTCCTGCGCGGCGGAGCGGCTGTCGAGGATTTCAAGAACGCATCGCGGATTATCGTCGGAACCGCCTCGACGCGTGTTGCAGCTCTTATGCGTGAGTGTTACGCGCCGTTCACGCGCGACAATGTCAAACTGATCGTCATGGACGAGCGTGCTGCTGAACTGACCAAGTACGCCGCCAATGCAATGCTCGCCTCCAAGATCAGCTTCATCAACGAAATCGCAAACCTGGCCGAACGCCTTGGCGCCGACATGGAGGATGTGCGGTGCGGCATCGGGACAGACCCAAGGATTGGTTTTCAGTTCATCAATCCAGGGTGCGGTTATGGCGGGTCCTGCTTCCCGAAAGACGTTCAAGCGCTTGTGCGCACCGCAGAAGACGTTGGTTATGACGCAGAGTTGCTGCGCGCGATCGAGAGCGTCAATGCGCGGCAAAAGGAAACGCTATTTGCGAAATTGTTTCAGGCGCTCGATGGGCGGTTGCGTGGTCGCACCATTGCCGTGTGGGGCCTTGCCTTCAAACCGAACACAGACGACATGCGTGAGGCACCCAGCCGCACATTGATGGAAGCACTCTGGCAAGCAGGCGCAAGAGTTCAAGCCTTTGACCCTGAAGCCGGCGATCAGTGTAGACGGCTTTACGGAGAGCGGGATGATCTGGACATTGTCGACACCCGTGACGCAGCCTTAGAGGGCGCAGACGCGCTTGTTGTCTGTACGGAGTGGAAAGAATTCCACATCGTGGATCCGTCTGTTCTCAAGGCGAAGTTGAAAGTACCCGTGTTGATCGACGGGCGAAATATCTACGATCCGTCAATATTCTCTGATGCTGGTATTCTCTATTACGGAGTTGGGCGAGGTGCATCGATCGATGACCGAGAACGCCGTGCGCAGGCTGCAGAATAGGGATAACGCCGTTGTCTGATAGCGGGATCAAACAAGATCGAATTGCCGTCACCGGCGCAACTGGATTTGTCGCCCGAGGTCTCATTCAGAAACTGCAGCAAAGTGCGTTTTATGTGCCTGTTGGCGTGGCCCGTACGCCCCCGATCAATACCAAGGCTGATAAGTATCACGCTGTTGGTGACATCGGCCCACACACAGAATGGCGAGGTGCGCTGGACGGGTGCTCTGTAGTCGTTCATACCGCTGCGCGTGTGCACGTTCTGGATGAAAAAGACGTCGATCCAGATGCAGCGTTCCATGCCGTGAATGTGGCTGGAACACGCCGTCTTGCGGAACAGGCTGCGCGAGTGGGCGTAAGAAAATTTGTTTTCCTGAGTTCTGCTGGAGTGCATGGTCCGCTTACATTCGAACACCCTTTCACGGAAAAATCCGGATACAACCCTCATACCGCTTACGCAGTGTCCAAACGCGACGCCGAAGAGGCCCTGTGGCGCGTCGCAGAAAACACTGGCATGGAGGTTGTCATCGTACGGCCTCCCCTGGTTTACGGCCCTGGCGAAGTTCCAGGAAACTTCGGAAAACTCGTCCACATCATTCGGCGCGGTCTACCGTTGCCTCTTGCAAGCATCGTCAATCGCCGCAGCTTTATTTCACGCGACAATCTCGTTGATTTTCTGATGACCTGTCTTGCGCACCCCGCCGCAGCAAATGACACATTCCTGGTGTCCGACGATGACGATCAATCAACCCCCGACGTAATCCGGGCTATTGCAAATGGGCTTGGAAAACGCCCAAGGCTGTGGCCTGTGCCTGCACCGGTTCTCACGCGAGGACTCGCGGTCGTCGGGCGTGGTGCAATGGCAAACCAGCTTTGTGGGTCTTTTAAGCTGGACATCACACATGCCAGGCGACGTTTGGCCTGGAACCCGCCGCAAACATTTTCACAAGCTATACAACTTGCGATGCGCCAGTAATGAGCGGTAAACCTGTCATCTGATTTCGCCCCCTTCAAGAGTTTCCCAACATGACCGACCGTGCTGCCGATGTGCTTGCCCGCCGTTTGTACGACGCTGGATGCCGCCATGCGTTTGGCATCCCTGGAGGTGAGGTACTGACCTTGGTTGATGCGCTCGCGAAGGCCGGTATCGACTTCATCCTTGCCAAGCACGAAAACTCGGCAGGCTTCATGGCGGAGGGTATCTACCACCGTACGGGCGCACCGGGCATACTGGTTGCAACTCTGGGGCCGGGCGTTGCGAATGCCATAAACGTTGTCGCCAACGCGGAACAAGATCGTGTGCCACTGATTTTCCTCACGGGATGCGTTGATGACGATGAGGCCATGACGTACACCCACCAGGTTTTCGATCATCAGCAATTGCTGCGTCCGATCACCCGCGCAAGCCTGAAGCTGAATGCCAATGCTGCTGCTGTTGTCGCAGATCGTGCAGTGAGATGCGCAACCGGATCACGTCCGGGGCCAGTACACATTGATGTTCCAATTTCCGTAGCTGTGGCCCCCGCGTCCGCAGAAGGATATTTTCCCCCGCCTGCTCCGGTGACCGGAGGACCGGTGGAAGGGAAGGAATTGAAGGAGGCAAAACAATGGCTGGCATCCGCCAGGCGCCCTCTTGTGATTGCCGGTCTGGAAGCCATGGATGCCGCGACCAGCGCGCAGCTGACAACATTCATCGAGACAACTGGAGCGGAACTCATAACCACCTACAAAGCCAAGGGTGTCGTATCGGAAAATCATCGCCAGGTTCTTGGCGGGGCGGGACTTTCGCCGATAGCAGACGATATTCTCTTGCCGGTTGTGCGCAGGGCTGACGTTATCGTGACGGTTGGATACGATCCGATTGAAATGCGCACGGGTTGGCGCAATCCATGGGACACGACCACACAGCACGTTATCGAATTGACGACCAATCCGAATGATCACGACATGCACACCGCCTCCGTGACATTTGTCGGCAACATCGAAGCTGGTCTGAAAGCACTGGCACCGTCAAAGACGAGCAGCGGAACATGGAGCGATGGCGAACCTGAGGAAGCACGAACGCGACTGGACGCCAAGTTCGACGCGCCAGACGATTGGGGGCCAGGCGCCGTGGTTGCAGTTTCGCGGAAAGTTCTGCCTACCAACACGACCGCCAGCGTAGACAGTGGCGCGCATCGCATACTCCTCTCGCAGATGTGGACGTGCACGGAGCCGCGTACGCTTCTCCAATCAACGGGGCTCTGCACAATGGGGTGTGCGGTTCCGCTCGCACTGGGCGCAAAAATCGCGGAACCGGAACGCCCAAGCGTTGCCTTCATCGGCGATGCCGGCCTTCTGATGATTCTGGGTGAACTTGCCAGCGCAGCGGAGCTTGAACTTCCGATCATTGTCGTTGTGTTTGTGGACCGCTCGCTTGCATTGATCGATATCAAGCAACGCCAGCGTCAACTGCAGAACGTCGGTGTTGATTTTGGCCACACCAACTTTGCAGCGATCGCAGCGGCCATGGGTGGCAACGGTATTTCAGTGTCCTCAAGCGCAGAGCTTGAGAGTGCGCTGAAAGACGCATTGGATGCAGACACGTTCACAGTCATTGCGGCAGAAATCGATAGGGAATCCTACGATGGTACGTTCTGATCCAGGCGCGTCAGGCGGCGCACTGCAGGGCGTTCGCATCCTGGATCTGAGCCGCATTCTGGCGGGCCCCTCTGCCACCCAGATCATGGGCGATCTCGGCGCTGATGTGATCAAGATCGAGCATCCCCAGCGTGGCGACGATACCCGTAAATGGGGCCCACCGTTCGTTCGTGACGACATGGGGAACGAAACAACCGAAAGCAGCTACTACACCTCCGCAAATCGCAACAAGAAATCGGTCGCAGTTGACATCGCGACGCCTGAAGGTGCGGACATAGTTCGCAAAATTGCTGCGATGTCCGATGTCTTTATTGAGAATTTCAAGGTTGGTGGTTTGGCAAAATATGGCCTCGATCATGAAACGTTGCGTGCGGAATTTCCACATCTGATTTATTGTTCCATCACAGGCTTCGGTCAGACAGGACCCTATGCGCCCCGTGCCGGGTATGATTTTCTGATCCAGGCCATGGGGGGCCTGATGAGCATTACAGGCGAACCTGACGGGCAACCCATGAAGGCTGGTGTTGCTGTTTCAGACCTGATGGCGGGAATGTATGCACTCAGCTCGATTCTTGCCGCGCTTTACAAACGTGATGCTGATGCTGGAACAGATGCAAAGGTCCAACGTCGCGGCCAGCACATTGATATTTCTCTCCTCGACACACAAATCGCCTGGCTCTCGAATGTCGGCATGCATGCGCTGATCTCCGGCGAGCGGCCTGCACGGCTTGGCAACGCGCACGCGAGCATTGTTCCCTATCGGGTGTTCGAGGTTGCGGACGGGCACGTCATAATCGCAGCGGGCAACGATCGGCAGTTTGCAGCATGGTGCGACGCTGCTGATTGCCCGCATCTCAAGAACGATGAACGTTTTCACACGAATGAAGGTCGTGTGCGGTTGCGCGGGGAACTGGAAGCGCAGATGGAAGACATCATGCGAGCCCGGTCACAAGCAGACTGGATCGCAGCCATGGAGAAGGCGGGCGTTCCATGCGGGCCGGTCAACGCCATTGATCAGGTGTTTGAAGATCCGCAGGTTCAGGCACGTGGCATGCAGTTCGAGATGCCACATGCAGTGGCCGCCGGTGGAATGATTCCGCAGATCGCGAGTCCCGTACGGATGTCGGGTACGCCTCCCACGTATCGTCATGGTCCGCCCATACTTGGCGAACACACAAGCGATGTGTTGAGTGAAATTCTCTCTCTCGATGAAACCATGCAGAGTGAGCTGCGCAACAAGGGGATTATCGGCTAGTCCAGCGCCACGACACGATATCCCGCGCGTGGGAAATGAATGCAGATTTCTCCAACCCGTGGATCATCCCGCAGAATGCCAATGCTGTCGCGCGTGATGACATGGATCGCGCCTTTCACGGCGGGATCGCCGCCATCCACGTCCGGGACAACGGAAACGCGTTCGCCGGGTTTGAAGCCCTGCGGATCAAGTGGATCCCCGGTGATAGGTTCGCTTGGTTTCGACGTGCGTGCAATCTCCAGCGCAGCCTCCGCAGACATTTCAGTTTGTGTCCCGTGTCCAAGTCCTTCAACCCGTTTCTCCCAGGCTTCCAGCGCCGGAAACTCCGAAAGAAATGCTGGCCCACCGGACCAACGGCCTCTCAGGAACCACACGAGATAATAAACAGCAGCGTCGGCCAATCCTGGCGCATCGCCGAAGAGGAATTTGCTTCCTCCAGCAAGTTGCTGCTCGACCCATCCATAGTGTGCGCGGATTTGCGCCAGAACATGGGGGAGAATGGCCGCTTCCTGTTCAAGATCAAACTCCGGACCGAAGTAGAGACGCCCCCGATCGTTTGCAAAAGCATCCGGCAGGTCTGCGACGTTCGCGCCGAGTACGACACGGATCATATGTGTGAACAGATCCGCCTCAGTCGCACGGCTCAACAACCAGTTCAGTCCAATCGATCCTTCTGGAAAAAACGTCGGTGATGGAATCCGGTTCTCCAGCTCCCGCAGGATACACTGGCTGTCGCAATAGATGTCTGCACCTATTTGCATCACAGGCGTACGGCGATAACCACCAGTAAGCGGCATCAGATCCGGCTTCGGCGGAATGCGTGGGATCTCGACGGAATGCCATTCCGCGCCCTTGATCCCGAGGCCGACCCGCACCTTCTCCGCAACGGGCGACTGTGGATAATGGTGGAGAATAACATCAGTCATTGCGAATGCTCTTCAGTTGCGGGCGATCAGGCGTCAGGCGTAACGTTGTAGTCTTCGTCCGTGACATGTTCCATCCAGTCCACATTGCTGCCATCCAGTGCTTCCTGAATTGCGATATGCACCATCGCGTTGTCCGGCGCAGCGCCGTGCCAGTGCTTCTCACCTGGTGGAATCCAGATTGTGTCGCCAGCCCGGATTGTCTGAACAGGTGCGCCGAGTGTTTGATAGCGTCCGATGCCTGACAGCACGTAAAGCGTTTGCCCGAGAGGATGTGTATGCCATGCTGTCCGCGCGCCGGGCGCAAAACTCACACGGAGCGCCCGGACTCGTGACGGTTCGGGCGCCTCCACGATGGGGTCTATGACAACTGTTCCGCTGAAGTAGTCAGCCGGGCCTGAGCGTGATGCCCGTGCGCCATTGCGATAATGATCCATTGAATTTGCCTTGTGTCGTCGCCAGCGGTTGGCGTTGCTTTAGCTTAGTCCCGCCCTGCCGCAAACCTCAGAATGCAAATTGCAGATCACCCGATCGAACCCACCCACGCTGCACGTCGATCTCCATCAGGTCTTCTCCAACAATAATTGGACCTTTGAAGGCGGTGCTGGCATGGCTCAACAGCACGCGTGGCTCCATATCCGGCGGCACGATATGTGTCAGCACAAGCGCCTTGGCTCCGGCGTCTGACGCTACACGGCCCACATCTGTCGAAAGTGTGTGGTAACTTGCCACTTTCGAAATCGTTTGCCTTGAGCGTGTACCTGCAGGCGGGATCACGCTGTGTACGAAAACTTCGTGCACCAGAACGTCTGCATCTCGCGCTGCTTCTATCAACGCCGGGCAGGGTCGCGTGTCGCCTGAGAGCACAAGTTTCTTGTCCTCGCTCTCGAACACGAATCCGAACGCATGCTCGATCGGATCATGATCAACGCGAACGGCAGAGACCTGACCATGATCTGTTCCGATCAAGGGGCCGCTTTCGTCGAACTCAATGACTTCGATTTCGAACGCCTCTACCGACGTGCGTTCCTCGAACGCAATCCGCAGTTCGCGTTCATCCTTCCACGCCGCCATTTGCGCTTCCACGAACGCTTGCGTGCCGGGCGGTCCGTAAATCAATTGCGGACGATCCCGGTTCTGATGCCAGGACGAAACGATGAACTGGTAGAGATCGACAAGGTGGTCGGAGTGGATATGGGTGATGAGCAGCGCGTCGATCTTCGATCCGTTCGACCCTGCTGCCACGAGACGTTGCGTGGCACCCGATCCGACATCCACAAGAATCGTCAATCCGCCGCACTGCACCAGATTGGCCGCACCATAGCGACGTGGCGACGCAACTGGGCAGCCGGTGCCCAGCAACGTCAGTAAAAATGCGTTTGGCCTAGCTGACATTTGATTTGAAACCAGACGTGATCGCCACAAGCAGGAAGGCGATCACCATGCCACCAACGGCCAGCTTCCAGGCATCCTGGCGGGTCTTCAGGCCTGGCCAGCCCAGTGGGCGGATCACCTGAATACAAGCCATGGCTGTAAAGAACAGCATCACAATTTTCGTCATGTTTCGATGTGTTCCTTGAATTCCAAAGCGAAGCGCCGCAGTTCAGTGATAAATGGCACGCATCTCGCCACTTGTTCGCCTGAATCGACAGCAGTATGGCTGGCAACACCCGCTGTGCAACCGCAAATGTCCAAAATGAGCAAACCTAAACTCCGCACCCGCCTGATCGTCGATCTTCGCGACGCCACAGTTTCCGGTGATCTCGTCGCTATACTTGGAGCGGGGGATGTGGCGTGTGCTCTTTTGCCGTCGGGTAGCGCAACCGATATCGAGGGAACCGTTCGTATCTTGCAGAGCGCCGGCGTCGCGGCGCTTGTTTGTGATGATGTGGAACTGGCCATCGCCTTGGAAGCCGACGGTGTGCACCTGTCCACGAGTTCTGACATCGCGGAGATCTACGCGGCCACCCGGGAAAAATTGCCAGAAGACAGAATTGTCGGCACCGAAATTGGCCCCAATCGACACGTTGCCATGGTGCTTGCCGAAGCGGGGGCGGACTACATGGCGTTTACACTTCCCGATGGACACGATGATCTGCAGTGGTGGTCCGAAATTTTTGAAGTGCCATCCGTCGCACTGGGTTCACTTTCTCCCGAGGAGGCAGCGAACCTCGCGCGCCACGGAGTTGAATTTATTTCCGCTCCGCCACATCTGGAAGCGCTTCGTGCGTTGGAAGGTGCTGTCGCTGCGATCGTGCTGGTCGAGGCATAATCGATGCTGATCCGCGCAATAATTTTTGTCAGTCTTGCGGCGATCATCTCCGTTGGTGGTAACACACAGTCTCTGGCCGCCAACAGCTCATGGAGCCAAAGTGTTGAGCCCGCCAAACCCAAAACCAGGAAGAAGGCGCGCAAGGTCAAGTCTCGTAAGGAACCCGCAGCGCAAAAGAAAACCGCCGCACTTGACGCATCGGCCAACAGCCCGGACCCAGCCTTCGCCGCCTTCGAAAGCGGCCACTATCTGACCGCCATCGAGCGCGCCAAAGTTGCAGCCGCTGAAGGCGACGCAGCCGCACACACATTGCTTGGCCGTATTCTCGCAGACGGCTTGGGTATCGCAAAGAATATCGAAAAGGCCATCGCGTGGTACCGCAAGGGCGTTGAACTCGGCGATGAGAATGCTGCCTTTGCACTGGGCGTGATTTACGCAACGGGTGACGGTGTCCAGAAAGATCCGAAGGAAGCCGCTGCACTCTTTGCCGAATCCTCACGAAGGGGGCATGCTGGCGCAACCTACAATCTTGCCCTTGCCTACCTCGGTGGCCATGGGCGTACGCGCGATGTCAAAGGGGGGGCAAAGCTCATGCAACGGGCCGCGCACGCCGGCGACCGCAACGCGCAATACGACCTCGGTTCATTGTATGCACTCGGGCAGGGTGTGGAGCAGGACGAAAAGAAAGCCGCAGACTGGACGGGCAAGGCCGCAGCAGCAGGCCTCGTCAGCGCGCAGCTCGAATATGCAGTTATGCTCTTCAAAGGGCGCGGTGTGGCGAAAAACATTGAACGTGCCGCGTGGTATTTTCTGGCTGCAGCCGAAGCTGGAAATCCTGTGGCGCAGAACAGGTTGGCGCGCCTCTACGCATTCGGAATTGGTGTCAAACAATCTCGAGTCGATGCTGCCAAGTGGCACATTCTCGCCCGTTCACGCGGCGTCGCCGACTTCAAGCTTGACGTCATCGCCTCGAAACTCTCTCCCGAAAACCAGCAGGTCGTTGCGCAGAAAGTTGCTGCCTGGTCAGATCGATCCTTGTTGACGGAGTAGAGCACACGCGAATTGCAATCTAGGTGTACGCTGGAATTTATTCGGTTCAATGACAGGCTGTGCCATAGGCCGTTGCGACTCAAGACGCATTAAGTAAGCATGAAATGAGGGGTGAAGCAGAAGCCTCAACCCTCATTTTCACCCACCATCTGGCATCAGTGCAGCGGCATGGTCGCTGCTCCGTCGGTGCCGCTACGTGTGGCCATGCCGGGACCGAAACCGCCAACATCCCGCACCTCGACGGCATGACCGTTGATGACAATGGTGCCGTCGGCGGTTGTGATGGCGACGGTCTCACCGTCCTTCACATTGCCAGCGAGCAGCAATTCCGCCAACGGATCTTGAACCGCTTTCTGGATCACACGTTTCAGAGGGCGCGCGCCGTAGGCCGGGTCGTAACCCTTGTTGGCAAGCCATGTGCGGGCATCGTCATCAAGGTCCAGCGTGATTTTGCGCTCCGTCAGAAGTTTCTGCAAACGGATCATCTGGATGTCGACAATTGCCGTCATCTGGTTTCGCTTGAGGCGATGGAAGAGAATAATCTCGTCCAGTCGATTGAGAAACTCAGGACGGAAACTCGATCGCACGACGCCCATGACATCGTCACGCACCGCGTCCACATCCTGATCCTCACCAAGGTTGACCAGATACTCAGCCCCCATGTTTGATGTCATGATGATCAGTGTGTTGCGGAAGTCTACGGTACGGCCTTGCCCATCCGTCAAACGCCCGTCATCAAGCACCTGCAGCAGGACGTTGAAGACATCCGGATGCGCTTTCTCGATTTCATCGAACAAGATCACCTGATAAGGTCGACGGCGTACGGCCTCAGTCAGGGTTCCGCCTTCCTCGTAACCGACATAACCGGGCGGCGCACCGATCAGGCGGGCCACAGAATGCTTCTCCATGAACTCCGACATGTCGATCCGCACCATCGCCTGCTCATCGTCGAACAGGAAGCTTGCGAGCGCCTTGGTCAACTCTGTCTTGCCGACCCCCGTTGGCCCGAGGAACATGAATGAACCGATCGGACGGTTCGGGTCCTGCAAACCTGCGCGAGCACGTCGCACGGCAGTTGAAACAGCGGTGACGGCCTCTTCCTGCCCGATGACACGCTTGGCAAGGCTCGTTTCCATGGAAAGGAGTTTTTCTTTCTCGCCTTCCAGCATCTTGTCTACGGGTATTCCGGTCCAGCGCGAGATGACCTGCGCGATGTGATCAGGCAGCACCGCCTCTTCCAGCATCACGCCGTCATTCTCCGCATTCTCGGCTTCCGCCAGTTTTGCCTCAAGCTGCGGGATGGTGCCGTAGGACAGCTCACCAGCCTTGGCGAGATCGCCGCGCCGTTGCGACTGCTCCAACTCGATGCGGGCGGCTTCAAGCTCTTCCTTGATTTTCTGCGCCCCGGCGAGGCGGCCTTTTTCGGTTTCCCAACGTTGTGTCAGGGCACCAGACTGCTCCTCAAGGTCGGCAATTTCCTTCTCCAGCGTCGCCAGACGATCCTTCGATGCCTGATCTTCCTCGACGCGAAGCGCTTCACGCTCGATCTGTAATTGCAGCAGACGGCGATCCAGTTCGTCCAGTTCTTCCGGCTTGGAGTCCACCTGCATGCGCAGCCGTGAAGCCGCTTCGTCCATCAGGTCGATGGCCTTGTCTGGGAGGAAGCGATCCGTGATGTAGCGGTTCGACAGTGTTGCAGCCGAAACCAGCGCGCTATCCGTGATCCGCACACCGTGGTGCAGTTCATACTTTTCCTTGAGTCCGCGCAGGATCGAGATGGTGTCCGGCACAGTCGGTTCGACCACCATCACAGGCTGGAAGCGACGCGCCAAGGCGGCGTCCTTTTCCACATGCTTGCGGTATTCGTCGAGCGTCGTTGCGCCGATGCAGTGTAATTCACCACGGGCCAGCGCCGGTTTCAGCAGGTTCGACGCATCCATCGCACCATCCGACTTGCCTGCACCAACAAGCGTGTGCATCTCGTCAATGAAGAGGATAATGCGTCCAGCCTCGGCTTCAACTTCCGAGAGAACAGCCTTCAACCGCTCCTCGAACTCACCGCGGTACTTCGCACCGGCAATTAGCGCGCCCATGTCGAGCGAAAGCAGCTTCTTGTCCTTCAGGCTTTCCGGTACATCACCCTTGACGATGCGCATGGCGAGGCCTTCCGCGATCGCCGTTTTACCGACTCCCGGCTCGCCAATCAGAACGGGATTGTTTTTCGTCCGCCGCGAAAGAACCTGCATGGCGCGGCGAATTTCCTCGTCGCGCCCGATGACGGGATCGATCTTGCCTTCTGCTGCCGCTTCCGTGAGGTCGCGGGCGTATTTGGAAAGGGCCTCGAAACTATCCTCGGCAGACGCGCTGTCGGCGGTACGTCCCTTTCGGAGATCATTGATCGCGGTGTTCAGCGCCGCCGCCGTCACGCCAGCGTTCTTCAGGATGCCGCTTGCTGCAGCGCTCGTTTCAACCGCGAGGGCCAAAAGCATGCGTTCGACGGTAACGTAGCTGTCGCCCGCCTTCTTTGCGACCTGCTGCGCCTGATCGAAAACCTTCGCCAACGCCGGAGCCAGGCTCAATTGTCCCGCGCCACTGCCCGTCACTTTGGGCATCTTGGCGAGCGCCTGTTCGGTGCCCAGCAGTGCATCCTGGGGCCGTCCGCCAGCGCGTTGAATGAGGCCGGCTGCAAGACCTTCCTCGTCATCCAATAAAACTTTCAGCAGGTGCTCGGGTGTGAACTGCTGGTGCCCTTCACGCAGCGCGAGGCCTTGCGCTGATTGCACAAACCCGCGCGCGCGATCCGTATATGTGTCGAAATTCATCTGTCAAATCCTTCTCAGCACGCCATGTCAGCCCGCAAAAGCGGCACGAACAGCGGCGTCGTCATCGAAATTATGGTAGCGCGCAGCCGGACCCGTGACGGCATCCGGATGCAACGCTCTCTGAACGTGATATAGGGATGCCGCAACGCAGCATAAAGGGGGTGGCAGCAAGGAAATTGCGCCAGATCAAATTGGGAAACGCATGGGTCATACAACCAATCCGAAAGTTACTGAAATCTGGCGCTTTCCGGTCAAGGGGCTTACAGGCGAGCGCTTGGACAACGTCGCCTTGAACACTGGCGAGGCTTTACCCCACGATCGTGCTTGGGCCATCGAGAATGGTGCTGGAAAATTCGATCCGATGGCGCCGAAACCCTTGCCGAAAATCGCTTTCCTAATGCTGATGCGCGACGAACGGCTTGCCACGCTCGGCACGCACTTCGACGAAGACACCCAAACCCTCACCGTCACCCGTGATGGCAAACAGGTCGCAAAGGGCAATCTCAGCTTGCCCATCGGTCGTACCATGCTGGAGCAGTTTTTTGCGGCCTACATGAAAGACGAACTGCGCGGCGCACCGAAGATTGTCTCGGCAAAGGGGCACACTTTCTCTGATATGGCGACGCCCTGCATTCACATTGTCAGTTTGGCGACAGTGCGCGATCTGGAACAGAAGACAGGAGACAAAATTGATCCCCTACGCTTCCGCGCCAACCTGATCATCGACGGATTGCCAGCATGGGAAGAATTCAACTGGATCGACCGTAACATTTCGATCGGTAGTGCAACCCTGCGCGGCTTTGCCCGCACGGAACGTTGCGATGCCACCAACGTCAATCCTGCCACCGCCGCACGCGATCTTTCCCTCCCTCGCCAGCTTCAACGCCTCTACAGCCACACGGACGTGGGTATTTATGCGACGGTGAAGGCTGGGGGAGCTGTCGGCGTGGGAGATGAATTGAAAATTGACGCATGACTGGCGTTGATGATGACCTGCAAACATTATCGTGAAGTACGCCTGCTTTCACGTAACCGAGAATTCTCGTAGGCTTCACGAACCGCAATGCCGAGGGAAACTGCCATGTGTGATCTTTGTTGCATCGAATCCGTCAAAAACAGAATGCTCAGTCGCCGCACCCTGTTGGGTGGAGGCGCAGCAATGGCAGCGACAGCCGTGGCGGCGGCGATGCCCGCATCAGCGGCAAGCATCTCCATCTCGAACGGTAAACCGGTTGATTTGACCCACGAGCTTTATCCGGAATTTCCGACGTACTTCGGTGAGTCCGGCTTCAAGATGGATCCCAAATTTACGTACGCCAAAGAAAAATTCAATTTGAATGTGCTCACTATTAACGAGCACACCGGAACACACATCGATGCGCCGTTGCATTTCTCAGAGAATGGTCAGTCGGTGTCAGAAATCCCTGTTGAAAACCTCGTCGTTCCCCTCAGCGTTATTCATATCCACGGCAAGGCGTCAGAAAACCCAGATGCACAGGTTACGCCGGAGGATATCAAGGCGTGGATTTCCAAGCATGGTCCGTTGCCGAAGGGCGGTTGCGTTGCAATGCACTCCGGCTGGTCAAAACACGTTGCAACCAGGAAATTCCGTAATGCGGACGATAAGGGCAAGATGCACTTCCCAGGTTTTCACGTCGAAGCAACGAAAATGCTGATCGAAGACGGCAACACCATCGGCATGGCCGTCGACACGTTGTCTCTCGATCATGGTCCGTCCGGCGATTTCGCCACGCACTACGCCTGGTTGCCGACCAATCGCTGGGGTATCGAGAACATCACCAACCTTGAAAAGCTGCCAGCGAAGGGCGCCACATTGTTTGTCGGTGCTCCAAAACATCGCGACGGTTCCGGCGGCCCGGCTCGCATCATGGCAATTGCGTAACGCTACTTTTTCCCTTTCCCGGCAACACCCATGCCAAAAGCATCCCGCAGTCGTCCGGACAGGCGTTGCGGTTTGCCGCTCTGCGATACCAGAACCACTTGCACGCGCGCACGACAAATGTCCTTGTCATCTTTCCGGATGATTTGTGAGAGCCAGACGTCTGCGGCCCGTGTGCTCTCCACGTTGGTGTGAACTTCAAGCACATCGTCAATCCGTGCCGGCGCGCGAAAATCGAACTCCATACGGCGGACGACGAAAGCTGCCGGTTCGCTCCCGTCGATCAGTTCATTGTGGTGCACGCCAAGCAGGCGCAGGAAATCCGAACGCCCGCGTTCACACCAGTGCACATAAGCTCCGTGATAGACAACACCGGAAAAATCAGTGTCCTCGAAGTAGACGCGCACAGGTAGAACGTGCCCGCTGTTCACGAGGCGGCCAGCGAGATCAGGCCATGTGGTTGAGCGGCTCACGCGGCGAACGAGCGTCCAAGAACCGCAGCTTGATCGTCGTAGATGGAATCTGCGTTTTCAACTGGCGGCAATGGCAGCCGTATCGGAACCGCGGTCTGGCGCGGCTCGAACGTAGGCGAACCGGTCAGGATGCGCGAATTGAATTCTTCGAAGTCGGGTTGCGGATAAAGCGGCCACGCATCGACTGCGGCATAGGAGAACAACAACAGGCGCCGCTCGCGATCCCCTGTGTTCTCGGTCGACGCGTGCATGGTACGCACATGATGAATGGTGATAGACCCAGCCTTGCCCGTGAGTGGAACAGCATCCGGTAGCCTGTCCTGGAAGGCTACCGGATCACTTGCACCAACGAAAACACCATTGTGGTGATGATCATGAACCGGGCCGGTGTGGCTTCCCGGGATCACCTGCAACGGTCCATTCTCCAAACCGCAATCTTCGAGGTACAACCCAACCGCCAGCATGTCGTCGTTGGTGTGCGGATAAAACGCCCAGTCCTGGTGCCATTCTATGGTCGCACCACCACCAACCGGTTTGAAATTCAGCTTGCCATGATCGAAGCGGATCGACGGTCCGAGCAGTTGCTGCAAAATGACAAGGAGCGCCGGATCTCGCGATGCGCGGTCATAGATCTCGTGCTGTCGTGTCGGGTCCTTGACGCGTCGCAGTTTCGGTACTTCAGCCGTATGGTCCGGCGCGATATCCAGCACCGTGTCGCTCTCCACAATATCTCGAGAGCGCTCGACGAATGTATCCGTGACCGCGTTAAGGTCCGTCAGTTGTTCTGCAGAAAAAACGTCGGGTATGACGAGATATCCATTGTCCCGGTAGAATGCGACCTGATCTTCACGCAACATCACACATCCCTTTCCCGTTAATCGTGTCACTGAATGTATTTGGCTTCAGTTCCGAGTTTGTGCGGGATATCTGCGTCAGGCAAGAATGAAAATGACGTCATTGTGCGTCGACTTCTGTTGACCGGTGCTTGGCGTGTCGCTTGAACGGTGCGGTCCAAACGTAAAAAGGTGGCGACCAGATGAGGATAATGGCTTGCATCGCGTGGATGATCTGCTTGGTGGCGACGGCGCACGCTATTGATCGCCCGTGCGGCGCCGATGCCCCTTGCAAGACAGCCAGCGGCACGTATCACCTCGCTTTCCCGGATGAATGGGATGGACGTTCGCCACTTCCCGCTGTGGTTTTTTTTCATGGTCACAATTCATCCGGCCGCAATGCCGTACGGAATAAGGGGCTCTTACGCAAGATTACCGGACGGGGCTACGTAATGATCGCACCAAACGGGACGGCAGGCAGTGGCCGCACCGCGCTTGGTTGGCCCGCGAACAGGATGGCAAAGGGGCGTCGTGATGATGTTGCATTTACCAGCGAAGTGATGAACGCCGTTCGCCAGCGTGTTGCATTGAATGAGAAGAAAATTCTGGTCACCGGTTTCTCGTCCGGCGGCTCTATGGCGTGGCATCTTGCATGTTACACGTTCGACACGTTCACCGCTTACGCCCCGGTTGCTGGCGGTTTGCGCCGTCCTGTGCCAGAGGGTCGCTGCCCGGCAGGCCCGTTCCGCTTGTTGCATATTCATGGTTTTGCTGATGCACAGGTTCCGCTCGAAGGGCGTGGCATCCGTGACTGGCACCAGGGCGATGTCTTCGAAGCGCTGTCGACACTGCGCAAGACAAACGGGTGTCGCAGCAATCCGACGGGATACACGACGAAGGGCCGCTATCAATGCCGCCAGTGGACAACATGCAAGAGTGGCAAGGATATCGAGTTCTGTCTGCACCCCCGAGGGCATGAGATGCCACGCGGCTGGGACAATCGTGTATTTGAGTGGTTTGAGGTTGAGTGATCTGCGCGCAAATGATCTGGGCACGAGGCGTCGCAGTCTTTGAACCATCACATCAAATCCGCTATGCCGTGCTCACATAACATTTGCGGCGGACCCCGATATGACAACCGACCAGATCATCCTGTTCAGCCTGCTCGTCTGCGTCTTCGGACTGCTGATCTGGGGGCGATGGCGCTATGATCTGGTCGCATTCGCCGCACTCACTGTTGCATTGATCCTTGGTGTTGTGCCCGTTGATCGGGCGTTCGAGGGCTTCGGCCACCCCGCCACTGTGATTATTGCGTTGGTACTGATTGTCAGTCGCGGGTTGTCGAATTCCGGAGCTATCGAGCTGATCGCAAAGTATGTGGTCGACGGAACACGCGCATTGTGGGCGCATATTTCGGTGATGGCGGGGGTTGGAGCCGCGCTGTCGGCTATGATGAATAACGTGGGCGCGCTGGCGCTTTTGATGCCGATCGACATTCAGGCAGCAGAAAAGGCGAAACGGTCTCCGGCGCTCACCCTTATGCCGTTGTCCTTTGCGACGATTCTCGGCGGACTCGTAACGCTGATCGGAACACCTCCCAATATCATCATCGCCAGCTTTCGCGGAAAACTGCCCCACCCTGATTGTCCGGAGCCGGTCGCGACGTGCACCCGCACGATGGAACCATTTGGGATGTTTGATTTTTCCCCCGTTGGTTTGGTGTGTGCGGTCGTTGGCGTTCTCTTCGTTGCCTTCATCGGTTGGCGTTTGATTCCGCAATCGCGTGCAGAAAATAATGTTCCGAAAGATTTGTTTAAGATCGATGCCTACATCGCCGAGGTTGTCGTGCCGGAGGGGTCGAAGATCATTGGCATGCAGGTGCGCGAACTCGATGATATGGTGGAAGAGGCTGACGTGGCGATCGTTGGTCTTGTCCGCCGTGGCAAACGGCTGCCGGGACAGGCACGTCGTCAGGAAATTCGCAACGGCGACGTACTTGTTCTGGAAGCTGTTGCCAAAGCCATTGATGCGTTTGTTGGCGAAAGCGGCCTTGAATATGTTGGCGCAGATAAACACGGTGGAGCCGTTGCAAGTGGCGACCTGTCTCTGATGGAAGTGGTCGTTCCCTCCAACGCTCGCATCGAAGGGCGCTCTGCCTTGCAACTGCGCATTCTTAATCGACACGGCGTGACACTGCTTGGTGTATCCCGACACGGCAAACAGATCCGCGAGCGGGTTCGTAAATTGCCCATCGAAGCCGGCGACGTGCTTCTGCTGCTGGGCCCAGGCGAACGCCTGCCCGAGATCGCTGACTGGATTGGCGGTTTGCCATTGGCGGAGCGTGGACTGCAGGTGATCAACCGTCAGATGGCACTTCTGGCCTGTGGAATATTCGGTGGTGCAATTCTACTCGCAAGCCTTGGTGTGCTTTATCTCCCCGTCGCGCTGGCCGCAGCGTGTGTGTTGATGGTTCTGTTGAACATCGTGCCGCTTCGTGAGCTTTACACGAGCATCGAATGGCCCGTCATTGTCCTGCTTGGGTCCATGATCCCACTCGGTGCTGCTCTTGAGGCGTCGGGAGGTACAGCGCTGCTCGCACAAGGCATTGTCGATATTGCTGCAGGCGCAGCTCCGTGGGTTGTGTTGACGCTTCTGATGATTGTGACCATGACGCTTTCGGATGTTCTGAACAATACTGCCACGACAGTCATTGCCGCCCCGATCGCCATTGATATTGCGGGCAAGCTGGGCGTCAGCCCGGATCCGTTTCTGATGTGCGTTGCGGTTGCTGCGTCCTGTGCGTTTCTGACGCCCATCGGCCACAAGAACAACACGCTGATCATGGGGCCAGGCGGTTACCAGTTCGGCGACTACTGGCGTATGGGGCTACCACTCGAAATCATCGTGATCGCTGTTGCCATACCGATGATCCTTATCGTTTGGCCGTTTTAATTATTCCGTATCCTGCAAGCCCTGCTTGGCAAGAATGGCGCGGACACGCTTGTGAAACTCAAGCAGCGGTGCGAGGCCAAAAAGGCCGGTCAGAATCTGCACGTCGGCTTTGGGGTAAGTGGTACGCTTGCGCGTGATAAATGGCGCAAGCTGTTTGACAGTAAGCGGGCACTTGACCTGTAGCAGGGACGTCGATCCGAATCTCTGCGTATTGAGTGGCGACAGCGCGGCACGACTTTCACCTATTACGATCCGTGTGTCATTGAACCTGCGGTTTTCGTACCGGATAAAATAGGGTTCAAGGGCGTTACGGTAGCTGTAGTGCACCTCACAGGAATCGATATTATCTTTGGAGTTATGGGTACACTGACCTGTTTCGTAGACAACATATCGAAGTTCGTTCAGTTGCATCAAAGCGCGCGGGTCAAGATGAAAAAGCGCATATTTTCCACTCGCTGTCTGTGTGAGAAAATGCGTGAGACATGCGGCCTTGCGCCATCGCGCACTGTCAGGAGTTTTATCCCCAATGGTATAGGCGCCGGTATAGGGATAATCAGCAGCGATCACGGGGCCAGAGAAGAGACAGCAGAGGAGTAAGCCGCTCCGCAAGTATCTGAAATTTTTCATCATTTCGCGAATACACTTGCACTTGGATTCAGCAGAAATGCCCATAACGCGTGCACTGCCGCTCGATGAACGGTTCAGAATCCCTGTAAGCGGGGTGTGCCACCACAGATTTCTGAGACTTGTATGCTTTGGCTGTCGCCTTTGATGCTTTGTAGACCTTTGTTGCACGTTGAGTGTCATGCTTAGCCCCGCAGAAATTACTGTAGCGATAACATTGACGGTCGATGTGCACGGCGCTCTTCGCCAGAACGTGGGGCGCAAAACTTGCCACGAGCGTTAGAAGGAGCATGGTTTTCATCATGTGGCGCATAGTGATCTCCTTGGTGTCGTCGAACCGACTGTTGGCCGTTCAAAATAACGCGGCGGTATGTCCGTCATTGGACGCACCAGAGCAATGTGCGCAATATGCTCAGGAAGGTATCCAGCCCAGGCCATCTCTCGTCGCACCTTGCGGTCGATATTCACACCCGACCCAGCCATCATAACCCAATTCGTCCAGACTCGCGAATACGCGCGAGAAATTGATCTCGCCCGTTCCAGGCTCATGGCGCTCCGGAACGTCCGCAATCTGAACATGGCTGATCAGTGGCATCAGCGTTTCGAGGCCGCGCACGATATCGCCGTGAAGAACCTGCCGATGATAGACATCGAACTGTAACCGCACATTCGGAAGATCGACGTCTTTGATCACTTGTGCTGCAAGGCCGAAATCATGCAGCATGAACCCGGGTATGTCACGCCGGTTGATTGGCTCAAGCAGAACCTCCAGACCATGTTCTGCAAACCGTTCTCCGGCCCAGCGGATATTTGCCTTGTACCGATCCAGCGCATCCTCGTTCGGCTCGCATAATCCCGGCATGACATGATACCGACGGCATCCCGTCGCTTCAGCAAGCGGGAAGACTCGTTCCACCGCTGCGCGAAAGTCGCTCTTTCGTCCCTCGAGCGCCGCTAAACCACGTTCGCCAGAGTTCCAGTCTCCATGTGGCGAATTCATCAGCACCATTTCAAGATTGTGGTCCTGCAATAGCGTGGCAATGGCTTCGGGCGCATGGTCGTAGAGGAAGATGCACTCTACAGCCCTGAAACCCGCATCTGCAGCAGCCTTGAAGCGTTCGAGAAATGGCACCTCGGTAAACATCATCGTCAGATTGGCGGCAAAGCGTGGCATGTTATGTGTCCTTCGCGCCCGGCAATGAGAGTCCGCTGAGCGCGGCATAGACTCGCGCAACCGACGCATCATCATCAGCACCCATGCCCGCTGAAGCCGCCATTGTGAACATCTGCAGGGCCTGGCTAGCCATCGGGAGCGGGAAATCATTTGCTCGTCCTGTGTCCGTGACGATACCCAGATCCTTGGTGAAGATATTGACGGCACTTTTAGGCGAATAGTCACCATCCAGAATGTGTGGCACCCGGTTCTCGAACATCCACGAATTACCCGCTGCATTGGTGATCACGTCGTAAACGTCCCGTGGCTCCAGCCCCATGCGCACGGCAAGGCTCATGGCTTCACAGGCCGTCGCGATATGCACACCGGCGAGCAACTGGTTGATCATCTTCATGGACGAACCTTGCCCTGCTGCATCGCCCAGTCGATAGATTTTTTCCGCCATCGCATCGATCGCAGGTTGAGCCGTTTCGAACGCTTCCGGCGTTCCCGACGCCATGAACGTCAACGCGCCTTCTCCTGCTTTAACCGGCCCGCCGCTCATCGGTGCATCAAGATAATGCACGTCATGTTTCGAGAGACGCGCCGCCAGATCAATCACAGTTGCTGGAGGCATCGTGCTGCACCCGGCAAACACGGCACCCTTTGGTAGATGTTTGGCAATACCGTCTGCCCCGAACAAGATACTTTCTGTCTGCTCTGCGTTGACCACCACGCACATAATGATGTCACGGCCTGCGACCGCATCTCGCAGATTGTCAGAAACCTTGCCACCGTCGTCCGCGAAGGCGGTTCGTGATCCGGCGAATGTATCATAGCCTATAATATCCAACCCGGCAGCATATGCCGAGCGTGCCATGCCAAGTCCCATGGAGCCGAGGCCAAGAATTGCAATGCGTCCGGAGTTGCTCATTTATAATCCTTTTCAGGGTTGGATTGTGGTGTCACAAGATCTGTCCTCGATAGCGCCAGCTATGAGCGCAGGTTGCATGGTCTCCGTTCTGATCAGGAGCGCACCCGTATCGACACCGAACATCAGCAGAAGTGTCGTCAATGGCAACGCGCAACGAGGCACAAGATGACGCAACCACGGGAAAACGATACCAATGAGATCACTCCAATGAACCAGAGCCTCAATCCGAGTGGTTGAGACCAGATATCGCATACGGGATCAGATGCGCGGCGTCGCTTGAGCGTGTCAAGTTCCGGTCACTGCCAAGTTGGGCTCTGCCGGCAGGCGAACGGTCACGCAGGTGCCTTCGCCAGGCGCAGATGTAATCTCCAGTTCGCCCGCCATGGCTTCTGTTAAAGCTTTGACGAGGGGGAGTCCGAGCCCCGATCCAGCAGGAGCGGACGGTGGATGACCCGACCCATTGTTCCTGACCCAGAGCTTCATTGCATCCGCGATCTGTTCGTCCGTCATGCCGATCCCGGTATCACGAATGTCGATGATGAACTCCGTATTGCTTTGGCGTGCGGAGACGAACACATGCCCTCCGGCTGGCGTGAACTTGAAGGCATTGGTCAGAATGTTCAGTAAGATCTGACGCAGGGCGCGTGTATCGGCATGAAGTGGCGGCATGCGGTCCGGGTATCCGCAAACAACTTTGACGGATGCAGCCTGTGCTTGGGGTGCGGTCAAGGCAACGACACGGTCGAGCAACTCGGGGACATTGATTTCCTCGGGCACCACATCGAGATGTCCGGCGCGCACACGCGATGCATCCAGAAGATCGTTGATCAGGTTGAGGGCGTGGCGGGCACTGTCAAGAATATCACCTGCATATTCCTTGTATCGGTCATTGCCGATCGGGCCAAGCTGCTCACGGTGCATCATCTCGGCAAACCCAATAATCGAATTCAGAGGTGTGCGGAGTTCATGGTTCAATGTGTCGAACTGCATTCCGGCTGTATCCGACGATGGAGTATTTGGCTCAATAGAAGTTTCTACCGTCAGTGTCTGCTCGACTGCAGTGCTTGTACGTTTTGCCAGAACTTCGGTCACTTTACGCAGCTCCGCACCAACGGGGGGAACAATGCCGGAGGTTCCCGCTTCGAGTCCGTTGAGATGGGAAGTCGTTGGTAGGGAAAGATCTTCCCTGTCTTTTGTGCTCGGTCGGCCAAGCATGCGCGCAATTTCCTGCATGGCCAGATGATCGTCGGGCGTTGGTGCAGGCATGTTGGGCTCTGCTGTTGTTGCGGCAGTCGTGTCCCCCCCACCTTCACCGTTCAGGAAACCAGCCACCCGTTTTGGTGTGGTGCTGGGGAGCATTGTTCGGATGCGGTCTTGCCCTCGATCGTTCGGGGCGTGGGCGGTTCGGGCAGCAGGTCGAAGGCGAACGGGAGCCGGGGCGCGGCCACGGCATTCGACCAGCCCGGAATTTTCATCGGCAGCCTCAATCACAAGGCCATGTCCGTCATCACCAAGATCGATCGGTCGACAGCGGCAGGCCATGCGGGCTGCCCCACGTGGCGTCCAGAAGGTCAGGGTTTGTGTCACACCTTCGACCGGCAATGCCGCCGCGCAAAGATCCTTCAGCTTAAGCATTGCGGGCATGGCCCGATCCAGACGACTGGCACGAAATGATGCAAGGCTGAGAGCGCCCCAGCGCTCAAGGCCAGCCGCATTGGCCCACACGAATCCACCAAGATCGCTATCCCAGACGAACACGGGATAGGGTAAATCCTCGAACGCACGGGCGCCCTCGAACGGCTGTACGAGCGATGCCGAGGCGTCTGGAAGCTGGGAAAAGTTGTCCGTCAAGGGGCGTCACATCTCGAATACTAGCGTCAAGCCGTTGTTTTCAGGCGCACATTGCTCAGTCTGGACATGGTGGTGCAATCAAAAAGCGCATACAACTCACGGCTATTGGTTAGCAACTTTTCGACGCATGTGTGGGATTCGTCAGCAGAATTCGAAACTGTCGTAAACGCGCAGCAAGCTGGACGTGTGATGTTGCTCCTGCGTATCATACAGGAAAATGGAGGTTCCAATGGCAGACAAGTCCGGATTCGAGATTCCTCAAAGTATGCGTGATATTGCTGAACGCAACATCGATCAGGCGCGTGAGGCCTATGAGCGCTTCATGGATATGACCAAGAAAGCGCAAGCTCTCACGCCAACGGCAACCGGTCCTGTTGCATCTGGTACGGATCGCCTGCAGCGCAAGGCCCTGGATTTCGCTGAAGAAAACATGGAGGCAAGTTTCGACTTCGCCACCCGCATTTCACAGGCTGGCGACATGACGGAAGCATTGCGCATCCAGCAGGAGTATGCCCAGTCACAGATGAAGGCCTATGTTGAGCAAACACAGGCCATGACCGAAGCGATGACGAAATTGGCCGGTAAGGCTCAGGACACGGCCAAGAAAACTCGTAAAAAATAGCTGACGAAACGTCTCGACGCAGTTATCTGTGTCGCTGGCCTTGACGACAGGCGCATTTCGCCTGACAACGCCGCCTCGGTTCGGTGATACGCCAGCCGGATGTGCCGCCTTAGCTCAGTTGGTTAGAGCGCTAGATTGTGGATCTAGAGGTCCTCCGTTCAATCCGGAGAGGCGGTACCAAATTTTGCTTCCCTGACCAGCGGGCCCGTTGTGTCCAGGATGACGGTGGTGTCAATGCAATTCCGACAGCGTTTGGAGCAGAGGCAGGGTCGAAACTCGCCCCGGTCAAGGCGTCGCATAGACAATCCAGTGTGCCAATAAAATATGTCGGCATTCACCGTAGATAAACGGCCGTTGTGTAAAGTCGAACGGAAACAAGACATCTATGAACATCGTGTTGTTTCTCGTCTCACCTTGTAACGGTCCGGGTATCCGATGCACGAACGTTCTCACGCTCTTGAAATTATAAACCTCCACAAGTCATTCACCACTCCTGCAGTGAACGATCTCTCACTTACAATCAATGTGGGTGAGTTCTATGCTCTTCTTGGGCCCAATGGCGCAGGCAAGACCACGACCTTGCGTATGGTTGCAGGTCTGCTCCAACCGGACGCCGGTGAGATCAGGGTTTGTGGCATTGATGCCCAACGCCATCCCGTCGACGCGAAACGTTTGCTCGCCTGGGTTCCTGACGAACCAATGGTGTACGACAAGCTCACACCACTCGAGTATCTCGAATTCGTTGCAGGCTTGTGGGACATGGATCGCGATCTGGCCCGCTACAAGGCCGATGAGCTAATGACCCAACTCGGTCTCGAGGATCACGTACATCAACGCTGCCAGGGGTTCTCGAAAGGCATGCGTCAGAAAGTTGCGCTTGCTGGCGCACTGATCCACGAACCGCAACTTATCATCCTCGACGAACCGCTCACCGGGCTCGATGCAGGATCATCACGTCGGGTCAAATCCGTGTTGACGGATCTGGTTGCGGGCGGTGTTACGGTGATCATGACAACGCACATCCTTGAAGTGGCCGAACGTATGGCGGCACGCATTGGCGTCATTGCCAGAGGTGAATTGATCGCAGAAGGGACACTGGACGAACTCCGCCAGACGTCAGGTCGGAGCGATACCAATCTTGAGGAGATTTTCCTGAACCTCGTAGATGATGGGATCGCGAGAGTTGCAACGGACGGAATAGCAGCGTGACCGGTGTTGCTTCTCTCTCCTGGTTTGTACGTCATGAACTGAACCTGGCGTGGCGGGACTGGGCTGCGCTGATGTCAGGCGGTCGAGCCCTCAAGAACGGAGCAATTGTCGTCGGCATGATTGTGTTCGCCGCCGCACTCCATGGCCTGGCCTACGCGGTGTCGAAACCGTTCTTCGGGGCAGATGCTCCCACGGAAACAACACGCTTGGTCATGCTGACAAGTGGCGTTCTACTGACCTTCACAATGATGCTTTCGCAGGCGATGGAATCGGTAACACGCGCATTTTATGCGCGGGACGATCTCGATCTCATTCTGTCATCCCCCGCCTCCTCACGTGATCTGTTTGCGGTACGCATATCGATCATGGCAATTACAACGGCGATGATGTCCGGGTTGATGGTCGCACCTTTCATAAACGTGGCCGCATATCTTGATGGACCACATTGGCTTGCGGGTTATGGCGTGGTGCTCGCCATTTCAGGTGTCGCGACAGCGTGTGCCGTGCTCACTGTCCTTTGGTTGTTCAGATCCATTGGGGCGAAACGGACGCGGTTGGTCGCGCAAATCACCGCAGCCGTCGTAGGCGCAGCTTTCCTGATAGGAATACAGGTCGTCGCAATTTTCTCCTACGGAACGATGTCGCGCTGGTCCGTCATGAACTCGGACGTCGTAATTGAGAATGCACCGGGTATCGAGAGCCTGCTTTGGCTGCCTGCCCATGCGTTGTCCGGTGATTTTGCATCTCTCATCCTGATGCTTGTCTTGTCTGGATTATTCTTCGCATTTGCCGCATTCAGGGGGGCGAACCAGTTTCGTAAGCTTGTGGTTGCGGCGCTCGGTGTGTCTGACAATTCATTCAGCCACGTTCCAACTGGCGCGACATTTCAGCGCCGCTCCACGCATCGTTCGGTCATGCGCAAGGAGTTTCAGTTGCTCGCACGGGATCCGTGGTTGATATCCCAGACACTGATGCAATTGCTCTATCTTGTTCCGCCTGCATTGATGCTCTGGGTCAGTTTCGGAAGCAAGACCGGGCTATCGGCGATTATTGCTCCTGTCATTGTGATGGCGGTTGGACAACTTGCCGGTGGGCTCGCGTGGCTTGCGATCTCGGGTGAAGACGCTCCGGATCTTGTGGCCACGGCCCCCGTTGGTCCACGCGCCATGATCTCTGCCAAGGTCAACGCCGTTCTCATGATTGCAGTGATGGTTGCGACACCGTTTGTCTTGGCGATCGCGCTGCTGTCCGTGTGGAGCGCATTCGTAACGTTCATCGGCGCAGTTGCAGCGGCGTCGTGCGCCATTTTCATCCAGCTGTGTTTCCGCGCTCAGGCCAAACGAGCCAACTTCCGGCGCCGTCAGGTGGCATCCCGCACGTCAACAGTCTGCGAAGCGTTTGCAACCCTCCTCTGTGCAGGCACAGTCGGCCTTTGGGCTGCTGGCAACGGGCTGGCAGTCATCCCCGGTTGCCTGACGCTCTGCGTTCTCGGCATCGCCTGGTATTTGCGTCCTCGCAAGTCATAAGAGCGGTTGGGATGCGGAAAAATGTGACGCCTGACAGTCTCCTACCTGACGTAACAAGGAAAGAGGCAGGCCAGTTCCAGGGGATGTCTGACCTTGAACAGGCACTCTCGAAACCTGGTGCGGGCACTTGGAGAATCGCACCGCACGGCCATTTTATTTAGATGCGCTTCAGTCCCCAAATGGGCAAAGCGTTGCGGCGTTGCAAGTTGTGTGTGTGCAGAAAATTTTTGCTCAAACGTGCTAAAAAACATTACCTCCCCCCCAAATGGGGGGGGACTCGTATCAGCAACCTGTTCTACGCTACGTATAAGCCGTAGTTTGGTAGGTGTGGCGTATGTCGGCATGCAGATCTTTTTTGGCAACCCGATACGCGCACAGAAATGCAGGTGGGAGGGCTTGGTTTGCGTCCATTTTTAAATCGTAGAAAGTCCGGAACAGGACGTTTTTATTATCAATATGACTGCCCGGGCCAGAGGTCCCGATTCACTTTGGAAACGGCCTGCCGCGCATAGCGTAGCGGTCCGCTCAAGACAACGACACAAGAACACGCAGCGACGCCCCTGACGGGCGGCGCGCACCCCAACTCGACCTGTCGGTGGTGGGTCAACGAACTGAATCCGAATTCGAATTTCACATTACGAGGCGGCCGCACAGCCCCTCTCACATACCCGGGAGATAAATGTCATGGCTACTGTAGGTATCACAGGAACGGGCGTCGGCGGCGATGATGGCTATTTGAGCAGCGCTGATGTTATGGCAGGTTTGACGCTTTCAGGAATTTCAACGAATGATTTTCCAAATTCAGGGGAGAGTATTGTAGGCCACACCGTAGAAGTGACGGTGGGTGGTGTAAGCGCGTCGACGACAACGGATAGCTCCGGAAATTGGACCGTTACGTTTACCCCCGCACAGCTTGCCACACTCCCTCAAGGCCTCGCGACATTTACGGCTGAGATAACGATCAACGGTACAGCCAATAATGGAGAAACTGATACGCAAAGTGTAGGTTTTACCGTTGATACGGCAGCTCCAGCCGCGCCATCAATTGTGAGCGTCACGGATGATGCGGGCACGGTGACGGGCCCTGTGGCGGACGGTGGTGTGAGTGATGACACGTCACTGGCTCTCGCCGGCACAGCGGAAGCCAACAGCACTGTCGAAATTTTCAACAATGGCACGTCGATCGGCACAGTCACTGCGGATGGCTCGGGCGACTGGGCCATCACTGCATCCGGCTTGTCCAACGGCACGACGAACGTGTTCACGGCCGTGGCTACCGATGCGGCAGGAAATGCGAGTCCTGCTTCCGCATCGCATACAGTGACAACGGACACCACCGCCGACGTCGGTAACGATCTCGCCGTGTCGTTTGTCGACATGAACATTGATCACACGGAAGCGGAGAGCATCTCCGTAAACATTGCCGGTCTTGATTCCGACGCCACAGGTGTGTTGACGATTACGTCGTCTGGCGGCGGTGGTCCGTTCACACAGTCCGGCATCGGAGTGGGTGACCTCACAGCCGGTGTGTTGTCCGGCATCGATATTTCCGGCCTCGCAGATGGCGCACTCACTGCCACATTCGATGTTACCGATACCGCTGGAAACACTGCATCAGCCAGTGGCAACAGTGCCATTCTTGATGCTGAAAATCCGGTCATCATTGCGGACACGGGCTCAACCGGACGAGTCATCACTGAACGGTCGGATTTGTCTCCTTTAGCGGATGAAAATGCCGAACCTGATGTCACTGTGACGGGCACATTTGACTTTACGGATCTCGATACGGATTCACATCTGGTCGGCGCAACGAATGATTCGGCAACCGGTCCAAGCGGAGCGTTCATCGGCACGTTCGTGCCGTCGTTGACATCGCCCGCAACTGGCGCAGCCACAGGTGTGGTGACATGGGACTTGACGGTTGCGGAGGGCGACATTGATTTCCTCAAAGAGGGAGAGTCGATCACCCAGACCTACACCGTGACAGTATTCGAAGATCCGTCTTCATCCGGTGGCGATTTGAGCAACTCGGCGTCGCAACAAGTCACCATCACTTTGACCGGGTCCAACGATGCCACGGAGATTGGCGTCGCGACGGGAGCGCAAACCGTAA
>CALHAX010000020.1 GCA_937931785.1 uncultured Hyphomicrobiaceae bacterium | reverse complement strand
AGAAGAATAGCAAAGCGCTGGTGGTTGATTGTGTGCAGGGCGAGCTGCATCGACAATTTCCCAATCATTCTTGTGGAAATATTCACGCTGATCGTCTGGCAGACGGCGTTCAGGGTTGTTTATGATGAGACCAGGACGAATTGGCGTGAAAGTCGCATCAATGTGGATCGGATATGGATCACCCGGAAAATTGACAGTATGTACGCGATGATCCGGGAAATGACGTTGCAACCAGTCGATGCCTTTCAGGTTCGTCGTGAAACCGTGCTGAACGACAAGGTCCTTGCCAAAGCGCAAGACATCGGCCGCATCGAATAGCGGCTCCTCCTCCGTCGTGACAAAGAACTTTTTTGCCGCCCATTCCAGGCGTTTTGCCTCACCAATTTTGTCCGACAGATAGTCCGGATGATAATCCTCATCCGTAAGGCGCGGTTTCGGGGCCGCTTCGTGTCGCATCTTCGGGTCTTCGTCATAATATTTCTGCAGCAGCGGGCGATAGCAGAGGTATTCATGCCAGCGACACCGGTAACTCATCGTCGCTTCCAGCATTTCGCGACCGACCGTCAGAATGACGTCGCGAGGCGGCATGCAACCAAACATGCTTTCTGTGCTCCAGTCGGGCGTTGAGACCGGCTGGTTAAAGTCCAGCGGTGTCGGGCGATCGACCTTCACGCCACGCGATTCGAGAATTTTGGCAAACCCGTCGAGTTGTTCATTGGCCTTGTCGACGGTGTCTTGAGGGCGTGGTCCCCACATGCCGCGCATGTCGGAGTCTTCCGGCACCTTGGCATCGAGCGCGGGTTCGGCCGGTGGGATGCAGCAGCCATCGGCGACACCCACGATGACGTGTTTCAGCGGATCCCACTCGTTCCAGGAATTTACAGTCGTCTTGTCTGGTGACCAGCCCATGTCCCCATCTCCCTAAATTCGGCGTATTCGTCATGTTCTCTAAGCGAGCATTTTAATGTCGGGCTTGGAGCGTCAAACATCTGTGCGGATGTTGCACTGCAGCAAATTCAGAGATGGAAACACTTCACGCCAACACCGTGTGCGAAGTAGCAGCAATTTCCTGTGGCGCAAGCCCATTTTGCACGCACGGATTTGCGTAAGTCGGACGAGAATGCAACACTGAGTCTCAGTGCAGCGGGGGCCGGCACCTGTCCACCCCTGCCATGTACGCGTTTATGATAAAATGCGTTTCACCTTTGTCGGGTAAACTATTGGGAGGACTTCATGACGAAAAACAAGAACACAGTTGGATCAACGGTTGGCGATACGGTTGAGTTTGGCCAGTTCAGCGAAGCGGACAAATCATTTGTTGTCGATGCGCTGAACAAGGGCGCGGACCGGCGTCAGGTGATGGGCTGGCTGATGGCGATGGGCGCGACGGTTGGTGCGGCTGGCTCGATCGTGACGGCGGCGTCCGAGGCGATCGCGGCGACACCCAAGAAGGGTGGCAACCTGCGCTTTGCCTGGGACCTGCACGGCCCGTCAGACACGATGGACCCGACACTCTTCACATCGTCGCTCGACTACGGTCGCGGTCGGATGAACTACAACAGCCTCGTGCGCTTCAATGACGACCTGACGGTCCGCCCGGAAGTGGCGGAATCGTTCGAAGCCAACGCAACCGCCACAGAGTGGACATTCAAGCTACGCAAGGATGTTACGTTCCACGACGGCTCGAAATTGACTGCGGACGATGTGGTCTGGTCCATGAATCGTCACCTTGGCAAGGATTCCAAGTCGAAGGCGAAGGTCTTCGTCGAGCCGGTTACCGAGTGGAAGAAAGTCGACAGCCACACGGTCAAGGCGATCTGTAAGCAGCCCTATTCGGAACTGCCGATTGCATTGGGTACATTCCACTTCAAGATCCTGAAGGCGGACACCACGGACTTCCAGAACCCAACCGGATCCGGGCCTTACAAGCTCAAGGAATTCAAACCGGGTGTGCGCTCCGTGCACGTGCGGAACGACGACTACTGGAACGACGAAGCGGGTCCGTACATCGATCAGATCGAAGCATTTGGCATCACCGACAGTGTGGCGCGCGTCAATGCGCTGATCTCCGGCGATGTGCAGATGTGTGCGAACCTTGATCCAAAGGCGATCCCACAAGTTGAGGGGGCCTCCGGTGTGGAGGTCATGTCGGTGGCATCGGGCCGTTACCCGAGCATCACTTGCCTCGTGGACCGTGATCCAGGCAACAATGCTGACTTCGTGTTGGGTCTGAAACACCTGCAGCGCCGTGAGCGTATCCTGAAGGTGGTACAGAAAGGTCAAGGCGCGATTGCCAATGACCAGCCAATTGGTCCTGCCTACGGTGCGGGTTACTGCAAGGAGCAGACGATCCGTCCTTACGATCCGGACAAGGCAAAATCGCTCCTGAAGAAGTCTGGCGTGACATCGGCTGAACTTCATGTGGCGGAGGTTTACCCCGGCATCACGGACATCTGCCTGATGCTACAGCGCGAAGCCTCCAAGGTCGGCTTTGATCTCAAGATCAAGAAGGTACCGAACGACGGGTACTGGGGTGCTGTATGGATGAAAAAGCCAATGAACGTCGTGGCGTGGAACATGCGCCCGTCAGCCACAATGATGATGGGCCTTGCCTACAAGTCTGATGCAGCGTGGAACGAAACGTTCTGGAAGAACGAGCGCTTCGACAAACTGCACGGCATGGCGGTTGCCGAGGTTGATCCGGGGAAGAAGTACGAGATGCTGTGCGAAATGCAGAAGCTGATCTCGGACAAGTCGGGCTCGCTGACACCGGTGACAGGCAGTTATCTCGATGCCAAATCCGAGAAGGTCAAAGGCTTCCCACGGGTACCTCTGGCAGCCTTCGGCGGCATGGAATGGCCTGAGTTCATCTGGCTCGACTCGTAAGAGTCTGCGACGATATACAAACACCGCTGGACCGGGGACGCCTGGTCCAGCAATTTTGGACGAGACGAGGAATGCTTTGACTTATAATTTCTGCAACCGGGGGGAATAAGCAGATGGGAGCGATGGTCCTGCGCCGTATCGGCATCGGACTTGTCTTGATCTGGGTCGTCTCGGTCCTGATCTTTGCAATCACACAAATTTTGCCTGGCGACGCCGCACAGATCCGGCTTGGCCAACAATCCACGCCTGAATCGCTCGCAGCACTGCGCAAAGAACTCGGTCTCGATAAACCGATGTTGTTTCAATACACATCGTGGGTCGGTCGATTGATGACTGGTGATCTGGGGATCTCCACCGCAGGCGGTGCCACGATTGGCAGCCTGATCGATGGCCGGATCTGGAACACCTTGTTCATGACCGGTATCGTCGCGTTGATATCTGTTCCGCTTTCAGTCTTCCTGGGCCTGCTCGCAGCCATGTTGCCCGGCTCGCGTCTGGACCGCGCCGTCACGTCAACCACGCTGGGACTGATTGCCGTTCCAGACTTCTTCATTGCGATTCTGTTGATTTTGTTCCTTGGCGTCTGGCTGAGGTGGGTACCCGCGGTCTCCTACCTGAGTGGGACGGAGGATTTTTGGAACAAGATGCGGGTGTTGACCTTGCCCATTGTGACGCTCGTCGTCGTCGTGTCCGCGCAAATGGTGCGCATGACCCGCGCCGGTGTGCTGAACGTCATGGGATCGCCCTACATTGAAATGGCAATCCTGAAAGGTGTCCCGCGCAAACGCATCATCCTGCGTCATGCGCTGCTCAATGCCATTGGCCCCGTCGTTAATGTGATCGCGCTGAACCTGGCTTATCTTGTCAGCGGTGTCGTTGTGGTTGAAACAATTTTCTCCTATCCGGGCCTCGCCAAGCTGATGGTGGATGGCGTGCAAACACGTGACATTCCACTGGTTCAGGCCTGCGCCATGATCTTCTGTTCGACCTATGTTGTGCTGATCCTCATCGCCGACATCGCGTCGATTGTCTCCAACCCAAGACTGAGAAACCCGAAATGAGCGCCACGACAACCGATATCGAGCAGGCTGGTGTTGTGTCCGATCAAGAGGCCGTTTCTAAGGTCGGGCACGCGCAGGTTGCAGACGAAGAGTTTCTGTTTGAGGAACTGCCCGACGCGCCACCCAAACAAGGCCTTCGGTTCTCGATGGTCGGAAAGATCGCCATTGCGATCGTCACGTTCTGGGTTGTCCTTGCGTTCGTCGGTCCGTCCATTGCGCCATACGATCAGGCATTCTTCATCGAAGACGATCTGCAAGGCAACATCATCGACGATCCTGGCTTCATGTTCCCGAACGCCCAGGCGTACATGGGAACGGACTATATCGGTCGCGATATCATGTCCCGGATCATCTATGGTGCCCGCACAACAATCGGAATTGCATTCGCAGCAACCATGCTAGCCTACTTTGTTGGCATCACACTCGGTATTGCAGCAGCGGTCGCGGGAGGTTGGACGGACACTGTTATCAGCCGCATTGTCGATGCGATCCTGTCGTTCCCCAATATCATGCTGGGCCTGATCATCATCGCAGCTTTCGAGTCCTCGATTCCGCTCCTGATTGGATTGGCGGGGTTCGTCTATGCGGCGAGTGTCTATCGCATAGCCAGGGCGCTCGGGCAGGACATCATGGTGCAGGATTTTGTCGAGGCGGCCAGAGCACGAGGCGAAGGCCTCTGGTATATCATTCGTCGCGAAATCCTGCCAAATGCGGTCATGCCGCTTGCTACGGATTTCGGCCTCCGCTTTGTGTTTGTCATCCTCTTCATCTCCAGCTTGAGCTTTCTGGGGCTCGGTGTTCAACCGCCCGTTGCGGACTGGGGAAGCATGGTGCGTGAAAACCTGCAAGGTCTGAGCAATGGCTTTGGTTTCATTACCACGGCGGACTTTGGATTCAACTGGGCGACGCTGGTCGAGTGGACAACTTGGAAAACCAGTTCAAACGGTGGTGCATTTGCAGTTCTTGCACCGGCGTTTGCCATTGCCTCCCTCACAATCGCGATCAACCTGATCGTGGATGATATTTCAGCTCATGCCGGTGGCAGTCTCGCCAAGAAGATGGTTTAGATGACAGAGAGAAAAAAACTCTTCGAGGTCAAGGATCTGCAGATTGAGGCACGCCCTCATGATGCGCCGACGATTCCCATCGTCAAGGGCGTCAGTTTCGACGTGCATGCCGGCGAAGTGGTTGCGCTGATTGGAGAGTCCGGTTCCGGCAAGACCACAATCTCCCTTGCAGCACTCGGATACACCAAGCCAGGACTGTACTTTGCAGGCGGTGAGGCGAAATTGCTCGGCAAGGATATGCTGACAATGGACCCCGACGAGAAGCGTTTGAGCCGCGGCGAGCACGTTGCGTATCTCGCGCAAAGCGCAGCAGCAACGTTCAATCCTGCTCTCCGGATTGGCGAACAGGTAACAGAATCCGCTGTACTGCACGGTGAGATGACACAGGCCCAGGCCGATGAACGTGCCTTCGAGCTGTATAAGGCGCTCGAACTTCCGGATCCGGATCGCATCGGCCGACGCTATCCCCACCAGGTTTCTGGCGGACAATTGCAACGCCTGATGGCTGCGATGGCGCTTGTCGAGAAACCGGACCTTCTTGTCCTCGATGAGCCGACCACGGCGCTTGACGTGACCACTCAGGCCCAAGTGTTGGGGCTGATCAAGCAGCTGCAACGCGAAACGTCGATGGCCGTGTTGCTGATCACCCACGATTTGGGCGTGGTCGCTAATATGGCCGACGCGGTGGTGGTGATGCGCCGGGGCCGAATCATGGAGACGGGAGCGGCGCAAGACGTGTTCGCAGCGCCAGGCCACGCCTACACTCGTGATTTGATGGCCGCGACGCCGCTGATTCCCGAGGCGTTT
>CALHAX010000019.1 GCA_937931785.1 uncultured Hyphomicrobiaceae bacterium | reverse complement strand
GTGAGGTCGATGGGGTACGTCATCGCGTCAAGGTTCTGGCATTCCGTCGTGTGCCGCAGACAATAGCCCTGCGGCATGATGTTGTAGGTTTCGGGTTTTACAATTCCCGTCGCGAATGTCGGATGGTTCAGTGAGCAGTGGTAGCATTCGGAATAATTCTCCACTGACGCCTTCCAGTTGCACACCTCCGGTATTTCCACCCATTCAATCGGTTTGAGCTGATCAATGTGTGGCACGAACGCCCGCAGTTCGTCTTCAACGCCGGGAAACCACGCCGCCATGGGCTTCGCGTTCGGATCGAGGTTTGCAAACACAAAACCACAGAACACCTCGACGCGCACTTCGCTCAGTTTGATCGTCGATCGATCGAACCTCTCCACCGCCGTGACATTCGGCCCGCTGCGCAAGCGCCCATCCAGTTCATAGGACCACGCGTGATAGGGGCAGACCAGCAGCCCACAATTGCCATTGCCCTTCACAAGCTCATGCGCCCGATGTTGACAAACGTTGTAGAACGCACGCACCACGCCGTCGCGTCCACGGATCGCAAAGAGATTTTCACCGGCGATCGAGAACGACGCAAAATCGCCCGGCTTCTCAACGTCCGAGACATGACACGCAAACTGCCACGTGTTGGCGAGCGTGGTTTGCTTCTCTCGTTCGAAAATCTCCGGGTCCGTATAAAAACGTCCTTCCAACGACAGAACCGGCCCTGTATTGGCGTTGTCCATCTTGCTCATATCGCCGCGCTCCCCAGCAACACGTCATCGAACGGATAGCTCGACATCGGTTCGCATCCATTCTCGGTGACCAGCACCATTTCTTCGAGTTTCACACCCGGACCGCCTTTGTCGGAGCCGGTGAAACTCTCAACGCACAGCACGGTGTTCGGTTCGATCACGCCATCATATCCGTGGCGATCCCAATCCTCGCGATAGTAAATCTTTGGATATTCATCCGTCATACCGACGCCGTGCGCCAGACACGCATAGCGGTTTGCAATGAACGCGTCCGGTTGGCGAAATCCCGCCTCACTCACCTCACGGAACGTCATCCCCGCCTTGATCATCGCCATGTTGGTGTGCACTTCATCGTAGGCGCGGCGATAGACGTCACGTTGCGCATCCGTCGGCTTATCACTTCCACAAAGCCAGGTTCGTGAAATATCCGCGCAATATCCGTAAGGCCCGATCATGTCGGTATCAAAGGCCACGAGATCTCCAGTTTCGATCACACGATCACTTGCTTCCTGATACCAGGGATTGGTACGCGGCCCTGAGGCCAGCATGCGACCGTCTATCCAGTCACCATCGAACTGGATATTCACCTTGTGCAAAAGGGAGAACAACGCATTCTCCGTCATGCCCGGCGTCATGGCATCCTGCATGTGCGCCATACCGTGCTGTGCGACCGCGATCGAGTAGCGCATGCAGGCCAATTCATCTTCAGATTTCCGATAGCGCGCCTTCTCCATCACCGCTTCGCCATCGATCAGCTCAAAGCCAGACTGCATCAAGGCCTGCGCTGCTGAGGGATTGAAGCGCTCTGCCGCAATCCGTGGCCGCTTCTCCGTAATGCCAATATCACGCAGGAATCCGGTCATCTCATTGGCCAACGCACGCGCGTTGTCAGCCAGGTCTATCCCCCCATCGAACACGTTGAGATAATCCGCCGGTCGGTACGCGTCGATCGCCGTACAATTCCCACCATATGCACCGTGCATCACGATAGGTCCCTCGACCGGCACATACAGATAGTAGCAGGGCAACCGCGACTGAAAGAGCGCATACTCGCGCCAGTCAACCGCATAGCGCAGACTGACCGGGTTCAGCAGGACAGCCATCGCACAGTCCGCGGCACGCAGTTCAGCCCGAACACGCTCCAGGCGATATGCCACCATCCGCGCCATATCCACATCTGGCCGCGGCGGCAGCGGAAACCGCTCGGCCAGCAATCCATTCGAAAACGTGGCGTTGAGAGCGTCCATGGTACAACCGTTAAATTAACCCCGCGAAAATGTATGATTGTACCAAAAGCCTGTCCAGCGGATTCAATCGCTCCTGCAGATGTTTCCGCAACTGCGGCGCAAAGCAAACCTCCCGACTTACCCAGAATTCAAACCTGCAATGCTCGAACCGGTTTTAAACTCGATATCACAGGAAAAGATATTCCGCCCCACGTCCCTTGCTTAACACCACGCCGCCCGAATCGAAGGCGCAGAGCGACAATCACAGATTGAACGTCGATACCTTCTGTTTCGAGTCACCTTCGAACACAACAAAGGCCCGGAGACTATAATCCGGGCCTTTGGGGGTGTTATGGTTTTATGAACGGAACCCTAAAGCAGAGCGGGTGGCGTCCTCAATAGCGCCGCTTGTGGGATTTGCGGAACGAGCGAGATTTGGATGCATGGGATTTTCGATAGTAGCGACTGCCTCTGATGGCCCTCTGTTCCTGTATCGTTTGCAATCGTGAGACGCCAAGTTGTCCGTAGTTAAACTGTCCATGGCGGAAACTGAACGGGAAACCGCCTCCGAAGACTCCATCACCGCGACCGCCGCGGGATCCACCGACGTGGTGCAAAAGCCCCGTGTCAGTGTCAGTACTAATGGCGGGTGTGCTTGAGCCTGCCCCCGCGGCGAGATTGAATGGAGCTGCCTGAACTGATGTGGCAAGGCCAAGAGTTGCGATTACCAAGGTCTTGGCGGCGAGTGCATTTATGATCGTTTTCATGTTTGTTTCCAACGTGTTTCGTGTTGCGTTGGAAGCAGTTTGTCGCTGTCTGCCCACAGTTAATGTGACATGCGTCACAGTTCACAAAATGGTGTTACGGGATGAAACGGAGGCGCCGGGCGTTCAACCTCACACCACGTTGCGGATGCCCAACCACATCATTGTTCAAGTATAAATGTCAGCAGATATGCTGCAGATCTCGCTTTCGATCCTGAATGAATTTCATACAGCCAATGAGAAATGACAGATCTGAGTTGCTTTGCGAAAATTCATCTCGAACACATCATGCTCGAAGCTCCCTCAACCCCGCACTCCCACCGCTCGAATTGAGTTTCAAACACCGGGATCACTGACTACTCCGCGGCATCCCGCATCGCGGCGACTTCGCGAATGTCCGCGACAAACGCATCCACGGTTTCCGGCAGCGTGTCCCAGGCGCACATCAGCCGACATCCGCCTTCGCCAATAAACGTATAGAAATTCCATCCCTTGTCCCGCAGTCCGACCTGCATCTCTTTCGACATTTCGGCAAACACCACGTTTACGAAACGATCGAACATGATCCGTAAGCCAGGAATCTCCCTGATACCTTGATAGAGCCGTTCCGCCATCGCGTTGGCATGCTGGGCATTCTTGAGCCACGTGCCGTCTTTCAGAAGCCCGAGCCACGGCGCAGACATCAGCCGCATCTTGGACGCCAACTGACCGGCTTGCTTCAGACGGAAATCAAAATCCTCCGCCAGTTCCTTCTTGAAGAAGACGACAGCCTCACCTGCAGGCAGACCATTTTTCGTCCCGCCAAAACTGAGAACATCAACACCGGAACGCCACGTCACTTCAGCGGGGGCAACATCGAGCGACGCCACGGCATTCGCAAACCGCGCACCGTCCATATGCACCTTCAGATCGTGTCGCTTCGCCATGGTGGCAATCGCACGCACCTCTTCGACCGTGTAAACCGTACCGACTTCCGTCGATTGCGTGATC
>CALHAX010000018.1 GCA_937931785.1 uncultured Hyphomicrobiaceae bacterium | reverse complement strand
CACGACAAACAGCAATCGCTCCGACGAGTCCGCCTTGATCACGCGTTGCAACGCATAGGCCGCCGTGATGAGCACGAGAGCAAGATACGCAAGTCCGCCCAACCATCCGGCATTCAGGAACATGGAGAGATAAACGTTGTGCGCTTCCTCGTGATGGTGTCGGGTTACGAATTCGCCAGCGCCGAGTCCAAGCGGATTGTCGAGCAGGAGTGAGAACGCCTTGACCTGTCCGCCAAAACGCCCCTCCGGTCCGACATCATAGGATTGTGTGAGTGACACCCGTTCACGTGCGAGCTCGGCGACCTGACTGAATTGCAGCGCAATGATCACCAGCAGGCAGGTTCCGATCACACCAGCAACAGCAAGGCTGGCGAGTCGCAGCCTGAATCGCGTGTTCCGGATCTTGATGAAATGCATGTACCCGCAAAGCACAAGTGCCAGGACCAGACCAGCCCATGCAGCTCGCGAGAAACTCAAGAGAAGGGCGGCGCACAGGATGAGAATCATCAGGCTGCAAACCATGCGCCTCCAGCCCTTTTGATCCGCAAGGAATGTCACAAGAAAAACGATGGGTGTGATCAGGAAGGGACCGAAAACATTAGGGTCCTTGAAGGTGCCCTTGGCACGGGAGTATTTCGTGAAGAGATCTCCGCTAGCCGGAAGCAGATCAAAATACCCTGCAATACCGAGAACCGCGGCCACTACCGCTGCGACCACGAACCCCGTCAAAACCAGTCGCGTGTGACGCGTCGCATCCTTCTGCACGAAGGCTGCAATGATGACGCCGAAAAGTGAAAGGTAGAGCGTAACGGCCGTATGCTTGATCGCCACTGCCGTATCAAATGCGAAGCTTGCGGCCACAAAGCCACCAACCGAAACAATGATCCACCCACAGGCAACCATCATCAGGGGAAGGCTGATCTGAGCAAGCCCCAGTAGTGGGAGCAGAACGATCAGTCCTATCGAGAGCAGGTCGACAGGCGCCGGTTCGACGAGAACGAACCCACTGACAGCAATTGTGGTCCACACGAGCGCAAGTGCAAGCATCTTCACGGATCCTGACGATGCGACAGTGACCCCGCTCGGCGGCACGAATTGTTCTGCAATGGCCACGGTGGTTAAGTTTCAGCTAGAGGACAAAGGCCTTGTTTAACGCAATGAAGGAAAAATATCGTGCAGTATTTGAGATCAATTGGATCGAACGCGTTAGAGGTTTGCTCATGAAAAAAACCGCCCCGGGATTTAGCCTGGCGCGGCTCAAGGTGCGTCAAAGCGAAGTGGCGTCATGACGCACGTTTTATCTGCAAGTTGCAGATATTTGGTCGCTGGTAACACATCGAAAGCGACCGTGAACACACGTAAGCGTGATCAGATTTGGGCAAGCAAGCCGTCGAGGCCGCCCTGGATTTCGGGCGCTTCGTCGCGGATGAAGCGCAGCAGTGCCTTTTCATTCTCATGAAGCACGCCATCGCGGCCAATCCGCTCCGCAACCCATCGTCCTTCGTCCGCTTCAAGAACTTCTGCACCCTCGATATCGCGGATCTGTTTCGCAAGGCGCTCAGCAGCACGCTCTTCGTCACTGGCTGCGTTGTAAGCGGCTTTCGCTTCGGATAAGCCACCCTGGAACATCTTGCCGAAAATGCCGAGTACGCCGTCGGTTGGCGCATCCACCCAGTCCTGAAGGCGCATGGCCTCTTCGCGGCTCGGAGCCTTGTAGCCTTGCGCAGCCATGAGGTGGTTTGCCACCGCCTTGACGAAAAGATCGCTCCATGCCGGACAGTTGTCCGCTTCCGATGTGGCGTCATTCAAATCGAACAGAACCTCGGCTTCGGCACGCGAAATACCGATATTGTTCACGCCGCCGGCGGAATAGAGAATGCGCGACAAGAGTTTGACTTCCGCATCGCCAATGACGCCCGGCGTCAGCTGTTCATCTCCAAGCAGTGCGCCATCTCCGTCAAGAACCGCTTCGCCGATCTGAATCAAGGTGAATTCGACCAGGCTCTCTGGCACTTCAATGGCCGTTTCCACAACCTTGGTCAGCAATTCGAGTTCTGTGCGCGAGTTGATCTGACCATCCTTCGAAAGCGACTCGATCAACCACTGCGACTGCGCCTCTGTGACGTAGCCTTTAGGCGTCATCTGATTGACGGTAAAATCCAGCAGCGCTTCGATGAAGAAGTTTGCCCAGGCATCACTCTCACCGACCGCGCTCATTTCGCGCTGGATCAGTTTTTCGGCTTCAAACTGGTTGATTGCGCCGTCTTCGTAGAATGTCTTGCGCATCGCAAGCACATCATCGTCGCGCACGACATCCTGGCGGGTCTCCGCCTCGAAACTCATCACATCGGTCATGGAACCACCCTTAAACGCATTACATCGTCAGGACGATAATCGATGGCGGTTAACGGGCGATTAACTATGAACGCTTGTTCGTGCGATTCGGTTCTGATGGAAGATTAGACGTCCGGGTTGAACCATCCTGCACCACGCCAGCTGAGCGCAAGGATCATCGTCTGCAACGCGCGATATCCTATGAAGAGACACCAGACAAACAGGAAGGAATATCCGGCCCACACCGCGAGCGCCGCTAGCGGGAGGAACAACACCCATTGCAGCGGCGGTGCGATGCTGAGGACGCGACGGACGGCCCCGGCTCCGAAGTGCGCATGCATGAGCGTAATCCCTGCAGCTTCTCCCATCATGGTCAGCGCACTGATCCACAAGGGCCAGACCGCGGCTTCGACCAGTTCCGGGTTTGTGGTGAGAAGGCCGAGCAGTGTGCGCGGTGCAACGAGCGCAGGCAGTGTCATGATGCCGATAACAATCATCGCCAGTTTAACCGATCGCCAGCCCCATCGACGTGCTTCGTCAATGTCACCTCTGCCGAGCGATTGGCCAACCAGTGTCGCTGCTGCCAGACCGCAGGCGATGGCAGGTAGAATCCACGCCAGGTTGAGCTGGATCAGGATGTGCGCTGAAGCCAGATTAACCTCTCCGAGTCGCGCAATGATCGTCATGAACGCGAGAAAGCCCCCCGCAAAGAGTGCTTCCTGCAAGGATGCGGGCAATGCCAGTTTCGCCAGGCGTACGAACGTGTCGCGCTTTGGCCAACCAGCAAGAAAACCGTGATGACGCGCCAGCCGGTTTGCAAACCAGAAATGCAGAACAGTGCCTGCGGCAAGGGAAAGTGCCGTGCCGAGGCCGGCCCCCAACGTTCCGAGTTCTGGCGCGCCGAGGTTTCCGAAAATCAGGACCCAGTTGAAAAAGATGTTGAGGACATGCGTAACGACCAGCGTGATCAGATAGTAACGCGGACGCTCGGTCGCATTCCAGTAGGCGCGAAACGCGAAGTTTGCTCCAAGGAACAGCATGCCGGAAATGCGTGCCAGCGTATAAGGTGTGCCTTCCGCAGCAACGGCCGTGCTGTCGGCAAGGATCGGCATGATGAGCGGAATGAGACCGTTCAGTAGCAGGATGGTTGGAATGCCGAGGGCCAGAACCATTACCAGCGCAGCGTTCAGTGGTAATGCTGCAACCTCGTTGCGCCCCTCGCCCAGGCGGCGGGCAACACTGGCCTGCACGCCGGAACTCATGCCAAGTACGATTGTCGCGGAAAGCCACGCGAGGAAGCTTCCGATCCCGACACCGGCAATCGCTGTCGGGCCGAGCCGGCCGACCATCGCGGTGTCGACAATGTTGAGCACTGTCTGCGACGCCATCGCCGCAAAGATTGGTAAGGCAAGATCGTACACTCTGCGATAAGCGGTCGCCTCAGTGAGGGCGTCCGCGGATTTTGCGCTTGTGTCGGTCAAATGGACAGGCCTCGGCAATGCCGCCGGGGCAGCAGGAAATGGACTGTTCGCCTATCATCGATTGGCGCAGCTCGCCAGTTTGCGTATGAATAAGCGCATGAACACCTTGATGAACATGCAGCGATTTGGCCCGGACTATCGCGCGATCATTTTCGGCGCGTCGGGCGGGATCGGGAAGGCGTTTGCAGATTTG
>CALHAX010000017.1 GCA_937931785.1 uncultured Hyphomicrobiaceae bacterium | reverse complement strand
GTCGAACGGCTCCCGATTTGGGGCTGACAGACGATTATTCTGGAGAAACACCGCATGTTCCCCCCGATCGCGATGACAGCACGTAAGCCAATCGCAACTATTGCCCGAAACGCAGCCAGTCTTAAATTCAACAACAAGGTCATCGCAGCCTTGATATTCGCAGGCAGTCTCAGTCTGGCAGTCCCTGCGATGGCACAGGAATCGGTACTGTCGCCAGGTGACGCGGTGGTCAGCGGTTTTGCAGGCGTCAAGCCATCAGAAAGCCCGCTCCCGGAAAACGCCAACCCTCTCGATCACTTCTTGATCGACCTCGACGGACCATCCGTTCAAATTCTCTCCATGCAAGGGCTTGGAGGTGCACCCGTTGGCCAGCGCATCACCCCGTCGATCAAACGCCAGATCAAGGCAGGTAAAGTGGGGCAGGTCTTCGCAATCGAACTCGACAATGCGCCACAACCGAACATCTACCTCGGCGCGACATCCGCATTCGGGATTCAGATCGTTGGCCCCGATGAGGATGGGAACGGCGAGCCGGATCGCTTGCGTAAGGGGAAACCCGGTGCAGCCTTCATGGCTGGCCAGTTCGGCCCCGGACCGGAGGGAAATCCGGGAACCATCTGGCGCATCGACGGCGTGACAGGCATTGCGTCTGCCTTCACCACGTTACCGGGCAATACGGGCCCTGGAATCGGCGACATCGTATTTGATGCGCGCAGTGGTTATCTTTTTGCGTCCGACCTCGACACAGGACTGGTCCACCGGATCGACGCCACTGGCGTTCTGATCGACAGCTTCGACCACGGTCAGACCGGCCGGGTTGCCAAAGGTCTCGATCCGGTTGTGGACGACGCCAGCGTCATGAATATCGAAAACCCGGCCTTCGACAGCGAGGACGCAGGCACGTGGGGATTCACGCAAGCCGAGCGCCTCGTTTACGGCATGGCAATCCATGATGGTCGCCTCTACTACGCTGTTGCCGGTGACCAACAGATATGGTCCATCGGCCTTACCGACGATGGCAGATTCGCAGGCGACCCCCGCTGGGAAACCGACATCACCGACCTGCCCGGCCCTGGCCCCATCACCGACATCACGTTCGACGCAGGCGGACAGATGTTCCTGGCGCAGCGCGGCATGCCAAAGGGAAGCTACAAATACGGCGAATACGCCGATGCCAGCACATCGCACGTTCTTCGCTACCGTAAGGAGACCCCGGACGATCCCGAAACCGACAGTACATGGGCCAGCGTTTCGGACAGCTACGCCATCGGCCTGCCGGAAAAACATCTCGCATCCAACGGCGGCATTGCTCTTGGTTTCGCCCACGACCAATACGGCAATCTTGTCACCAGCCAACCAGATGCGATGATCTGGACCTCCGGCGAGCGCCTGCGCCCCGGAACCAATGAAGAAGATGCGGAAAGCGATTTGCACGGTCTGCAGGGTTCGGAGACAACACTTGTTCGGCCGCAGAACACGCCACCACAAACCTCATACTTCGCCGACTATGACGGCTATTTCGATGACGCCGCAAAAGCCGGTCACATGGGCGATATCGAAATCTGGCAACCCCGCGGACAACTGGCAGAAGCACCACCTGCACCAGATACACCACCCGGATATTTTGCTCCGGAAGACCCACCGTTCGACGAACCGTGGGACGATACGCCATGGGACGAAACGCCTCCCGACGGTGGTGGCGACATTCCGGAAGATCACACAACCAACCTCAAGCTGACCAAAACCGCATTGACGGATACGTGCTTCGACATCGGAATCGCATGGCGCTGCGTCTATGACGTGAACGTGCAGAACACGAGCCCAACGCATGCCTTCAACGGCACGATCCGGGTGAAAGATCATTTCCCCGCATTGCCCGCTGGCTCGACACTGGGCGTTCCGGAAACGCCGCCTTGGTCCTGCGGCTGGATCGCCGCCCCGGACACCTTCGCATGCCAACTGCCCGCGTTTCTTGCACCGGGTGGCAGCGTCTCTTTCACAGTGAATGTCAATGTACCGAAGACCGCCGCAATTTGCAGCCTGAAGAACATTGCCGAAATATGGTCCCCCACGGCGGGCACATGGCACAATACCGATCCGGTCGACGACATCGATTCCGCTACGGCACTCGTACCCAATCCCGGTTGCAACGTCATCGACGAGAGCAACCTCGAATTACGCAAGACAGCCGATCCGGCACAATGTGGCCTGGTTGCCGGTGAAATCCATTGCCGGTTCCGCATCGAGGTCGAAAATCTCGGTCCCGGAAAATTCTCCGGCCCACTGCAGGTTCAAGACGATCTGATGGCCGGCACAACGGCCGAGTTCGCACCTGCAGGTGAATGGTCAGGCGGATGCGCTCCAAGCGGGATCGGTTATCTGTGCACACACTCAGCCGCGCCCCTGGAACTCGTCAAGAACCAGATCGTCGATCTGTGGTCCATCGTCAAAGTGCCGTTCGACATCGCTGTAGACAGTGGCTGTGCCATTGCCAACTCTGCAACGATCGTGACTCCGATCGGCGGCTCACCACTGAACACAAATCCTGCGGATGATGCCGCCGGTGCGATCGCAACCGTGCCTGCAGCTATTTGTGCGCTTCCCGCACCGCTCGCGGCAGCAAAGAAATTCGAGTGTCCGGCCGGATTCAAGATTGTTGGCAACGGATGTCAACGCATCAAATCCGACATCGTGGTGACGCCACCAAAGCCTGGCCCACAGTGCAAGTCAGGCTGGGACAGGTTTGCAAACCGCGCGGACATTCCAGCCGGATGGCGCAAGTATGCCGCACGTCGCAATGGCAAAACCATCTGGTGCGGCAAGCCTCGCACGGTCGTGAGCGGTCCCGAATGTCAGATCGGTTGGACAAAATTCGCCAGGCGGAGCCAAATCCCATCGGGATGGAATCGCAAACGCATCCGCAAGAACGGCAAGTCCATCTGGTGTGCTGTGGCGCCCGCCAAGACCTGCAGATCCATCGGCAAACGTGGAAAATACCCGAACTGTTACACACCAACCTGCAAGCAGCAGGGGCAGCGCGGAAAATGGCCGGATTGCTACACGGCACCACCGAAAACCTGCAAGGCCATCGGTAAACGCGGCAACTACCCGAACTGCTACACGCCAACCTGCAAGCAGCAGGGACAGCGCGGAAAATGGCCGGATTGCTACACGGTACCACCGAAAACCTGCAAGGCCATCGGCAAACGCGGCAAATATCCAAACTGCTACACGCCAACCTGTAGGCAGATTGGCAAGGTCGGGCGTTGGCCGAACTGCAAAAATCCTCCCCGGAAGACCTGCGGGCAGATCGGCAAGCGCGGCAAGTACCCGAACTGCTACACACCAACCTGCAAGCAGCAGGGCAAGCGCGGAAAATGGCCGAATTGCTACGATAAACCGAAGAAAACCTGTGCTCAGATCGGGAAGATCGGAAAGTGGCCCGTCTGCTTCAAAATTCCGACCTGCGCCTCCAAGGGCAAAGTCGGTAAATGGCCGAAATGCAAAAATCCACCGCGGAAAACCTGCAAGCAAATCGGCAAAATTGGAAAATGGCCACGGTGCTACAAAAAGCCGAATAACGGCCATCCACAAACCGGCACGCCGCGTCCGAAACCGAAAAAGGACAACAAGTTCAAATTCAAGCTCGACAAGAAGCTGTTCCAGTAGCTGCTTCAGATGGAGATGGAAGCGGGGCGGCCCTGTCGCCCCGTTGCTACGTGATCAGCAGGCAACAACCGTGACAGCTAGTCCGCCCTGGCTGGTTTCCTTGTACTTGCTCTGCAGATCAAGCCCGGTCTGACGCATCGTCTCCACTACGGTGTCAAAGCTGACAATATGTTCCCCGTCTCCAGCCAGAGCCAATGACGCCGCATTAATCGCCTTGACTGCGCCCATGGCGTTGCGCTCGATGCACGGAACCTGAACCAGTCCACCAACCGGGTCGCATGTCATCCCAAGATGATGCTCCAACGCGATCTCGGCCGCATTCTCGATTTGCGCTGGTGTGCCACCAAGTGCTGCACACAGGCCAGCCGCCCCCATGGCACTTGCGGAACCCACCTCACCCTGACATCCAACTTCAGCGCCGGACAGAGATGCATTCGTTTTTATAATCCCGCCAAACGCCGTGGCACTCAGGAGGAAAATATGCACACCGCCGCGATCCGCCCCCGGACACATGTCCATATAGTAGCGCAGAACAGCAGGAATGACGCCAGCCGCTCCGTTCGTCGGTGAGGTGACGACACGGCTGCCCGCAGCATTTTCCTCGTTTACGGCAATCGCAAATGCGCTGATCCGGTCCATGCACTGATGCGGGAACGTCAGGTTGCGCGATTGATCATTCAACGCTTTTTCGTAAAGCCCTTTCGCGCGGCGGCGGACCTTCAACCCACCAGGCAAAATACCGTCCTGCGACAGTCCCCGGTCAATGCATGACATCATGGCGTCGAAAATGCGGTCGATCCCGTCATCGACATCTTCCAGCGGACGAATGGCGCGCTCGTTCTTGAGCACCAGTTCCGCAATCGATAATTTTTCTCGCTTGCATGTTTCGAGAAGCACGTCACCAGACTGAAACGGGAACGGCACGATTGCCCCACCGATTTCCCCCCCGGCCGGCTTATCCGCAACATACTGCTCTTCCGTGACGACAAAACCGCCACCGACGGAAAAATAAAGTCGGTTCGCCAACTCGCAATTGCCGGCCCCATAGGCGATCAGACGCATGGCATTCGGGTGCCCGGGCGATGGCGTGTCATAGTCGAACACCACATCCCGCGTGAGATCGAGACCAATGTCACGCCGTCCGCCCAGCTTGATCGTGCCGCTTTTCACCACGCCATCGATCATCGCCGGGATTGCATCCGGATCAATGTCTGCAGCCCGCTCGCCCATCAGCCCGAGCAACACAGCGCGATCCGTACCGTGGCCCTTGCCGGTAAACGCCAGAGATCCCATCAAGCGACATTCGATTCGCACCACCTGATCGAACAGCCGGGAACGGTCGAGCCGTGTCAGAAAACGTCCGGCAGCCACCATAGGCCCGACCGTGTGCGAACTCGATGGACCGATACCAATCTTGAAGATGTCAAAAATGCTGACCATTGCACAAGCCTCTGCAGCAACCGGGCGAACCCTCTGACTAGACCTGAGCTTCTATCACGAACCGCCTGTAACCGCCCGGATCGTTCTACTTTGCGTCATGACTGAGGAGGGTTGGCAACGCACGACAGGTTTTCGCTCCCGTCAGGCCGGTTTTGCACAGCTCGCGCCCTGTCGTACCTTGCCGGATCACAAGCAATTCGCGAAAGAGTTTCTACCGTGTGTTGCGTCGATGTCCGAAACGTCTGCGATAGTCAGAGACCGCAACATGAAACTGCTCCGGATCAGCGCCTTGAGCGTGATCACAAGCTGCATACCAACGTCCTTGGCAAACGCGGAAACACTGTCGTTCGCCGGAGCATGCGAGGCGGGCCCGGAGCTGACGATTGCGGCCGGCGGGGATCTGCTTTTCCACAGGCGGCTGCAGCGCCAATCCTATGCGAGCAAGGCGGGTTCGAAGTCTCTGTTTTCTCCCCGCATGCGCAAACTCATTGCTGCGGCCGACATTGCTTACGCTAATTTTGAGGGCCCGTCTGCTGAGGG
>CALHAX010000016.1 GCA_937931785.1 uncultured Hyphomicrobiaceae bacterium | reverse complement strand
CACGCACGCTACCGACTGGCACAGTGTGAACCGCGTGCTTGCGTTGCTTCTTGTCATCGTTGTGATTACTTGGGAGTGCGCGGTCGCCATACCGTGTCAATTTGGTTGGGTTCGGTATCTCGAAGTTCGTGGCGCTATCGCGTGCGCAATTGCAGGTTTAATTTTACTGGCGGTCTGCACGGCCGTTATAACTCATCGACCATTCTGTGAGCCATTGTTTTATTCGCTAGAGCAAAAGATGCATCCATATGCGATTTGCAGGGTCCTCTATCCAAAGAATGACTGGTTCTATCTTGCCTTCCTTTTCTTGGGTGGCTTCACAATCATTGGCTTCTTCACCGGTCGTCGTTGGCCGACGAAATAAGGCTGTTCTAACTACAGCACAGTGCATCAATAGAAATATCCGAAGATGGCCCATCGCGATAAGTGCCCTCACCCAAACGTCTGGTCATGCTTCATCAGCAGACGTCTCCGCGGGTACCATCAGACGGGCTCGTAGGCTACGTCCCACGACGCGATCAGAATCATCTTGTCGGAGCGCGTGAGCTGCTTGATCCGCCATTCTTCTTTCATGGCGTCGGATCGGGTGGCGCAACTTGCCGTGTAGACCAAGTGGACCGGGCGGCGGCTGGCGGTGTAGCGCGCGCCTTTCGGGCTTTCATTATGTTCCGTAATGCGGCGCGCAACATCTGTGGCAACGCCCGTGTAGAGCGAATCATCCGCACAGCGCACGATGTAGACAAACCAAGCCATGGCCGCGAGCTACGGGTGTTCGCCGCTTCATGCAAGCCGCTCCGTATCCCTGGGGCTCAGTCTCCGTTCCAATCCTTCCAGCCATCGCCGGTCAGATGCTGCTGGGGCTGAAAGCGGGTCTTGTAATCCATCGTCCGGGAGCCTGCGATCCAGTAACCCAGATAGAGATAGGGCAGTCCGAGTTGCCGGGCCCGTTCGATGTGCTGGAGGATCATGTAGGTGCCGAGACTGGCGTCGGACCATTCCGGATCAAAATAGCTGTAAACCATGGACAGACCGTCACTCAACTGATCGATGAGTGCGGCTGCAACCAATGGTTCTTCCGGCCGCGTAATGTCCGGATCAGGCCGTTGGCGATATTCTACGAGATGCGTGTCGATCGTGCTGTCTTCGACCATCATCGTAAAATCGAGAACCGACATGTCTGCCATGCCCCCGTCGCCGTGGCGGTGATCGATATAGTCGCGAAACACGCTGTAGTGCTCCGACGTGACGCTCGCATCAACCTTGCGGGCCACGAGATCCGGTGCCTGTTTCATGACACGGCGCTGGGATTTGCTGGGCTTGAACGTGTCGACTGGCACGCGAACGGACACGCATGCCGAACAGCCATCGCAATACGGCAGATAGGCGATGTGCTGGCTCCGGCGAAATCCACCACGCAGCATGTTGTCGACGACCTGGGGGCTGCGGTCCGGGGTGAGGTGGGTGAACAGTTTGCGCTCCAGCCGACCGGCCAGATACGGGCACGGCTGTTCCGACGTCACATAGAATTGCGGAAATTCGTTTGCGTGTTCACTCACGTGATCGGACCTGTCGCAATTATTTCAGAGCTTGAAGTACATCGGGGCGATGCGCGAATATGACAGCCATATGAGGATTATCAAGGGCAAGCGGGCTTTCACGAAGTCGTTTGACGAATAATTGCCGGGTCTCAGGCGATCAAATTAGTTTGATAGGCGATAGGCGATAGGCGATAGGCGATAGGCGATGCGAATGAACAGCTGAGCGCAATGATCAATCCGCAGATGAATGGCGGATGGGTACGTTACGCGCGATTTTCGGTATGGAAGTCCGGCATCGAATTTTGTGAGACAGAGTGGATATCGCCCTGAAAGGGAGTTCCTGACCAAAATCGGGAACGCCATCATGTTCGGTTACTTATTGAACGTTGGCGACGGCCTTGGATGCATCCGTCGCCATGTGGGGCATGACGACCGGTGGAGGTTATGGGTGGCGATCGACTTAGGGTCGCTTCTACGCAGTAGAGGCGCCGGGATGCCATTGGAGCGACCTGGACCGCCATGTCATGAGTCCCTTTGACTCAGATGCGCTATCGGCTTCTGCCCCCAGCATGTTGTTGCCGTCAGCATTCGTGAGCGGGAAGACGTGGAAAAAAGCATCAGCGCGCACACGGCACCGATCGTGGGAATTTCCAATGGTATGCGATCGATGGCGAACATCACGACGGCGACCGTGACGACAGCCACCGTGAACCAGATCTGGATCATCGATGCGTCGAGACCAGCAATCACAGGTGTCAAACCTCGCCGAGGACGCGGGCGACATCGCGGGCGAAGTAGGTGAGAATTCCATCTGCGCCGGCGCGTTTGAAGGCGAGAAGTGCTTCGGGGATTACTCGTTCTTGCTCAAGCCAGCCGTTCTCGATCGCGGCCATGATCATCGCATATTCTCCGCTTACCTGATACGCCATTGTCGGGACACCAAACCTGTCCTTCACGCGGCGGACGATATCGAGGTAGGGCATGCCGGGTTTCACCATCACCATGTCGGCGCCCTCAGCAATATCGAGTGCGACTTCGCGCAACGCTTCATTCGTGTTCGCGGGATCCATCTGATAGGTGCGCTTGTCACCGACGAGTGCCTTTGTCGAACCGATGGCGTCACGGAAGGGACCGTAAAATGCAGAGGCGTATTTCGCAGCATAAGACATAATCTGCGTGTCATGATGACCGGCTTCTTCCAGAGCTGCTCGTACAGCACCGATGCGACCATCCATCATGTCTGACGGCGCAATGATATCGCACCCCGCTTCGACTTGAATGAGAGCCTGGCGGCACAGCACATCCACGGTCGCATCGTTCAGGATTACACCGTCCTGCAAAAGTCCGTCATGGCCGTGGCTGGTGTAGGGATCGAGTGCGACGTCACAAAGCACGCCAACGTTTGCACCGCTGTCGCGGATTGCACGCACAGCGCTGCACACCAGGTTGGCGGGGTTCAAGGCTTCGTTACCTTCGTCTGTGCGGAGTGAGGGATCAATGAAGGGAAAAACCGCGACGACGGGAATGCCGAGGCTTGCTGCTTCGCATGCGGCCGCGGCAATGCGGTCGACAGAGAGACGTTCAACACCCGGCATAGAGGGGACCGGTTCTGCATGGTCCGTTCCGGACATGACAAACAACGGCCAGATCAGATCGGAGGGGGAAAGTGCGTTCTCCTGCACCAGGGCGCGGGCCCAATCTGATTTGCGGTTGCGCCGCATGCGGATGGCCGGGAACGCGCCTGCCCCACTTTGTGGGGAGGTTGTGGTTTGTCCAACGACGTCGGCAAGTGGTTTGTCAGTCATGTGAATTGTCCTGCGACTTGATCGATTGGGTCAAGAAGCCCTATGTGCCTGCTTCTGGCAAGAGTGGGTCTGTGTTGCAGCACGCGTTCTTTGCGATGCCGACTTTCGGAGGACGAGTGCATGAGCGACGCGACAGACGGCAGCGCAAAGGGCGAGCAGGTGCTGTGCCGGACTGAAGGTGCGCTTGGCCGGATCACGCTCAACCGTCCGAGAGCGCTCAATGCGCTGAATAAGGCAATGCGTATGTCGATCAGTGAAGCGTTGACAGCCTGGCAGCGCGATCCAATGATTTATGCTGTGGTGATTGATGCCAACGAGGGCCAGATGTTCTGTGCCGGTGGCGATCTCCATGAGATGATCTCGATGGCGCGTGACGATCTTGAGGCGGCCTGTGCTGCTGCTGGCGACGAGTATGCGCTCAACTGGCAAATCGATTGTTACACCAAACCGATCGTTTCCTTGATTGACGGGCTATGCATGGGCTCGGGTGTTGGACTGACATCCTATGGTACACACCGCGTGGCAGGGAACGCCTACGCTTTTGCAATGCCCGAGACTGCAATTGGTTTTTTCCCTGATGTCGGGGCAACATGGTTGCTCGGCGGGTTGCCAGACCATGCGGGACTTTATCTCGGGTTGTCCGGTCGACCGATCCAGCGCGCGGATGCGCTGCGGTTTGGAATTGTGACTCATTGTATTGCAGCCGAGCATTTCGACTCGATCCGTGACGGTTTGCGCGACGCACACCCGGTCGACGCACTTCTTGATGATATTGCCGAGACCAAGGTGGCACGTGCCTCTGATCATGAATGGGACCTGATCGGGCAGGCTTTTGCCGCGTCGTCCCTGGCTGCAATGCTCGAGCAACTTGAGGGCGACGGTTCACCTTTTGCGACAGTGCTTCTGGAAGAATTGCGCAAGAAATCACCGACCAGCCTCGCCGTGACATTCCGCCAGCTTACGAATACCCGACCGGAAGATCTCGGAGAGAGCTTGCGACGGGAGTATCGCGAAGCGTGCCGGTTTCTGGGGAGTGCAGATTTTCACGAAGGTGTGCGAGCATTGCTTGTTGACAAGGATAATAATCCACAATGGTATCCGTCAGATCCTGCTGATGTGACGGCAGCTGTTGTTGATGCCTATTTCGCAATGCCTGAATCGGGTGATCTTGTTTTGCCACCTCGTCCACAGGCTATTGCCGCTATCGTGTGATTTTTACTCTTGGCGTTCCGCGATTGCCCCCAATTTAAGAAAATTTTATCCATTCTGTTTAAGCGGACGTTAGGTGCGGCTTGGTAGTGTTGGTGCACAACAAAAAGAAGATTAGTGCGTCAAACAATCGGGCAGGGTTATGAGTAATGTAATGGAGAGCCTCCGTCCGTCGGATCTCGAAGAAGAGACCGGCCTGCGGAGCGAATATCTACAATCTTTACGGTTGATCGAGCGGCTTCACCGTCTGCTTCTCGATGTGATCAAGAATGAATTCGACCGGATGGGGTGGTCGGACATCAACAGTGTCCAGGCGCTCCTCCTCTACAACATTGGTTCCGCCGAGCTGACCGCCGGTGAACTCAAGAGTCGCGGTTACTATCTCGGCTCTAACGTGTCCTACAATCTCAAGAAGCTGGTCGATGGGGGATACATCGACCACAAGCGTTCCAACACGGACCGTCGTTCGGTGCGGATCAGCTTGACCCAGAAGGGGCAGGATGCATGTGATGTTGTGGAGCAACTGTATCAACGCCAGCTCGGTTCGATCGAAGCTGTCGGAGAGTTGAACGAAGATCAGTTTGGTGAGCTGAATCGCTCGCTTGGACGTCTCGAACGCTTCTGGTCGGATATGATCCGCTTTCAGCTCTAGGTGTCTCCGACTAATTGGGGACGCCGGGATACTGGTGGAACGACCTGAATCGTAGCGTCATGCTTCTATTTGAATCAGATGCGCTATAGTCATAAAGCCACCGTTGCGGGGCAATCTGTTCCGCTCATACGCTGATCATGCTGTGGCCGCTTGGCACCAGTGAACACAGAACCCCGGTCATTGGCCGGGGTTCTCTGGTTTTCAGCTATGACATGCCGCACAACAGTTTGAATGCACAATGTTTTCCCGATGCCGCCAGAGGTTCGCAAGCTGTTGATCCGGTATGGATGGACTGGCATGCATGGCGTGAACGGTGTTAACCTGCGTTAACTGTTCGTTTTGATACGTTGACGTAAGATCCGGTTTATTCGTGCGTTGGTCATACGTGCAGGACCAGTGTTCGACGGTCGGCATGTGGTTCTAGGGCTCAGGTGATGCAAACGATGAAATACGGTCGTCCTGTCTATGGTCTTGCGGCATCGGTAACGATCGTCAGCGTTCTTGCCGCAGGCCTTTCTGATGCGTCCGCCAAAGATGATCATACGTGGCCGACTGCGATTGGACAGACATCTGGAAGTCAGGCCAACGGGAGCACCAGCTTCTGGAATCAGTCGTTTGGGACTGTTTTTTCCGGAAGTTCGCCGAAACCCAAAGGTCAGCCGACCTTGTCGAAACGCAACATCGCCCCGATGAAGACCGCGATCAAGCGCTACAAAGCCATTGCTGCCAAAGGGGGATGGAAGGCCATTCCGGCCGATGCTGCAAAGCTGAAGCTGCAACGTGGGATGAAGCACCCTTACATTGCACTGCTGCGCAAGCGCCTTGTTGCGACAGGTGATATGGCGGACAGCTCTGCGCTTGGCAGCAGCTTCGATTACTATGTCGAGCAAGGCTTGATGCGCTTTCAAAAACGGCACGGCCTCAAAGCAACTGGCAACCTGATCAACAAGACGCGACGCTCGCGCCAGGGTACAAGAACGATCGCGGCACTTAACGTTTCTGCAAAAGCGCGTTTGGCGCAGTTGCGCGGCAATCTTCAGCGCCTGCGCAGCCATGTCTCGAAGACACGCAAAGGCCGTTACGTCGTCGTCAATATTCCGGCTCAACAGGTTGAAGCTGTAGAGGGGGGCAAGATTGCGCTGCGGCACACGGCTGTCGTGGGGAAAAAGGGGCGTGCCACGCCGCTCCTTTCCGCACGGGTGCATCGTGTGAAATTCAATCCGGACTGGACTTTGCCACCAACGGTTATTCGCGATGACCTGATCCCAAAGGGGCGCAGCATGCAAGCGCGCAAACAGGACGTCCTCGCCAAGTTCGGGATCGATGCCTATCGCTCACACGGCGGCAAGAAAATTCCGACAGATAAAGTGAACTGGAAGAGCAGTGCGGTTCACAACTATGTCTACAAACAGCCGCCGGGAAAATCGAACCCGCTTGGTTTTGTGAAAATCGACTTCCATAACTCCTATTCGGTCTACATGCATGACACGCCGTCACAACGGATCTTCGGACGTCAGGATCGTGCGGCGAGTTCCGGCTGTATCCGGATTCAGGGTATTGGCAAGCTGGTGAAGTGGTTGCTCAAGGACAACAAGGAAAAGTGGTCCTACGGCAAGGTCATGAACATGAAGAAGACGGGCAAGACGCAGAACGTAAGTCTTCGTCGTACCGTTCCGGTCCACTTTATCTATGTAACAGCCTGGGCCGATGAAGGTGGCTATGTCTCGTTTCGCCCGGATATCTACGACCGTGATCGTCGTTACGGTGTGCGGACCGTTCTTTCAGCCTACTGAAGCGGCAACCAGGGTTTTTCGGCCGCGATTGTTTGCCTGACCGCTTGCATTGGCTCGAATGTGTCGCACGTCTGACCGATTTTCGTCGTTCATGCGCGTTGCGCGAAATGGTCCGGCGCGCTACGTGGTGCGATAAACTGAGGCAGACCGCATGGCGCGTCCTGCCTACCATCCCGATTTAACGCCTACCCGATGGTTGCGCGCCCGTTTTGAAGGACACTTGCCATGGCTTCTCCCACTCTTGATAGCGTCAGCGTTGCCGATTCCGGTTTTTTCCATGAAAATCTGACTTCCAGCGATCCGGAAATCGCGGCGGCGATCGAGCAGGAATTCAATAGGCAGCAAAATGAAATCGAGCTGATCGCATCTGAAAACATCGTCTCCAAAGCTGTACTTGAAGCTGCGGGTAGCGTTCTGACCAACAAGTACGCCGAAGGCTATCCCGGTCGCCGCTATTACGGCGGCTGTCAGTTCGTCGACATTGCCGAAGAGCTTGCTATCGAACGTGCGAAGAAACTGTTCAATTGTGGTTTTGCCAATGTTCAGCCCAATTCTGGCTCACAGGCGAACCAAGGTGTAATGCTGGCTTTGCTGCAACCAGGGGATACGATTCTTGGTATGAGCCTCGCTGCAGGCGGGCACCTCACGCACGGTGCAGCACCAAACCAGTCCGGCAAATGGTTCAAGGCCATTCAATATGGTGTGCGCAAGGAAGATGACCTGATCGATTTTGATGAAGTCGAGAAACTGGCGTTGGAGCACAAACCGAAGATGATTATCGCCGGTGGTTCCGCCTACCCGCGAACGATCGATTTCGTGAAGTTCCGTGCAATTGCTGACAAGGTTGGAGCATATCTGCATGTTGATATGGCGCACTTTGCCGGGCTCGTGGCCGCAGGGCTTCACCCCAGCCCATTCCCGCACGCGCACGTTGCGACGACAACGACGCACAAGACATTGCGTGGACCTCGTGGCGGCATGATTGTAACGGATGATGCGGATCTGGCGAAAAAATTCAATTCGGCGATATTCCCTGGTCTTCAAGGGGGACCGCTCATGCACGTGATTGCCGGCAAGGCGGTCGCGTTCGGTGAAGCACTACGTCCGGATTTCAAGCTTTACGCACAAAACGTGATCGACAATGCCCGGGCGCTCGGCGAGGTGATCGTTTCGGGTGGATATGCTCTGGTTTCAGGCGGGACCGATACGCATGTGTTGCTTGTTGATCTGCGCCCGAAAGACCTTACGGGCAAGGACGCGGAAGCCGCACTTGGCCGCGCGCACATCACTTGCAATAAGAACGGTGTTCCGTTCGATCCGCAAAAACCCATGATCACATCGGGTGTTCGCCTCGGTTCGCCTGCGGGAACAACGCGCGGGTTTGGCGTTGCCGAGTTCCAGGAAATTGGTTCGTTGATTTGTGAAGTGCTGGATGGTCTTGTTGCCAACGGTGCGGATGGAAATCATTCGGTTGAAGCTGCTGTGAAGGATAAGGTCATTGGGCTGTGCGGTCGGTTCCCGATCTATGGCGGCTGATCACGACACATTCTGACGACGACATCGACAGGACCAGAAACGTATGCGGTGTCCGTTTTGCAGCAGTACGACGACGCAAGTCAAAGACTCGCGGCCGAGTGAAGATCATTCATCGATCCGCAGGCGACGCAACTGCGTGGACTGCGGTGGGCGTTTTACGACGTTCGAGCGCGTGCAGTTGCGGGAAATCGTGGTTCTCAAGCGATCCGGGCGTCGAGCGCCGTTTGATCCCGATAAACTCTCTCGTTCCATTTCGATTGCGCTGCGCAAACGGCCTGTTGATCCTGAACGTGTCGAGCGCATGGTTACCGATGTCGTCCGTCAGCTGGAAACATCCGGTGAATCCGAAATAACGTCCGATCAGATTGGCCAACGTGTCATGGAAGCACTCAAGGAACTCGATGGTGTAGCGTATGTCCGCTTCGCGTCGGTTTACAAAAATTTCCGCGAGGCGAGTGATTTTCGCGAAGTGCTTGGCGAGTTATCTGGCGATATCTCCGGTGGATCAGGTACGCGTGGGCGGGCGGACACGTCAGGGACATGAACGCAGCAGCAGCCCAGGATCGGCATTTCCTGAACTATGCGATTGCGCTTGGTCGACGTGGACTGGGGACGACGGCTCCAAATCCGAGTGTAGGTGCGCTGGTCGTGATCACGAAAGACGACGGTACGCGCGTCATTGTCGGGGAAGGTACGACCGCGCCGGGTGGACGACCACATGCGGAGACACAAGCGCTTGCCATGGCGGGGGGGGCGGCCCGAAGAGCCACACTCTATGTGTCCCTAGAACCCTGCAGTCATCACGGCAAGACGCCACCCTGTACGGACGCGATCATTGCAGCGGGAATTGCGCGGGTGGTTTGTGAACTTCCCGACCCTGATCCGCGGGTGTCGGGCAACGGATTTGGCGTTCTGGTGGCTGCAGGCATAGATGTGACACGGCTTGACGTGACGGCCAACGCCATCATGGCCCATGCCGGACACATCCGCTCTATCCGGGGAGGGCGTCCCTTTGTTCGTCTCAAGACCGCAGTTTCGCAGGATGGACGCATTGCCGCCGGAGATGGTGCGCCGACCTGGGTCACAAGCGCACAGTCGCGGAATCGCGGACATCTGATGCGTGCGCAGGCGGATGCCATACTGGTTGGCGCAGGTACGCTCGCCGCTGACAATCCATCCCTTACCTGTCGACTGCCCGGACTTGTGGATCGTTCGCCGGTCCCGGTTCTGCTGGATTCACGATTGCGCGTTGCACCGACGTCCCGGATTGTGCGGGAGGGATTACGCAGACCTATCGTATGCACGGCGCCGGGTCCGCAGGATGACACCCTTGATCTCGTGGCGGTTGAGGTCATGGCGAACGGGCAACTGGATCCACAGCACGTTCTGTTACATCTGAGATCGCGCGGCATCACGCGTGTGCTTATTGAGGGTGGGCCAACTGTGGCGCAATCATTCATGGATGCCGATATCGTGGATGAAGTCGTCGTTTTCCGTGGTGCGGAGCATTTTGGAGATCGTGGGCTGTTGCCATTCGTCGACTCTGGCATCGAGCGTGTTGGCGACAATCCTGATTGGGCCGAAGTTGGCGCATATTCGATCGGTCCAGATACAATGATCGTATATCGCAAAACAGACCTGACCGAAGATCTGATGGGGCGCTAGAGAATGTTTACCGGACTCATCAGCGATGTTGGAACGCTCGAGGCGCGGGACGGCGGGGTATTCACTGTACGGTCTTCTTACGACCCTTCAACAATACTGGTCGGAGCCTCTATCGCATTCGACGGGTGCTGCCTGACTGCAACGACGATTGATGCTTTGGATACAGGATGTCGTCTGATGCTGGATGTGTCGAACGAAACGCTGTCGCGCACGATTTTGGGAAACTGGTCCGTTGGGCAGGCGATCAACATGGAGCGCTCGCTGCGTGCCGGTGATGAACTGGGCGGGCACATTGTCAGCGGGCACGTGGATGGTGTGGCAGACATCACCGATGTGAGCACCGACGGAAACGCTATACGCATTACAATGAAAGCGCCCGCCGAACTCGAAGGCTTTATCGCGGAAAAAGGTTCCGTAGCTCTTAACGGCACGTCACTTACCGTAAACAATGTAAATGGGTGTTTGTTCGATGTGGCTCTGATCCCGCATACCTGTGCTGTCACAACGTGGGGGCGCGCCAAAACCGGCGATCGCGTTAATATAGAAGTGGACGTGCTGGCGCGCTATGTGGCAAGGCAACAGGATGTTCGAACCGCTTGGTCGGATGGCGGACCAAAATCTTGAGCAACAGACCTGTATTGGGCTCCGGCGATCACGCTGCTCCCGTTTCGTCAAAGGGACAACACCTCTTGTCGCGTCGTGCACCCCATATTTTGATCCTCGAAGCCCGGTTCTATGAAGATCTGGCTGATGCGTTGGCACAAGGGGCTATTGCAGCGCTTGAAGCCGTAGGCGCAACCTACGAGCGTGTTGCTGTACCAGGCGCCTTGGAGATCCCTGCGGCACTTGCGATGGCACTTGAATCCGGGTTGTTCGAGGATGGCGAGGAAAGCCAACGTTATGATGGGTGTGTTGCGCTTGGCGTCGTGATCCGGGGCGAGACCTACCACTTCGAGATCGTTTCGAATGAAACGTCGCGTGCTCTGATGGAATTGGTCGTGGATGAAACGATAGCTCTCGGCAACGGCGTCCTTACGGTTGAAAACCGTGCGCAGGCGGAAACGCGAGCCAATGCGAGTGAAGGTGACAAGGGTGGGGATGCAGCGCGGGCATGCCTGCGCCTGATCGATGTTCGCGATACATTTGACGCCTTGAGTGAGCAGGATACGCCCACCGGAGCGAAGTCGTTCTCGTGAGCTCCGATGATACAAAATCCGCAGCCAATAAACGGCATCAGGCCGGGCGTGCCGCACGCAGGAGTCGCGCCCGTTTGATGGCCGTCCAGGCGCTCTATCAGATGGATATCGCACAAACAGATCTCAACGAGATTCTGTCTGAGTTTAAGTCCACGCGTCTTGAAGAAGACGATCCGGTTGTGGCGGAGGTGGCAGATGACGATGGCGCCAGCTCCGAGAATACACCATTCGATAGCGCGTTGTTTGAAGACATTGCCCGTGGTGTCGTTGCACGGCAGCTTGATGTGGATCCGCTCATTCAGCAACATCTTGCGGAGGGGTGGCGACTGGCACGGATCGATAGCACGATGCGGGCAATCCTGCGGTCTGGCGCCTATGAAATCGTCGCGCGGGATGACGTGCCAGTGCGTGTTGTGATCAGCGAGTACCTGGACATTGCGCATGCGTTTTTCGATGGCGAGGAGCCCAAGGTCGTGAACGCGGTTTTGGATCGCCTTGCACGTCAGCGCCGCAGCGCCGAAATCGAAAAGGTGCACAGCGGAGCCGCCGACAAAAAGACGTGATCTGGCACTCCAACGATCACCATAATCCGTCATCGCGGCGCAGGCCGAGATCCAAGACGGGTTCGTCCAGAATGTTACAGGGCGGGACGATGAGAAGTGTCTGCGAACACGTTCTGGCCCATCTGACTTTGCGTAGGCTATGCAGCCGTGGATACCGGCCTTCGCCGGCATGACGTAGGGGGTGTTGCCATGCCAGACGATCAAGCTATTGCCTCCGAAGAGGAGATCATCCGCGATTTTCTGCGTCCGCTGGCAAAGGGCTGCGCTGCCGCACTCGATCTCAAGGACGATGCCGCGTGCCTGACGCCACCACCGGGCATGGATCTGGTGATCACCAACGATACGCTTGTTGGTGATGTGCATTTTCGAAGCTGCGATGAGCCGGAAGACATCGGTTTCAAGGCGCTGGCGGTCAACGTTTCCGATCTGACTGCGAAAGGTGCCGTGCCAATTGCCTTTATTCTCTCCTTGTCGCTGCCACGCGATTCGCAAAAAAACTGGTGCCGACGATTGATCGCGGGCATTGGAGAATGGGCCGAAGGCAAGCTGGCGGGAGGAGATATTACTTCTGGTGATCATCCACTCATGATCTCTGTCACAGCCATTGGTGAGCTGCCGTCGGGCTCGATGGTTCGCCGAAACACCGCACACCCAGGCGACGTTGTGTTTGTTACGGGAACCGTTGGCAACAGTGCGCTCGGGCTTGCGGTTCTGACGAACGCGCCTTTGCTGGCCGACGTTCATTTGTCCCCGCAAGCCCGTGAGGCATTCATCAGTGCCTACCATCGCCCAGCGCCTCCGGTTTCATTGGCTGCGGTGATCCGGGATCATGCCTCCGCTGCCATGGATATCTCGGATGGTGTTGTTCGCGACGCAACTCGCATGTGTGTCGGTTCTGGCGTCGGGATGGAATTTACGGCAGGCTTGATCCCCGTGTCGGCAGAACTTCGCCGTCTTTCAGACGGTCATGCATCGCTCATGTGGACTGCTTTGACAGGTGGCGATGACTATCAGACTCTCCTGACTGTGCCGCGAGAGCGCGTGGCAGCATTCGAGGCTGCGGTCAAAGCCGTTGGGCAGGCAACCGTTACCCGCATCGGACATGTCACAGATGCGCCGGGCGAATTGATCGTGCGTGATGTGGATGGACAGCCTATGGTGTTCGAGAAAACCGGACACGACCATTTCTGAGCGCACGCCATGACAGATGCAGCACTCGGTGCAGGCTCCGCACCAGCTTACGACGATCGTCTTGCGGCGCGGAATGCCATTTTGCTGGCTTGTGCCCAGGCGCTCTATGGCATCAACGCGATCACAGTGTTCACGCTGGGCAGCATTCTCGGGAACACGTTTGCGCTCGACAAATCGCTGGCGACGCTTCCGGTCACCGCGATGGTGCTTGGTGCAGCGCTGTCCACCGCGCCCGGTGCGCTGATGATGCACAAGGTTGGGCGCCGCCCGGGTTTTATGTTCGGGGCCGTGCTTGGACTGATCGGATCGCTGATCACGGTGTACGCGATCTATCAGCAGGATTTCTGGCTGTTATGCCTTGGATGTTTCTTCAACGGAACGTACATGGCATTTGGTCAGCATTACCGGTTCGGTGCAGCGGATACTGCGAGTGCTGACTTTCGACCCAAAGCGATCTCGTGGGTTTTGGTGGGCGGTGTTGCCGGGGCGGTGCTTGGGCCGCAGATGATCCTGACGACGCAGGGCATGCTGGCGCCCGTCTTCTATGCGGGTGCGTTTGTCGCTTGTAGCGCCATAACAGCGCTCGCCATCATCTTGTTGGCGTTTCTCCAGATTCCCAAACCGAAGTCCGCACCGTTCGGCCCGGGGAGCGGGCGACCGCTGTTCGAAATTCTAAAGCAACGTCAGCTTTGCGCGGCGATTGCGGCCGGGATGGTGAGCTACGGCATGATGAATCTCGTCATGACGGCAGCCCCGCTGGCGATGGTGATTTTCTGCGGTCATACGGTCAATGACGCTGCAGGCGTGATTCGCTGGCATGTGCTGGCGATGTATGTGCCGAGTTTCTTCACAGGTCATTTGATTGCGCGGTTTGGGCGGGATCGCGTGATTGTGGCTGGCCTTGTGTGTCTCGTGGGGTGCGCGATAACCGCGCTGTCCGGAATCAGCGTTGGCCATTTCACCATCGGCCTGATCTTGCTGGGCCTTGGCTGGAATTTCGCATTCATCGGGGCGACGACGAAGGTTACGGATTTCCACACAGCGGAAGAACGCGGAAAAGTCCAAGCTTTCAATGACTTCATGGTGTTTTCGTTTGTCGCTTTTGCCTCGTTCATGTCTGGAAAGCTGCTGTTTGTGTCGGGCTGGAACGGCGTGAACCTGACGATTTTCCCGTTCGTGATCCTGACCGTGTTCCTTGTTCTTGTGCTCTCGCGGACCCGCCCAACAGGTGTTGCAGCGTCCTAGACGGTGTGTTGCATCAAGTATCCGCAACACGGCTAACCCTCAGACGAAAGTAATGCGCGTGTTCCGGTTGCGCACAGGCTCCAAATTTGGCAGGTTCCGCGCGCAATTCGTCCCTGCCAGTGGGGGCAGAGTTTGGGGCTGATACTCCAGGCACTCATCGCCTGACGAGCCTATCAACAATTCAAAAAAGAAGGACCTTCAGCCATGGATATGGTGATGTGGGGGATTATCGCCTGTGGGGCGTTATCCATCGTTTATGGTGCTTGGGCCACGCAGTCGCTTATGGCGGCGGATGCGGGCAACGAGCGTATGCAGGAAATCGCGTCAGCCATTCAGGAAGGCGCAACCGCCTACCTGACACGGCAATATACGGCCATTGGGATCACGGGCATCATCATGTTCGCGATCGTGGCGGCGCTTCTCGGAATGACAGTGGCGATTGGTTTTGCCATTGGTGCCGTGCTTTCGGGCCTAGCCGGTTTTATCGGTATGCTTGTTTCGGTGCGTGCCAACGTTCGCACCACGCAGGCTGCAAGCCAAAGCCTTGGCGCTGGTCTTGCCGTGGCCTTCAAGGCGGGTGCGGTGACGGGGCTTCTTGTTGCTGGCCTCGCACTGCTCGGGTGTGCCGTCTACTTTGCGGTTCTGACCAACTTCATGGGTTATGCTTCAACCGACCGAACTGTGATTGACGGTCTCGTCGCGCTTGGTTTCGGGGCCTCGCTGATCTCCATTTTTGCGCGTCTCGGTGGCGGGATCTTCACCAAGGGTGCGGATGTTGGTGGCGATCTTGTCGGTAAAGTGGAAGCCGGAATTCCGGAAGACGATCCGCGGAACCCGGCAACGATTGCTGACAACGTGGGCGACAACGTCGGTGACTGTGCCGGCATGGCGGCCGACCTGTTCGAAACCTATGTCGTGTCCGTTGTGGCAACGATGGTTCTGGCCTCGATCTACTTCGCGGCTGCGTCCAACGTTACCGACATCATGGTCTACCCACTGGCGATTTGTGCCGTGTGTGTGGTGACCTCGATCATCGGTACGTTTTTCGTCCGTCTCGGTTCGAACCAGTCGATCATGGGGGCGCTCTACAAGGGCTTCATTGCCACGGGCGTTCTATCACTTGCTGCCCTGTGGCCGGTCACGGATTACATGATCGGCATGGATACGGCTCTCGTGGTCGGCAACACGTCGTTCACGGGCATGGACCTGTTCTGGTGCGGGGCGGCTGGTCTTGTCGTCACGACATTGATCATCGTGATCACGGAATACTACACGGGGACGAATTATCGTCCTGTGCAGAGTGTGGCCGCGGCCTCGGCAACGGGGCACGGCACGAACGTGATCCAGGGTCTGGCTGTGTCCATGGAAGCGACAGCGCTTCCGGCTCTGGTCATCATCGCCGGCATCATCGTGACGTTCCAGCTTGCTGGTCTGTTCGGGATTGCCATTGCAGTCACGACGATGCTGGCGCTCGCCGGTGTGGTGGTTGCGCTTGATGCGTTTGGTCCAGTGACGGATAACGCTGGCGGCATCGCTGAAATGGCGGAACTGCCGGACGAAGTGCGCAACACGACAGACGCACTCGACGCTGTTGGCAACACGACCAAAGCCGTCACCAAAGGCTACGCGATCGGTTCTGCCGGTCTGGGTGCTCTGGTGTTGTTTGCGGCGTACAACGAAGACCTCAAGCACTTCATCGCCATCGCCGAGCCGGGAACTTTCTTCCACGGCATGACGGTCGATTTCGCACTGACCAACCCATACGTCGTGGTCGGTCTGATCTTCGGCGGTCTGCTGCCATACCTGTTCGGTGCCATGGGCATGATGGCCGTTGGCCGTGCAGCCGGGGCGATCGTTGAAGAAGTGCGTCGGCAGTTCAAGGCGGATCCGGGCATCATGGCCGGTACGTCTAAGCCGGACTATGCTCGCGCGGTTGATATGCTGACCAAGGCTGCGATCAAGGAAATGATGATCCCGTCACTTCTGCCGATCCTCTCGCCGATTGTCTGCTTCTTCGTGATCAACTGGATTGCGGGACCGGGGCAGGGCTTTGCTGCACTTGGTGGCATGCTGCTTGGTGTGATCGTAACGGGACTGTTCGTCGCGATCTCCATGACTGCCGGTGGTGGTGCATGGGACAACGCCAAGAAGTACATCGAGGATGGAAATCATGGTGGCAAGGGCTCGGAAGCCCACAAGGCGTCCGTCACGGGTGATACCGTTGGTGATCCCTACAAGGATACCGCCGGTCCAGCCGTTAACCCGATGATCAAGATCACGAACATCGTCGCGCTTCTTCTGCTGGCTGTGCTCGCGCACTAGTCCAGGCAGAACGGACAAAAACGCAAAGGCCCCGGAGCGATCCGGGGCCTTTTTTGTTTGGGGGCGGAGTGCGGTTTGCGTGATGTCCGAGTGGAACAGTATCTGACGTGTAATGCTCAGGGAGGGGTGTTGCGGGCTGGGCCCGAAGAGAAACACTCCGGATGTATGCAATGAGAAAGTTGATCTCAGAACATGCCGTAACCAGTGGTGGACAATGGTACTCAAAGATGCCCAGTCACACTTATCAAAGTTACCATGATGATTGACTGTCGATGAAGCGCAAAGCACCGTAAAAGTAACAGTCTAGCCCAAAGCATCACACCCACTGATTGTGTAGTCGTTCCTCAAGTCCTGGTGTCGGCGTTTCAAAAGTTCTTCCTCCCGTTTGAGGACGTCTAGCCTAATATTTTCCTCCCTGTGTGCTCGATACGGATCCCTGTCGCCCGCCGCCGCGAGAAAGGACGGTGACGGAAGTGCCTGGATTTCGGATTCTACATTTTGAATTTCCTGCTGGAGTCTTGCCAGCTTAAGGGAAGCATCCGACAGGGCATTCGCGATTGCTCGGCACCTCTCACCGGTTCGATCGATATTTTTAGTTAGCATTTATTCTCCACAACTGATTGCGGACACATTTATACACTAAGTAAAAATGGATTGTAACCTTGCGTACTACTTGGTAGCTAACGACGATATTGCAGAAGAGGCGTCCATCTAGTGCGAGGGCACCAACCGGGAGGCGTGAATGCTTATCAAGGAGCTCTTATTTTCTGCTATATTTAGCTCGATAATCGTTTGTAGCATGGTTCACTTAGCGCATGCTCAATCTCAGCATGCGAGGGAGTTCATTGCCGACGTGCGAAGCTTCAACGAAAAGATCAAGCGAAATGCGATCGCCTATAGCAAAAGCCGTTCTAAAGCTATCCCTTCTAGCAACTCCCCTTATGGCACACTCCGTTCCTCGGATGGCACAGACATTGTGAGCCTCATGCGCTTGTTTGAGGAAGACAGTCCATGGCAACGCTATCTTAAACAACAATTTGTCGAGGGGCTGCCTCATGATCATCGCATTGCCCACGACCGCCTGATCGAAAACATCCATTGTCACAAAGCTGTCGTATACGAGCATCGGGGATTTTATAATTTATATCCTGAGTTGCGAGATGCCCTGTCAGATCCCGTCGCTGGAAGAATATTTCGAGAGTATATCCTGCCAATACATTCGTACCGGCATCGCTTGTGTCTTGCGCTGCGTTTTCTCGCGCCAGCCGTGGCCAACGCCAGGCTTAGTGAAACGAGCATCTATTTCTATCGTTTCGATTTGGACCGTGACGACTGGCACGAGCGGAAGAACGAGATGCACTTTCGCCTCTCAATTGCAATCGCCATCGTCGATCAATCCGCGATCTGCAAAGGATTGAAACCGGCAATGGCTTTCCTTTTGCGCAATCAAAGGGAACTCTCTTACGACACGTACCATCCCGAAGGGTTTGAATGGATCAAGTACTGGCTTGGGAAACCCGATATAGGCCGTGTTGGTACAGCGTCGACACCAACCATATCATCGTCGCAAATGGAGATTGACAGGCGAGAGGAGTTAAAAAAAGCTCAGCGAAAATCCTGCAGTGCGCGGCTCGAATACCTCTACAAACATATCCAACCAGATGGGTAGATCGTTCCTATTCTACTTTGGTCGGCATAAGTCTCGATTTATAGGAGAGGCAGCGAAAAGCGCGCGGGTGATGCAGCATGAGCCTGCGAACTATCGACTCTACCACATCGAGCCAGACCAGTCATTACGGCTTTGGGCACCAAGCGAAACTCCGATCAGGAGTAAAAATAGTCCGCAGTTGGGCACAGAGCGAACATCACCGTTCGCCTTCGGTACGAGATGCTACCTCACCACCATCCTCAGATGGGACCCTTGCCGATCTTTGAGCCGGGTGGGGCGTTCGGGGTGCCGATGCCGCGGAAGATTTTCTGGATCACACCAAGGTCGCGGGAATGGGTGGGTGTTTCGCGGGAAATGAAGTCGAAGACCTTGCCATCCTTCAAACCGTAGCGCGCGACATTCTCCACTGTGCCAAACTGGTCGAAGTAGACGGCCACAACACGACGGTCGGTCACTGTCGGTTTCATGAACGCGCGCTGCTCGCGTGTCGAAGAGATGTAGTAGTAGGCGTTGTTCCCGCCCACCGTTGATGTGGTGTCTGGCGTTCCGAGCGATGTCTGCACCTGCTCCTTGCTCGCCCCTGGCTGGATCTCCTGGAGATCGGCCTGTGATAGCAAGTGCCCGTGCTTGCTGACTGTTGGTGCGCATGCGGAGATCGTTGTCGCAAGAGCAACCGCAGCTACGGTCGCTGTGAACCGGTCGCGGACCGCTGATTGTGACATCTGCGATGCATTGCAATGTCGCTTTGTGTCGTGGCGTGGTTTCATGTCCAATGACTTTCTGACATCCTGAACGCGCACCCCGCGAAAAAGAATCGCATGGCGCTGCAACTCTATCCCGAACTATGGTCGTTCGGAAAGTTGCCGTTCGCGTTGGTCCTCCACGCTGCGGCACGTGGCGAGATCGCAAATGCGTTCGTTCTTCAGAAGGTTCCCCTAATGTTCCAGTGGATCAAGACGCGATCCAGCCAACGCCGTGTCGCGAACAAGCTTTACGGCTCGATTGTGTCGCAAGCACGCCAACCGGAGTTTTATCGCACCTTTGGTGTTGAAGACAATGTCAGTGGGCGGTTCGAGATGATCTGCCTGCATGTGTTTGGCGTGCTGGAGCGGCTCGGCACGGCCGGTGCCAGTGAAACGGTCGGGCGTGAACTGGTGGAGCGGTTCTTCGGAGATATGGACGATATCATGCGCGAAATGGGCGTTGGTGATACCAGCGTGCCGAAAAAGATGCGTACGGCCAGTGAAGGGCTTTATGGACGCCTTGATGCCTATGGAAAGGGCGTCCGCTCCGAAGATGCGGATGTGCTTGCAGCAGCATTGCGGCGTAATATCTTTGGGGAGGAAACCGGTGACGGTGGTGCGGCTTCGGATGCATCCATTGCGCAGTCCAGAGCCCTTGGTGGGTACGTTCATGCCATGATTGCTCATCTTGACGGAATTGATACGACAGATGTGGTGGAGCGTGGCGTTGTCACGTTCCCGGATCTGGGCGGGGAGAGAGCGCATGTCCGCTGAAACGACGAACGCAGCTGAAACGCAGGAGCAGCCGGATACGCCGTTCACAGGCACACCCTGGCTGATCCCGATGGCGCATGTCGGGGATGAGCTCAAGCGACGGATTGAAGGTTCGGACGAGGTCTGTCGCTGGGTCGAACAAGAACTCGAAGTCGACGCCTGCAAATCGCTCATATGCGACATCAACCTGGCACCGGCCCGTCGCGGGCGTGTGACAGGTACGTTGCGGCTGCGGCTGAACCTCGTTCAAACGTGTGTCGTGACGGTGGAGCCCTTTGACGTTCTTATAGACGAAACTGTGGACGCCGAGTTCTGGCCTCCTGCGCAAATCGAGGCGTGGGACAGTGAACGAGGGACCGAGGCCGAAATCGATGATGACACGCCCGACCCGGAACCGATCGTCGACGGCCGGCTTGCGGTCGGGGCGTTGGTTCATCAGGCGCTGGTAATGGCTGTTGATCCACACCCGCGCAAACCGGGCGTCGAATTCGGCAGCGTCGCCACCGACACCGAGGCAGATCGTGCTGCCGAAAAGCCATTTGCCGCTTTGGCTAAGCTCCGCGATACGCTGGGTGAAGACTGATCGCTGCGTCTCATCTTCACAATTTCTTGTATCGAGCGTCGTTCTCTGTATGGTCCGCCCGTTCGGATGAGGGATGGCTGGAACCTTGGCGCGCGGTACACTCCCGCTGCATGCGCAAGACGACAGCCGCACGGGATTTAGTGGGTTAGATGTCAGCAGCGCTTGTGATTGCGGTCGACGCCATGGGCGGGGACAGCGGACCGGCTGTGACCATTGCCGGTGCAGCCGTTACGTTGCTGCGCCGCCCGGACACATTTTTCCAGTTCTTTGGCAACGAGACGGCCATTCGCGCGGCGCTCGAGAAGCATCCGTCACTCGCAGCGCGCTCAAAGGTGATCCACACTGAAGTATCGATCGCCATGGATGCCAAGCCGTCGCAGGCTCTGCGGCAAGGGCGGCGCACCAGCAGCATGTGGCTGGCGCTGCAGGCTGTGAAGGATGACGAGGCGCATGTTGCAGTTTCAGCGGGCAATACCGGGGCCCTGATGGCGATGTCCAAATTCTGTCTCAAGACCATGCCGGGAATCGAGCGTCCGGCTATTGCCGCGATCTGGCCGACGGTCACGAGCGAATGTATTGTGCTTGATGTCGGTGCTAATGTCGGTGCTACATCTCGGCAGCTGAGTGATTTCGCGCTCATGGGCGCTGCAATGGCGCGCAGTTTGTTCGGGCAGGACCGACCCCGGGTCGGATTGCTCAATATTGGTGAAGAGGAAATCAAGGGCCTCGATCAGGTCAAGGCGGCCAATTCCTGGTTGCGCGACAGTGGGCTGGCGATCGATCATCGGGGATTCATCGAAGGAGATCAGATCGGCCATGGTGCAGCTGATGTGATTGTCACAGAAGGGTTCAGTGGAAACATCGCGCTGAAGACGGCAGAGGGAACAGCGCGTCAGATCGCGGCCTATCTCCGGGCGGCCATGAACAGTTCGTTGCTCTCCAAAATTGGTGCATTCCTCGCCCAGGGCGGTTTCACTCATTTGAGAGAAAAAATGGATCCACGCCGTTTGAATGGTGGTGTGTTCCTCGGACTCAACGGAATTGTGATCAAGAGCCATGGGGGAACCGATGCAACAGGTTTTGCGAGTGCGCTCGATCTTGGCTACGACATGGCACGGAATGGACTGATCAAACAGATTGCGGATGACCTTGAAAAGGTCGCGCATGTGGCGCGGGCGCGTGACGACTGAACACAAACCGGACGTCGAATAAGTCTAGGAATTTGATATGGCAATTATTCGCTCTGTAATTCGTGGCTGTGGTGCGAGCCTACCTGCAAACTGTGTGTCGAACGCCGAACTGGAAAAGAAGGTCGACACGTCCGACGCCTGGATTCAGGAGCGGACCGGTATCCGCCAGCGGTATATCGCAGCCGACGGGGAAACAACGGGCACGCTTGCAACCAATGCGGCGCGTCAGGCGATCGTCCGCTCCGGGATTGACCCCTCCGAGATTGATCTCATTGTCCTTGCGACGTCGACTCCGGATCAGACTTTTCCGGCAACGGCTGTCACGGTTCAAGCCGAACTTGGTATCCAGGTGGGAGCCGCAGCCTTCGATATACAGGCGGTTTGCTCCGGCTTCGTGTATGCGCTCTCAACGGCGGACGCGATGCTGAAGGGGGGCGCATACCGGCGTGCGCTGGTGATCGGTTCCGAGACATTCTCCCGCATTCTCGACTGGGAGGACCGTGGAACATGTGTCTTGTTCGGGGATGGTGCTGGAGCGGTTGTGATGGAAGCGCAACCGAAACCTGGAACGATTGGCGATCGCGGCGTACTTGCCTCTAGATTGCATGCCGACGGGCGGCACCGGGACAAGCTTTTTGTGGATGGTGGTGCTTCAAGTACGCAAACCATCGGTGCGCTTCGAATGAATGGGCGAGAAGTGTTCCGACACGCGGTTGGAAAAATCTCCAGCGTGATCGAAGAAATTCTCGTCGACACCAATCTCACGGCGGAGGAAATCGACTGGTTTGTGCCGCATCAGGCCAACAAGCGCATTCTTGATGGCACAGCAAAGAAAATCGGTATTCCGGAAGACAAGGTGGTGATTACAGTCGATCGACATGCGAACACGTCGGCTGCATCCATCCCGCTTGCACTTAATGCGGCGATCGAAGATGGACGGATCAAGGAGGGTGATCTTGTTCTCATGGAAGCCATGGGCGGTGGGTTTACCTGGGGCGGTGTCCTTGTACGCTGGTAGCCAAGATCGGTTCGCCTTTCTTTTCAAACCTGACGTCAGTGTTGGTGTGTCTATCCGGTCAACCATCATGAAAAACGACTTGAAATCAGCGCCTTGTATGATGAGTGCGTTTGCCAGACATGTCGGACTGCATTACCCTTCACAACGGTGCTGAGTGGAGGGTAGTTATGGGTAACAAGACACTGACGCGTGCCGATCTGGCTGATGCGGTCGTCAGACGTGGTGCAATTCCAAGACACGAAGCGCAGGACATCGTCGAGATGGTGCTGGCGCAAATTTCCGGGACACTTGAGCGTGGCGAAGGTGTGAAATTGTCGTCATTCGGCTCGTTTGGCGTGCGCCAGAAGAATGAACGCATCGGGCGAAATCCGAAAACAGGTGAAGAGAAAGTCATCACGCCGCGTCGTGTGCTTGTGTTCCGCGCGAGCAATGTGATGAAGGATCGGATCAACAGGTATCATGGTAAGGGAAACCGGCGAGCTGCTGAATAAGGCAGGTCTAGCGCGTTTCCATAGCAGTACAGCCGCAATGGTGATTGCGTTCACCACGCGGGCGCTCTAGGCAAACAAAGCTTGTCGAACTGTTAACAATTGTTCTAGTTTGTAGCAGATTTGTATGCGGCGTTATTTTTTGGCCGCTGATATTGCCGGAATCTGTTCCATGTCGTTGAATTTTATATCGCCAGACCCGAAACCTTTTACCGAAACCGGCTTTCGCTCACGTGCGGTTGCGGATGCTTCGCGGATGGTACGCGGGACATCCCCGACACCGGATGCACGAGTTTCCAATGGCGATGGCATGGTGCATTGGCTTCCGACATCTGCTGTGATTGCGGCGATGGCGACGGCTTTTCAGGCCGCTGAGAAAGAAGCGCAGGCTGCGGACCACGATCCGATGGATGCTGCGGCGCGCGCGCGGAAGCACCACGGACAGCAAAGCTTCTGCGACTGTCTCAGTATCCGGAGACCTTGAGCGTGCAAACGATATCGAGGTCGGTGCCGACAGCACAGGTCCTGATACTGTCGGTACAACTGGTGTTGCAATCGATTCTGATGCACTGGAAAACGCGGTCTTGTTCCCGGAAAATGGTGCCGCTCCTCTGGCGGCGCTTGCAGTGCTGATGGCACAAGGGCTTGTTCTTCCGGCGGACATTTCTGCCGCGCTGGCTTCCGGACAGGTTATTTCAGGCACGGACGGTGACGACGTGCTCTTTGGTGGTGCTGGCGACATTCTTCTCGGTGGCGCTGGTGATGACACATTGATCGCCCTTTCAGCATATCTTGGTGGCGCGGACGGTGGTCTTGGGTTTGACCAGTTGATCTACGAAACCGATATTGGCATCAGCGAGAATTTTGCGGGTCGGAGTATCGAGTCTGTTGTCGGTAGTGAGTTCGATGATGGTTTATCTTTCGAGGGGGAAGAGTTCGATGCAACGCTTGATGGGCGTGGCGGTGATGATGAACTGATCGGTGGGCTTGGCAACGACACATTGTCGGGTGGGGATGGGAGCGACACGCTTTACGGTCTTGCTGGCGATGATACGTTCTACTTTGATACGTCTGACAGCATGGTGGATGGCGGTGACGGCATCGATACTGCAATCTTTGTCGATGTTGGTGGCGCAACGTTCGATATGGCTGCAAGCCGGATTGAGATCGCATTCGGCGGCGCGGGGGACGATACCTTTACTGCCGCTGGATATGACACGATTACCAAAGTCTTTGGCGGCGACGGAGCGGATACGTTCTACGGCGGTTTGGCCAATGATGGCGTGAACGGCGGTGCAGGCAATGATATTCTTGCAGGCTACGGCGGAAACGACACGCTGGTGGGCGGTTCTGGCTTTGATATCGCGATGTTTGAAGGCGAGCGTGATCGCTACGACATCGTTGAAAAGGCAGATGGTGTGGTCATTGTCTCCGATACGCTCGGCTTCGAGGGTGTTGATACACTCAGCGGTATTGAGCAACTGCACTTTGCAGATGTTGACCTGATCTTGTAGCAGGACGTCCTTGGGGGGGATCTGGTTCGGCAGTATGGTTCATGTGTCGCAGCGCCAAGTGCGTGGCCGGTCGTGATCTCATTCATTGCTGCAATGCTGCGATATCAAATTCGCTGGATATGGCTGAGAGATATGCTATGGCTTGCAACGTCCCGAACTGGCTTGGCAGCCCCCATTGCTAACGTTTCTTGCAGTTTCCGGATATGTCGGAGCGTGGCGCAGCCCGGTTAGCGCACCGGTCTGGGGGACCGGGGGTCGGAGGTTCAAATCCTCTCGCTCCGACCATTTTTGCGACACTCAAGATGGTGCTGGTTCTTGCTTGGCCGCACGGTAAGGCCTTGAATTGCAAGGCTCGTGGCTATTTCGGTGCGTCATGCAATCAATCTGTACCCGCAGGACAGGTAGCATTTTGGCAACATTTCGCGGATAACCCTGTAAATGCCGTAAAGCTGCCATTGAAATCAGCGACCTCCCTTCGCAGCTCTGATGACAGAATTGGATTGCTCGCGCGAAGTTGAGTAACGTTCGGTGCGTCCCATGTTAGTTCAATTCTGACTCGTACGACCATTGCCAGGATAACGAAATGACGCCAATGAACCGCGCCATCGTCACACTGAAAGATTGTACATCGATCTTACGCACAACGTTGGCTTGTGCCGTCGTCCTGCTGGCCGTGTCCGCTTCGCCTGTATCCGCGCAATGGACAGGGAATGATGAAAATTGGGGTTTCACCTGGCCTAACTTCAACAAGAGCAAGGCCGCTCCGGCAAAGGTCGATGTCGATTCAAGTAAACGCTCCAGGCAAGTTGCGAACAACAAGCTGGATCAGGCTCTTCAATCGGATCAGGTTCTCCTGAGTGAGGATACGTCTTACGCCATTAGCCGTGCTGTCCATCGGTATCAACGTATTGTCTCCAAAGGAGGATGGACGGAGATTCCGAAAATCAAAGGCCGCTGGCTCCGAGAAGGTGTTCGCGACGAACGTGTCATGTTGCTACGCAAGAGGCTCGTGATTACCGGAGACATGCAGCCTCATCGTACGAACGATCCTCATATCTTCGATAAGAACGTGAAGCGGGCGCTGCAACGTTTTCAGGTTCGACATGGAATTCGGCCAAAGGGTGTTGTCGATACGCGTACACTTCGGGCACTCAACGTTTCGGCACAAGTACGCCTTGGGCAGTTGAGATTGAATCAGACACGTCTCCGCGATCTTCTGGACCATGTGGCCAAGCAACGGGACAAGGGCATTGATCGATATGTTGTCGTCAACGCACCATCATTCGAATTGCAGGCTGTGCGAAATGACCGGCTTGAGCTGTCCAGCAAGGTTATCGTTGGAAAACCGACGACGCAAACACCTGCAATTCACGCGAGCATCAAAGGATTGAATTTCTTTCCGTTCTGGCGTGTTCCGGATAGCATTGCAAATCGAGACCTGATACCCGCGATCCGCAAGGATCCCAGCTATCTGCAGAAGCAGAAGATCCGTGTCCTGGACAAGTGGGGCGGGAATGAAATTGATCCGGCGACGGTCGATTGGCGTACGGCTGATCAAATGGGGTATAAATTCCGGCAAGATCCGGGCGATCATAACGCGCTTGGTCTTGTTCGGATCAATATGCCGAATAGTGAGATCGTTTATTTGCACGACACCCCAACGAAAAATCTCTTCAACTCCAGCGCTCGGGCTTTCAGTGCGGGATGCGTGCGTGTGCATCGCGTGACTGATCTGGTGAAGTGGATTGCCAACGAAGAACCGGAGTGGAATTCACGCCGTGTCGACAGCATTTTCAATGCTGGCGTCGCTGAAAATATGAGGTTGCAGAAAGATATACCCGTGACGTTTGCCTATATAACCGCTTGGGCATCAGATGCGGGAACCGCGCATTTTCGCGCTGATATCTATGGTCGCGATGGTGTATCTGTGTTGCTGGCAGCGGCGGATCCTCTTCCGACGACGAATTCTCTTCTGCTTTCTCCGTAGTTATAGCGTGTCTGATACTAATGGAAGCATGACGCGACAATCCAAGTCGCTCAATCGACATGCCGGTGTCTCCGTTAAAGCAGGGCAGCCTCTCGTCGATCAGCTTCTCAGGAATCGTGTGCGGTCGGCGGGTAGTCCGAGGTAGCTCTGTGTCGGTGCGAGGATGAAGCCCCAGACAACGCCCATGAGCAGATAAAAATGACGCCAATGATCGGTGTCAACGACCAGCCCCCCCATCAGTGTGCTGATGTATCCTGCGTAGAATACAATATAAAGCTCCTGCACTGGAGATGGCTGTGTGACATGGTGGAAGCCGTAGATCGCCGTTCCAATTGTAAGCAGTGAGAAGATAACTCCACCGATCCACCCTGTGTTCATGAACATGGCGAGCCAGACATTGTGTGGTTCCTCGTGATGATATCTTGGGCGGAACTCCAGCGAACCAATTCCGAGGGGGGCGTTCATGACCAAGCTTACAGCCTTGGCCTGTCCGCCAAAACGACCTTCAGGTCCGATGTCATGTATCTGGGAGAGTGTTGCACGTTCTGCAAGCAGGCTTTTTACGGAACCAAATTGCAGAGCGCCGATCAGAGCAATGGTAGCAACAATAACGCTGCTACCTGTCAGTATCATGAGTCGCAGACGACCTTTGTTCGTCGGAGCGACTAGAATGCACAGATACATGTAAATCGCCATGCCTGCAAAAGCCGTCAACCAGGCGCTGCGGGAAAAACTCAATAGCAAGCCGATTGTGATAATTCCAACGGCTGCAACATTCATCGCAAATCCCAGCGCACGCCCTTTGTGTGTGATGCACATGTGCATAGCCATGATGAGAGTTGGTGTGAGGAAGGCCCCGAGTACATTTGGGTCCTTGAATGCACCACGTGCGCGACCATGAAGTGTGAACAGGTCATACGTTCCCGGTATGAGATTGGTGTAACCGATCGTTCCGGCGATACTTGCGAGAACTCCAGCGACGACAAGTCCTGAGGCGATGATGCGGGCATGCCTTGTCGGATTCTGCAGTACGAATCCTGCGATCGCGACACATGTTATAGAGAGATACAGTGTGATGGCAGTGTGCATTGCGGATTGACCGGTTTTCGTCGCGAAGAGAGAGGCGAGAAATCCGAATGCTGCCACCAGCAACCAGGCACACTGTAAAAACAACAGGTTTGGCGTGAGACGGGCAAGGCCTACGATCGGCAGAAGGACTATGAGACACAGCATGAGTAAGTCAAAGGGTGCGGGCTCCGTGAACACGACCGGAGACAAGGCCATTGTTAACCAGACGATTCCCAGGGCGATACAATGCACAGCGCTTTTCGATGAAGACGTTGTGTGACCCCTGTTGGTTGAAAACGAACCAGCCTCAATGTTTGCAGTTGTCATTGAAGACGCCTTGTTCTTCTACACTCGAGATTTATTAGATGGAATTTTATATATAGAAAATTCTATAATTCAAGATATAGCAATATCTGTTCCGGTTTCATATTTAAAACCCGATTTGAGAAACAACTTTCGGATTATTGTTTTTTTTGAAAAGGGTTTGGGCGCCAGGGGGCGGTGTGAATAGCAGTTGCCCGGCGCCATCAATGCCGTGCGGGGTTTAATATGCGTTCTTGTTTCTGATCAGGGAGAATGGTGTCTTGATGAGGATGAAAAAATCAAAGAAAATTGACCAATTTTCGATGTAGTACAGGTCGTGTTCAACACGTTTTTCAATCTTCTCGTGCGTGTCGGTTTCACCACGCCAGCCATTGATCTGCGCCCATCCTGTGATGCCGGGCTTGACCTTGTGGCGGGCAAAATAACCATCCACCACGTCATGGTATAATTGGTCGGCAGCTTTTGCCTGTAGCGCGTGTGGGCGTGGGCCGACCAGCGAGAGTTGACCGGTGAGCACGTTGAAGAGTTGCGGCAGCTCATCGATGCTGGTTTTTCGGATGAAATTGCCAACAGGCGTGACGCGTGGATCGTCCTTTGTGACAAGTTTCGATGCGGTTGCGTCAGACATGTCCGTGAACATAGAGCGGAACTTGTAAATTTCCACCAGTTCATTGTTGAAGCCAAAACGTTTCTGTTTGAACAGCACAGGCCCCTTGCTGGTGAACTTGATCACCAACGCGGTGATCAGCATGATTGGCAATAATCCAATGATGGCGATGGTTGCGATGACCCGGTCGAAAATCGACTTCAGAACAAAATCCCAGTCGGAAATCGGACGATCGCTGACGTCGATCACCGGAATGCGACCGATGAAGGAATAGGCTTTCGGGCGGAAGCGAACTGCGTTGGTATGTGCTGACAGGCGAATGTCGACCGGCAAAACCCAGAGCTTCTTGAATATCTGAAGCAGGCGGTTCTCGGCTGTAATCGGCAACGTGACGATGAGGAGATCAATCCGGCAGTTTCTGGCGAATTCAATCAAATCTTCAACCGTGCCAAGCTTGGGGTATCCGGCGATGGTGGTCGATACGCGATCATCGCTGCGATCGTCAAATACGCCACACACGCGAATGTCCGTATTCTCCATCTGTTCAAGCTGTTTGATTAACTCTTCGCCACCTTTGCCACCACCAACAACGACGGCGTATCGGTTCAAACGACCTTCATGTGTCCATTTGCGGACCATGTTGGCGAGCACGATGCGTAACGACAAGATTGCCATGCCACCGAAGAGGAACCATGATATGAACCAGACACGAGAAAAGGATGGTCCGAGCTTAAGCATGAACGCTATGGCAGCGAGGCAGCCAAAGACGAGGAACCATGCGGAGACCAAACCTGGCAGTTGCCGCGGAATGTTCGAGAATGTGCTGACGCGGTAAAGACGAAAGGCCTGGAATGCGCCAACGGTTAAAAAACCTGCCATTACACTTGCGACGACGTAAAGCACGCCTTCTTGCGGTGTAAGATCTGGAACATAAACCGCTGCGATCAAGAGTGAGATCAAGAAAACCAGGGCGAATTCACTGACACGAACAATACCGCTCAGCACCAACGGTGAAATGTGAGACAATTTTCCGATTTGTGTCAGGTCGGTGAACAACCGGCGTGCTCTTTCTGCGCCAGTGTCTGCACTTGAAACATTGCTGCCGGTCCCATCAAAAGGGATCGCGTAAGTCGGGTCAGGTTGAACACTCTTTTTATCCGACATGTACATTCTGGCTTGCTCTGGTGTCATGGTTATCGATCAAGCTGGGCGATGCATGGCTTGTGCCACAGCAAACGCTTCCAGCATGTCTTCGAACCTATGCAGCCATTGCGTGTGTTTCGCCTGTGGACATGCTTGCCAAACTGTAAACGTCAACGATTGAGCGTGCCATTCCTGCGGTGGAAAAATGTGTTCGCACGCGCTCGCGCAATGCATGCGTGCGTTCTGCGAGTGATGCTGGATTGTCCAATGCGTCGATCATTGCCTTGGTGAGAGTGTCTGCGCAATCGTGTCGCAAGAGGAACGGGTCGCCAGGCTCGGTAATCTCGGCAACACCGCCAACGTTGGTTACAAGTGCGGGAATGCCTTGCGCCGCAGCTTCAAGCACAACGTAGGGAAACGACTCGTTACGCGACGGCATCACGAAATTTCGCCCCCGCTTAAAAGCTTCAGCTGCCGGCATCGCGCCAGGCCAAGTCATGTTTCCGGAAACCCCGAGGGTTTCTGCGCGGGCCATCATGTCGTCACGCAAAGGCCCCTCGCCGACAACGCAAACTGTCGCGTTATGGCTCTGTTTCATATTGGCGATGGCTTCCACAAGGAGATCCACGCCTTTAACTTCCCGAATTTCGCCAAGGAAGACAAAGTCAGCAGCATCGTCACGCAGGATATGGGGGGTAAACTCTGTTGGACGCACACCGTTCGGGATAACGGCAACTTTGCATTCTGGTGTGCCGACCATTGTATTGAACTTGTCGCAAGCGTACTGGCTTTCAAAGCACAATCCGTCTGTGATCGGCAGCAACTTCTTTTCAATCGCAAGGAAAATCCGTGAGACGAGGCTTCCCGGCTTATAGTTCAAAGTGCCGCCATGCGGGGTATAGAACGAATTTGCATGAATGCCACTTCGACGGTTCGTGCGTGAAGCCAGGCGGGCATAAAGCCCCCCTTTTGCACCGTGCCCATGCAACACGTCGCAGCGTAACTCTTTTGCAAGTGCGATTGTCTTGCGCAGAGCAGAGGCGTCGTTGTGACTGACCAGTCGACTCATTGGCGTCGTGTGAACGCCGAGGGAACAAATCGCTGCGAGTTCCGTGAGCTTTGCCTCCGTCAGGCCATCACCTGTTGTGGAGTCGCACAAGATGCCGACGTCGTGTCCCTGGGCTGCTTGCTCGGTGGCAAGATCATAAACGTGTCGGAAAAGCCCACCCAACGGGGCGCGCAGGCAGTGAAGAATTCGAAACGACTGCAAATCGTCCTCCATCGCCTGCGCAACTCTGTCAGGCCTTAGAAAAAGCGTTCATCAACCATGATGACATCGCCAGGTCGGACATAAGCCGAAGGATCGGTGATGATCATGTCTCGTGACCCGTCCACTGAGCGGACAATCTTGATGCCGTATTTCTTTGCACGGGGAGAGAAACCGCCTGCCGTTGCGATGGCTGCTTCCACTGTCATACCATAGACGTAAGGAAACTGGCCTGGCGTGCGAACTTCACCGTGAATGAAAAATGGCCGGTAGACAGCAACTTCGATCGAGACCTTGGCGTCTTTCACATACTTGCGTTCAAGGCCGCTCTTGATGATACCTTCCAGTGTGCGGGTCGTGCGTCCACGTGCAAGGATGGAGCCAACGAGTGGTACAGAAATACGTCCCTGACCATCGACGTTGTAAACCCGCGAGAGGTTGGGTTGGTCGTAGACGAAAACCCGAATTCGGTCACCGTGATCCAGGGTGTAGGCCGGAAGTGTATCAATTTCGTCCGTGTAAGCCGCATCCTTGGCACTCGCGACGTATTCGCGTGTTGCTGGCGCAGACTTGTAAGATGGTTGATATGGTGGTGTTACGGGATCGACATACTGGATCGGATCCTCACCATCGATTGTGGGATCGTTGATCTCAACGGAGGCGCTTCGGGAGCCAAAAAGGGCATTGCCCAGACGCGATAATGGGTTGCTGCGTTCAGTTGACTCGATCGTGGACGCAGGCTGCACTGAGGCGCTTGGTGTACCAAATTCGGCAAAACTGTCACGATGCTTGCAACCGCTCAACGCTACAAGACCAACGGCGCAAACGAAAATCAGACGCGGGTACATTTTTACTGTCCTTCGTACTCGGCATAAAAATACTCTGCATCCGATTAGGCACGAAGTTGGTTAAGAAAATCTGAGCGCCTGACGCATTCTGATAATTTTACGGTCCACTAACCGTCTCAGGGCACAAGGCACAAACATACTGTCTGCCAGGTAGAGTAAACCGATGACACAATCAATGCATACGGCTTCGCCGGACGATATCGACATTATGGCACTTTGGCGTGCCGTCATGGATCGCAAGAAAACACTTCTTGCGGCGGCGCTTGGCGTTGGTGCGGTTACATTCTTCGGCCTCACCCTGGTGACACCTCAGTACACCTCAACCACGCGACTGATTATCGAGAACGATCAATCGATCTATGACCGACCAACTGCGCAACAAGGGCAAAGCAATGACGTTGTTGCGCTCCTCGACAAGGAAGCCGTGAATTCGCAAGTGCATGTCCTTCGCTCTGTCGATCTTGCTGGTGAGGTCGTGAAGAAACTGCGTCTCAACCTTTCGCCGGAGTTTAACAGCTCGTTGAAAGCTGGTGGATTTCTTTCAAGCCTCATCGGTGGCAAGGACGGTAGTGAAAACGAGCGTGTTCTGCGTGCGTTCAGCAAGCAGTTGACCGTTTATCCGATCAAGGAGTCTCGTATCATTGCCGTTGATATGACATCTGAAGATCCCAAGCTGGCTGCAGATGCGGCCAATGCGCTTGCGGAAGGTTATCTTGAATGGCAGCGCGGGCGTCAGGCAACGCAAACGAAGGATGAAACAGAGTCCTTGCGGCTTCAACTTGAAGATCTCAAGAAACAGGTCGAAGCGGCTGATTTCAAACTGGAGAAATTTCGCAGCGAAACAGGACTCTATTCCGGTCAGAACAATACGACTTTAAGTCAACAGCAGTTGTCAGAGGTCAACAGTCAGCTGAGTATCGCCAAGGCGCAACGCAGCGAAGCCGTTGCACGTTCACGCCAAATCCGTGAAATGCTGTCAAATGGAACGGTGGATTCTGCTCCTGATGTCTTGCGCTCCCAGTTGATACAACGCCTTCTCGAGCAGCGGGTTCAGGTGCAACGGCGGATTTCCGAGCTGTCGGCGACGTTGTTGCCCCAACACCCACAGATGCGTCAGGTGATTTCGGAACGTGCGGGAATCACGCGGCAAATCAATGCGGAAGTACGGAAAATTGTACGTGGACTTGAAAACGAAGCGCGTATCGCTGGTGCGCGTGAGGCCTCTCTTCGTGAGAGCCTTGATCAAGTTCGGGGACAAGCATCGAAAACAGGGAACGATCAGGTGCGGGTCACGCTTCTTGAGCGTGAGGCGCGATCCAAGCGTACCCTTTATGACGCGATGCTCCGCAAGTTTGATGAAGCGAGTTCTGCGAGCGCAAGTCGAAATCTCCCCGTTTACGCCCGTATCGTTGAAAAAGCTCGCGTAACCAGCATCCCGTCTTTTCCGCAAAAGCTTCCGATGAGTATTTTTGCAATGGCAGCTACGTTGTTGCTTGGTTTGGCGTGGTTGGTCACACGGGCCTTGTTGGCAGCTGCTCGTCCGGAAATGACACCGGCGCCTGGCAATGGTTCAGGTCCGGGAGCAGGCGGCGCTCGTCGTAACGATGTTGTTGGTGGTGGTGGCGGCCTGGTTTATGGTGCGAGTGCGGCTGCTGCTGGAACTGCTGCGCTACAGTCCAATGACACCAGTAATCAGGTCGCTGACCTGGAATCGAACCGGGCTTTGAGCGCAAACGACATGGCCCTTGGTCGCAAAGCCTTCAACTCCAATGGTGAGCTTGCCGAAGTTCTGATTGCACGTGGACAGTCAAAACCCGGGTTCAGAACGATGGTGACGACGTCGGACAAAGGATTTTCCGCCCTCGCAGGTGGCCTTGAGCTCGGACGTCAACTGGCACAAAATGGTGCGCGTACAATCATGATTTCTGGTGAGAGCACTGCGACTTTTATTCCTCAGGTGTCGGAAGCTGCAGGTGGTTTGACTGAGGTTCTGACAGGCAAACTTGAATTCAAGGATGCTGTTCGACACGATAAGGCAAGTGGTGCCGATATGATTGAATTTGGGAACACGGCGTTCGATTGGTCGGATGCTCGCAATGCTGAACCCGTGAATCGCTTTCTGGATAGCCTGGATAGCAGTTACGATCAGGTTCTGGTTGTGGCTGAAGCAGGAACCGGTGTCGAGATCTTCAGTTTGATTGAAGGCCGCTTCGACCATGGTATCGTGAAAGGAACCACGGCTGACACAAGCACTGCAAATGGAATGTTCCTTGGATTCAATGTTCCAGAGTTCAATGTTGCTACGCTGGCTCCTGCGCGTCGCGCTGCGCAAAGTGCAATTCGTGCACAGTTTGCAACGGCCGCCCCTGTTCCTCCCGCAGTGTGAGTGACTTTTGATGCGGCTTCGTAGCGTGCGATGAAATTATAGGGTGAGTTGGAAGGTCAGGATTTATATCCTGGCCTTTTTTATGCCGATTGGTATGTGAGACAGGTTTTTTTGATGAGATCTGATGGCTGAGCTCAGGAGTTTATCGACCGATGAGACGAGCACGTGCTTGCGTTAAAATTCGGAATGTGCGGTCATTCCCCTTCAGCTTTTGCATCACGCGGGATCGTGCGGAGGCGAGCGCGGTTGCGGGCAAGGCACGCGCGGTCATGGCCATATAACTGTGGTGGAGTGCATGTGGCTGCATTTCCCAACGGAGTTTTTGTGCACTTGGTCCTGGCCCGAAGTCAAAGGTTTCTATTCCTTGCGTGCATAAGTGATGCACCAATTGTTCGAGGAGTTGCTGACCGGGGGATGCCTTGGCGATATCATCAAGCGTGATGGCGCTCATCAAGGTTGTAAACCGTTTTGCTTCCGTGACTCCAATCAGGGTCGCGATCAGTTTCCCGTTGATGCGCAAGCCACAAAAGATTGGCTCAGCTCCGTGGCTGTTGGTTGAGGCAAGGGCAGACCGGTAGAAAGCCTGGACTGTTTCGCTTGCGAATGGGTTCTTGGCTCCGATGTGTTCTAACTGTGAGGTTTTGAATGCGAAGAACGTGTCGATGATCGTGGCACGCTCGGTGTTGGTTGTCGCAAATACAACCTCCACATCGCCGTGTTCAGCCAGTCGACGCCGTTGTCGGGCGTGATTGCGTCGCTCGCGTGAGCTGAAAGTATCAGTGTATAATGTGTCGTAGTCGGTATGCAGTTTACGTTCGTAATTTGCATTCGGTGCGAGCTGTTGTCCGAGCGCGAGCATCGGATTCATTACACCGTTCCATACCTTTGGCTGGTTCAACAGATGCACTGCATCGATTGGAAGACCGCTCAGACGCAACCCGTTAAAAATCTTCTTGAGATCTTCGCCTGTCAACTGTGCTGCGATGTCCGCACGATAACAGCCAAGGTTGACGGCAAAGATGTCCTGACCAAGCCATCCGAGAATCGACGCACCGAAGCAACGGCAGATTGACATGGGCCATATGAACGCAACGGTACCATTCTCGTCACGCGCTGTAATAATGCATGGGGATCCGAAATCCGTGCGACGTGCGATCCGGCTCTCCAACCAAGCGGGAGAATTGAACAGCGTGCTGTAGGGGCCGTCACGCAATTGCGTCAGATCTGCGCGAATGTCTGCAAGGCTGTCATGGACCGTAAGGCTCAATGTTACACCAGCCTCCAGACGAACGGCGACAGGCGGCAACGCGATATTAACCGTGTTGCGCGCCGTGGCAGACGACTGCGTGTAAAAGGCGTGTCCCAAGGGGCGTCCCATTTGAGGTCGATCGTCGGCGTTGGTCGTTCTTTTTCGTCTTTCTTGCAGCGTCAATTGCAATAATGATGGCAAGTTAATCTCATTTACAGTGCTGCAGATTTAAAGTTCAGATTGTTTCTACGCGATCTCGGTTAACAGATCAGCAGATGACTGACAGGGCGTTCCATGAGTCGTCGTTCTACAAGTTTGCTCAAACAGGTCCTGAATGGCCTACATGCGACACGCGCATATCGCCTGGTTGCGCCCTGGACCCGAGGTGTGGGCGCTGTTTTCATGCTGCATCAGGTGTGTCCGCCGTCGGGGGAGGCGTTCGAGCCCAGCCGTATCCTGCAGATTACACCTGAATTTCTTGACCTGACGATCGCAAAAACCCGCTCTGAAGGGTTTGACATCGTATCGCTGGACGAGGTGCATCATCGGTTGGTGCATAATCAAATGGGGCGCCCTTTCGTCAGCTTCACGCTGGACGACGGGTATCGCGACAATCTTGTGCACGCCATGCCGGTGTTTGATGCGCACAAGGTGCCGTATGCCGTTTATCTCCCTGACCGCTTTGCAGACGGTGCCGCAGATCTATGGTGGCTTGCGCTCGAAGCGGTAATCCGCAAGGCGAACCGGGTCGAGATCGAGATGTTTGACGTGCCCTGGACGTTCGAGACGTCCACACGACACGGCAAGGAAGATGCACACTCAAAGATTTACTGGTGGCTGCGCTCTATCGATGAAGTTGAGGCACGGGGTGTGGTACGCACACTCAGCGAGGAACATGGCGTTGATGGAGCCGCTCTCGCTGCGGATCTGCTGATGACGTGGGACGAAGTGCGGACCATGAACGCCAATCCTCTGACGACCATTGCCGCGCACACCTCGGATCACTTTGCACTGGCAAAACTTCCCGAAGATCGCATGCACAGCCAGATTGACACGAACTTGCGGCGGTTGGAAGAAGAGCTTGGTGAGCGACCCCAGCATTTTAGTTACCCATACGGTTGCGAGAACAGCGCCGGACCACGCGAATTCGACTGGCTGCGAACGCTCGGGATGAAAACGGCTGTGACAACTCGCAAAGGCATGCTGTTCCCGGAACATGCGGATCATCTGACAGCGTTGCCGCGCTTGTCATTGAATGGCGATTTCCAGGATGTGCGTCACCTTGAGGTGCTTCTGTCAGGAGCGCCCTTTGCCCTGTTGAACAAAGGGCGAAAGCTTAACGTCAGTTAATGCCTAGAACACGCGGCCTTGTGCCATCCATTTGATGAGCATGGCGGCCGGGATGGTCCACGCCAGTCCGCCGATCGCGTAGAACGCGAGTTGCGCCCACCATGGCGTGCCTTCAACCAGCAGCACGGGGCCGATGTTGATCACGATCATCGCGTAGACGAACACGAAGATCAGCAGCAGAACGGTGCCAATGAGTTTGCGCGTGCTGTCGCTCATGAGCGTGGTCCATCGTTGGTCGCGCGTCGGTTGAGCGCATTTGGTGTACGTTCCGTATAGCCTATGCACGATCCATTAGGCGAGACAGACGGGGAGCGACAATGACGCCCACTTTGGACATGCAGGATGAACGGGTTTCACGGGCCGTGCTGTGGTGGCTGGTATGTGTCGCCGGGTTGATCGTTGTGATGGTTCTGGTTGGCGGTGCCACACGCCTCACCGACTCCGGCCTTTCGATCACCGAGTGGAAACCCATCATGGGCGCCATTCCGCCATTGAATGCTGCGGACTGGCAGGAGGCCTTCGACAAGTACAAGCTTATTCCGGAGTACATCGAAGTGAATGCGGGGATGTCGTTGGCGGAGTTCAGGTTTATTTTCTGGTGGGAATGGGGGCACCGCTTTCTTGGACGTTTGATTGGTGTGGTGTTTTTACTCCCGTTCCTTTGGTTTCTGGCACGCGGTGCGATCCCGTCGCGCCTGAAACTGCCTTTGATTGGCATGTTCGTTCTTGGTGGCCTGCAAGGCGCGCTTGGCTGGTATATGGTCAAGAGTGGTCTTTCGGGACGCGTGGACGTCAGTCAATATCGCCTGGCAGCGCACCTTGGTCTGGCCGTTCTGATTTATGTGTTTCTGGTGCGGATCATCTTGCGCGAGTGGCGTGGTGAAGAGCACGACGACACGTTTCATGCGCTCCCGCGCTGGGTGTCATGGTCAGCGTTCGGTCTCGGCCTGGCTGTTTTTCTCCAGATTATCTCCGGTGCGTTTGTTGCCGGGATGCGTGCCGGGCTCTCTCACAACACGTGGCCGCTGATCGATGGGGCATTCATCCCGGATGGATTGTTTGTGATGTCACCGGGTTGGTCGAACCTGTTCGAGAATGCGCTCACCGTTCAGTTCAATCACCGGATTCTGGCGTATGCGATTACGGTCTGGGCCTTGCTGCATGCCTGGCAGGTCTTGCAGCAACCATCGCTCGGTGGACGGCGGTCTGCGGTCTGGCTCGGTGGTGCCGTTGTTGCGCAGGTGGTGCTGGGGATTGCGACGTTGCTAGCGGCTGTGCCTGTGCACCTTGGTGTTGCACATCAAGCCGGTGCGCTCGCTGTGCTGACGGTCGCGCTGGTGCACATGGATGCGGTACGGGGGAGTGGACGGGCGTGATGTCTGGCGTTGGGGTGTTTTTAGACGAAAGAGTAGAGCAACCGATCTGTTTCGAAGGGCCGTGAGGAGATTTTCGTGAAGCCGCTAAGGTGCCCACAATGCCTGCTGGAACCATGGTTGCGGAACGAAAAGCTCGCCATGGCGAAGCTTCTCTGCATGTCCGAGCCCAATGGACTGCCACGCAGCATGCCATTCCTTGGGCAGGGGATACGGTGGCGTTACTTTTCTCTCAGTCATAAAGCCGAAACGACTGTAATAAGCGGGATCGCCCAGAACATAGACATGGGTGACGCCGACATTCTCCAGCCGTTGCAATCCGTTCCGAACAATGGCGCTGCCAAAACCCTGTTGCTGCCTGGTGGACGCCACAGCAAGCGGTCCCAACAATGCGACTTTGACACTTGTTCCGGCGATGCCA
>CALHAX010000015.1 GCA_937931785.1 uncultured Hyphomicrobiaceae bacterium | reverse complement strand
CGTTGATTTCGGTTTGTGTGGTTTGCAACGCGCCCACTGTGCGACGGCTGATGTTTTATGACTGGGTGGTTCTCAATACCGGGATTTCGCCTCAACAATAGAAAGCAATAGACATGAAAAAGACTTTGCTCGGCACGTTTGTCGTTCTTGGACTGAGTTTGTCAGTCGCTGGTCCATCAGGTGCAGAACGAGTCTATCCAGAAACGATAGCGAACGACAATCTCGTGGAGTGCGGCACGAAATACGAGCAGTGCCGCAGAGATGGCGGATCCAGAGATGCGTGTAAGAAAAAGAAAGATCAGTGCTTGAAGAAATAGTTGCGAGCCTCACTTAGAGCGACGCACGACCATGATAGACTAAGAGGGGTGTCTGGCAATCTGCCTGGCACCCCTTTTCATGCCGGAACTCGACGCGTGCCCGTTATCGCTTACATCCGTCCGAGCTTGTTGATCGGCACCTTCAGGTAGTGCTCACCGTCGTCTTCCGCGGGTGGAAGATTGCCGGCACGCATATTGACCTGGATAGACGGAATAATCAGCTTCGGCATGGAAAGCTGCTTGTCGCGCGTTGTTCGAAATTCGACGAACTCTTCCTCGGTCTTTCCGCCACCCACGTGAATGTTGTTTGCTTTTTCTTCCGCGACCGTGGTTTCCCAGCAGAACGCGTCACGACCCGGTGCCTTGTAATCGTGGCACAGAAACAATCGTGTGCTGTCGGGTAGGGAGAGTATTTTCTGGATCGACCGGTACAACTCGCGGGCATCTCCACCAGGAAAATCGGCCCGCGCCGTCCCGAAGTCCGGCATGAACAGTGTGTCGCCGATAAACGCCGCATCGCCGATGACATAGGTGATGCAGGCTGGCGTATGTCCCGGTGTGTGGACTACGCGGACATCCATCGTCCCGATCTTGAACGACGCACCATCTTCGAACAGCATGTCGAACTGGCTACCGTCCATCTCGAAGGCGGTTCCGGCGTTGAACACCTTGCCGAAAACTTCCTGCACCTCGCCGATGCGCGAGCCGATGCCCAGCTTTCCACCAGTCTTCTGGGAGATGTAGGGTGCGGCTGACAGGTGGTCTGCATGAACGTGCGTCTCGATCACCCATTCAACCTCAAAGCCGCGCGAGGACACCTCGCCGATGATCATGTCTGCAAACGTCGACGTGATCGATCCCGCCGCCTGATCAAAGTCCATTACCGAGTCGATGATCGCGCACGCCGAGGAATTCGGATCGCGCACAATGTAGCAAACCGCATTGGTTGCCTCGTCGAAATACCCGTGCACCTCAGGGCGTACACCGCTGGCCGATGCAAGGGATTGTTCCGAAACGGGGATATTCATGAGAACCTCGTTCTGCCAAATTGCATTTTTTTGAACATAGTTCGAGCGGGCTCTGATTGCCAAGCGACGCACCGACACATCCCGGAGCACACGTTTGGGCCGGAGCACACGTTTGCGCCGGTGCACACGTTTGCGCTTGCCAGACGTTCTAGTCTTTGCGTTAGGTCAAAAAGGAGAACCAGCGCGACAATGCGCCAGCTATCGAATCTGTAGAGGAATTCGCCCATGTCCTGGTCGCTCTACCTGACCTATGTCGCGGCGTGCATTGCCATCGTCATCGTGCCCGGGCCTTCGGTCACGGTGATCATAGCCAACAGCCTCGCACATGGTGCGCGCGCCGGGCTTTTGAACGTGGCGGGAACGCAAGTCGGCCTTCTGCTCATGATGGGCGTCCTTGTGGCCGGTCTCTCCGCAATTGTCGCCCAGGCCGGCGTGGTCTTCGACATCATTCGCATCATTGGAGCGCTCTATCTGATCTGGCTTGGAGTAAAACTCTGGCGCTCGAACGGCCAACTGGGCAAAACCGACGCAACAACCCCAGATCGGAACTTCTTCATGCAAGGGTTCTGGGTGATATTGTCCAACCCGAAGGCGCTTTTGTTCTTCGGAGCCTTCATTCCACAGTTCATCAATTTGAACGGGAGCGCGACCTGGCAAACCATCTGGCTCGCCCTGACATTCATGGTTGTCGCCCTTGTGCTTGATGGAGCGTACGCGGTCGGAGCCGGGTGGGCAGGGACGCGTCTCACGCAATCCCGCATCCGTCTGGTCGAGCGGGTGAGTGGAAGCCTTTTGATCGCTGGCGGGGTCTGGCTCGCATTCACGCGGCGGGCGTAGCTTCAGTGATTGCAGGATTTTCTGTACCTGTCGTGAGCGCAGCATTTTGCGGTAGCGTCAGGGCCAGCACGACGTAGCCGACAACCGCACTCAGGATCGAGCCGGTCAGCACACCAAGCCGGATCGGTGCGTCGAAGGTGCTGTGCTCAAATGCCAGAGAACCAATGAAAAGACTCATCGTGAATCCGATCCCGCCAAGTGCTGCAATCCCGTAGAGATGCACCATCCGAACACCCGCAGGGGGCTTGGCCAGGCCAAGAAAAATCACGATCGCCATAGCGCCGAAAATTCCGACCTGTTTGCCAACCACAAGCCCCATCGAAATCCCCAGCTTCACGGGCTCGATGAAACTCTCCAGTCCGATCCCCGTGAACGAGACGCCTGCGTTCGCGAAGGCAAACAACGGAAGAATGCCAAACGCGACCCAGCGATGCAGGCCGTGTTCAACGCGCTCAAGCAACGTCTCGCTGTGATCCGCACGCACCTTGAGCATGGGAACGGCGAGCGCCGTCACAACCCCGGCCAGTGTCGCGTGTACTCCAGACTTCAGAACCAGAACCCACAACACAATTCCAAGCACCACATATGGTGCAATTTTAGTCACGCCCCGCAGGTTGAGCATGACGAGCAACGCAATCGGGATCGCGGCCAGCCCCAGCGCTGTTACGGAAAGTTGATCCGTGTAGAAGATTGCAATGATGATGATCGCCATGAGATCGTCGAAGATCGCAATCGCCAACAACAGGATCTTCAAGGCAATCGGTACCCGGTTTCCTAGTAGAGACAGCACGGCCAGTGCGAAAGCAATGTCGGTTGCCGCCGGGATCGCCCAACCGTTCAGGTTCTCAGGTGATCCAGCATTAATCCAAACATAGATGGCAGCAGGAACGAGTAATCCGCCCACAGCCCCGACGGCTGGAAGCATGATGCGAGACGGGTCGGAAAGTTCCCCGACCCTGAACTCGCGTTTCACTTCAAGTCCAACGAGGAAGAAAAACACCGCCATGAGGCCGTCGTTGATCCAGAGCAGCAATGGTTTGGCGATCTTCAGTTCACCGAACTGGATCGCGACCGGAGTTTGCAAGAAAGAATTATAACTTTGGGCCGACGCAGAGTTCGCAAGCATCATGGCGACGATCGTAGCCAGGACCAGACAGAGCCCACCAGCACTTTCCATGCGCGCGAAGTCCCGCGCCATCTTGGTGACGCTGCGTCTTTTCATCGAAAGGCCTCGTGGTTCGGGGGGCAGGTTCCAGCGGATATGGTGCGCGATCCCGGTTTTCCAAGCATGCGGGACGTGGTGCAGAATGACGCATGTTGCCGTAACCCATCTCGTAAGGATGTGATCGGGTGTGAAACGCCGGTTGCTCCGTTCCCAAACCTCGGCTATCAGCGCGGCATGACCTTGACAGCGTTCTATTCAGGCAGCTTCGATCCCGTCACTCTCGGGCACCTCGATCTCATTGAGCGATCGGCAGCATTTCTTGATCGCCTGGTGATTGGCGTTGGCGTTCATGATGCCAAGAAGCCGATGTTTACGGCCGATGAGCGCATCGCCATGCTTGAAGACGTAACTGAACCCATGACGGGCAAATACGATTGCGCCATAGAGATCGTCACATTCGATAATCTTGCAGTGGATGCGGCGAAGGCGCACGGGGCCTCCATATTCCTGCGCGGTCTGCGTGATGGTACGGATCTGGACTACGAAGCGCAGATGGCAGGTATGAATCAGCAGATGGCACCGGAGATTGAAACACTATTCATGTCCAGCGCGCCCGAAACCCGCCACATCGCTGCCAATCTGGTCAGGCAGATCGCTTTGATGGGAGGCGACGTCACCCATTTCGTAACCCCTGGCGTCGCAGAACGCCTCAAGACCAAGGCACGATAGGCGCACAACTCGAGGGCAAACACGTCCGCTAAGTCGTGCACCTGATACAGTTTCACGGAGACTTTGATATGACTAAACTTTTAAGCGCTCTTGCAGCGTTGAGCCTGATGATCGCGGTGCCATTTTCGGTGAGTGCACAGGAAACGATGCCAGCCACCGACACGATCAAGATGACGCTGTCGACGGGTGAAGTGACGATCAAGCTCCTGCCTGAAATTGCCCCGAACCACGTTAAACGTGTGCAACAGCTGGTGCAGGATAAGTTCTACGACGGCATCGTGTTCCACCGCGTGATCCCGAATTTCATGGCGCAATCGGGAGATCCGACGGGCACGGGCACAGGTGGTTCGAAATACGGGAACCTCAAGGCCGAATTCACCAAGGAACGCGGGTTCAAGAAGGGCACGGTTGGCGCAGCGCGAACAAACGATCCAAACACGGCCAACAGCCAGTTCTTTATCTGTCACACGGACCAGAGCTGCGCGCACTTGAATGGCCAGTATACGATCTGGGGTCAGGTGACCAAAGGCATGGACGCCGTTGACAAGGTCAACAAGAGTGGCACGAAGGATAAAATTCTCAAGGCTGAATTCGTAAAATAACATTCGGGCGGCTTCGACCGCCCGTACATACTAAATGCGGGAGAAATACATGTCGAACTATGCAGACCCGGCCAACACCATGGTTCTGGAAACGACCCAGGGAACCGTTGCCATTGAAATGAAACCGGACGTGGCCCCGAACCACGTCGCCCGGATAAAGACTCTCGTACGCGAAGGGTTTTACGACGGCATCGTTTTCCACCGTGTTGTTGATGGTTTCATGGCACAAACCGGCTGCCCGGATGGCCGCGGCACAGGCGGGTCCGGTCAGAACCTTGCGGCGGAATTCAACGACACGCCGCATGTGCGTGGCACGGCGTCCATGGCGCGGGCACAATCTCCAAACTCGGCCGACAGCCAGTTTTTTATCTGCTTTGCCGATGCGAGTTTCCTCAACAAGCAATACACGGCCTGGGGCCAGGTCATTGAGGGCATGGAACATATGGACAAGCTCAAGAAGGGCCCGGACGGTGTGCCGATCACGGATCCCGACAAGATCGTGAAAGCCACGATCGCCGGCGACGCTGAAGCCTGATCACAGGTGGACGTCAGTCTCTTCGATTTCGACTTGCCAGATGACCGCATTGCGCTGCGTCCCGCTGAACCGCGAGAGGCAGCGCGCTTGCTCGTGGTGCCCGGCACGTCGGAGGCCGGATTTCTTGATTACACAATAGGTGATCTGCCAGACCTCTTGCGCCCGAGTGATGTGCTGGTCGTCAACGACACGCGTGTCATCGCCGCGGAACTTCACGGCACACGAACACGTGGCGAGATCCGTGCAGGCGTTTCGGCGAACCTTCTCCAGCGTATCGATGACTCGACGTGGCGTGTCCTGTTGCGCCCGGCCAAAAAGGTGCAGGCAGGAGATCGCATCATGTTCACGCGCGACACCCTCTCGTGTGGAGCAGAGGTTATCGACAAGGCGGACGGCGGTGTGGTGACGATTCGGTTCGACGTCACAGGAGACGCGTTGACGGCGCGCCTTGATGCGGTCGGTCGGATGCCATTGCCCCCCTATATCGGAACCCGACGCGAGCAGGACACGCAGGATGCCTCCGACTATCAGACCGTGTTTGCCGCGCGCGCCGGTGCCGTCGCCGCTCCAACCGCAGGATTGCATTTCACGGATGAATTGCTCCAGGCCCTGAAAGAGCGTGGTATCACGCAAGAGGTTGTCACACTCCATGTCGGTGGTGGCACGTTTCTGCCAGTGAAAGTCGACGACACGTCGGATCACAAGATGCACGCCGAATGGGGAGAGGTGACACCTGAAACGGCAAGCCGCCTCAACACGGCCCGCGCGCAAGGACGACGGATCGTCTGTATTGGAACGACGTCGCTCCGCCTGATCGAAACAGCCGCCGCCGCTGACGGATCACTGAAGCCTTACGTTGGCGAGACAGACATTTTCATTACTCCGGGTTACGCCTTCCGCGCCACTGACGTTTTGCTGACCAATTTCCATCTCCCACGCTCCACCCTCTTCATGCTGGTGTCTGCGTTCTGTGGTTTGGATCGCATGAAACAGGCCTATGCCCATGCCATCAAATCCGGGTATCGGTTTTACTCGTACGGCGACGCGTGCCTGCTGGAGCGATCTGAGGAACGAACATGACCACACCGTTCTCATTCAAGATTGATGCAACCGATGGCAAGGCGCGCACCGGTGCCGTCACGACGGCACGGGGGAAAATTCGCACACCAGCCTTCATGCCGGTTGGCACGGCGGGCACCGTCAAGGCGATGTTCACGGAACATGTGCGCTCAAGCGGAGCGGACATCCTTCTCGGCAACACTTATCACCTCATGCTGCGGCCAGGCGCAGAGCGCGTGGCTCGCCTCGGCGGTCTTCATAAATTCATGAACTGGGACGGTCCGATCCTGACGGATTCCGGCGGCTTCCAGGTGATGTCGCTTTCCAAATTGCGGAAAATGTCGGAGCAGGGGGTTACTTTCCAATCCCACATCGATGGTTCCAAGCATGAGATGTCACCGGAGCGATCCATCGAAATTCAGTGTCTGCTCGGCTCCGACATCCAAATGCAACTCGACGAATGCGTTGCGTTCCCGGCCACCTTCGAGGAAGCCGAGGACGCTATGGAGCTTTCCTTGCGCTGGGCAGAGCGCTCCAAAGCCGCATTCAAAAAATTTGGCAACGACGAACAGGCCCTGTTCGGTATTGTGCAGGGCGGCGTTTATCCTGAGCTGCGCGACCGATCTGCGGCGCTTCTCAGTGAGATGGATTTTCCCGGATATTCGATCGGTGGCTTGGCTGTCGGGGAGGGCCACGAGAGCATGCTCGAAACCCTGGACATCACCACACCGAAGCTCCCCGCAAACAAACCGTGTTACCTGATGGGCGTCGGCACACCGCTCGATCTTGTTGAGTCGGTCGCGCGGGGTGTCGACATGTTCGATTGTGTGATGCCAACCCGCGCAGGTCGCCATGGCACGGCCTACACCTGGGATGGCAAACTCAACATCAAGAACGCGAAACACGCCGAAGACGCCAATCCGCTTGATCCTGAAAGCACGTGCCCGGCCTCACGCGATTACTCCCGCGCCTATCTCCATCATCTGATCAAGGCCAACGAGTACCTCGGGGCGATGCTCCTGACGTGGGCCAACGTTCATTTTTACCAGGATCTCATGGCCGCCATGCGTGCCGCGATCTCCGAAGGCAGGTTCGAAGCGTTCCGCAAGGATGCACAACGCCGGTTCGGGTGATCCGGCTGTGTTTTCCGGCCGTATCGAAGCCACATCCACACCTGTGACACGGTTGGCTCACCATTCCGGCGAATACCAGTTGACGGTGACTCAGCGGCTCTCTAAGTAGAGCGCTCGACGCAGCGCCCCGTCGCTACAGGGCGTCATTCCGTCATGGAATGGGCACGTAGCTCAGTTGGTAGAGCATCCGACTTTTAATCGGACGGTCCAGGGTTCGAATCCCTGCGTGCCCACCAAGGCTTTTCGCGTAGCGAAACGCCAAAACCTCTCAAATTCGATCGAGCCAGCGGCAGTCGTTTCACAGAAACGATGAGAGCGGTTGGGTTCCGACGGTTGCCCAACCTTCCTCACAACTTCCCCGCCGCCTTCAACATATCAAGCCCATATTGGACATAACCAATATTGAAGGTGTGTCCGCCGTCAAAGAGACAGAAATTCAAAATGTGACCATCGGCATTGCGACGGTTTGTGCAGGTGAGCTTCCCAAGCCGCTTTTCTTCCCGCTCTCCAAATCCGCCGTGCTGCCCGTACAGTGTCAGTGCAGCGCGCACATCCCCCTGTCGGGTGTCCCCGATCCGACGTCCCTTCAATGGGACCACAGCATCTCGTGTTCCGTGAATGTGAACGACGCTGGACGCGGGTGAGGTGCACGTGTCGGGCACGGGTGCCCAGAAGGTGCCTGCTACCGGGATAAATCCGGCGTAGCGGTCACCGCGATGGCAGGCCAGCGTCCACGTCATCATGGCCCCCGCCGACGACCCGATGACGACAATACGCGTTGTGTCGATAGGAAACCGGCGTGCTGCGTCAGCCACAACACGGTCAAAGTACGCCAATTCGTCAACGCTCTTTCGTGTGCTGTGTGTCGGCGCATTTGGGATCGCCCAGTCATTGCCGGACGACTTGACCGAGATGATGGCCGCATTCATGCGCTGCCCCATCGCGGCAATACCATTGCTGCGCACATAACCACGCGCATTGCCTTTGTAGCCGTGCACGAAAATCAAGGCACCTACAGGCGTCTTCCCATCATGCTCTGCAGGCATACGAATTCGGTAGTGACGATCGCCAAGGACGCAGTTCGAATGCACACCGCAGGCGTGTGCAGGTGTCGCGAAGGCAATGCTGAACAGTACCAGACTGATCAGAACGGTAAGTCGCTCAAGCATGTGTTCGCTCCCGGATGCAATGTTGGAGGATCCCTACATCTTCGGGGGACGTGCGTACACTCAAAGTGCTGCGATCAGATGCGTACGTGGTCAGGCCCGCGGTTGTGGCGTAAGCGCCGTTACTCCCCGCGGAAGACCCGTGGCATGGCATCCATGAACGGCTTGAGCAGGAACGTGATGGCCTTGCGGTCGCCGGTCTCAATGTACACCTCAGCGGGCATGCCAGGTTTCAGTCTCTGCGTTCCGAGCTTTGCAACTTCAACTTCCGGCAACGATACGCGAACAATGTAGAACGGCGGCGTCTGGCCAGTTTCCTGCGTCGTTGCTGCCGGCACACGGCTCACGTTTCCTTTGAGCTCGGGTGTTTTCGACGCATCAAGTGAGGAAAACCGTACCACCACGTCCTGTCCGTCAAACACGCGATGAATGTCGGCCGGATCAACCCGCGCTTCGAGCTGAAGATCGTCCTGCTCGGGAATGATTGCCATGATCGGATCGCGCGGTGAAATGACACCACCGACAGTGTGGACCACCAGATTGTGCACATATCCGTCTCGTGGCGCGTAGATATTGACGCGTCCCATCCGTCCGATCGCAGCGCGTCGGCGCTCAAGCAGTTCGGCCACGTTTGCCTGCACGTTGCGCAACTCGGTCAGCATTTCATTCCGCCGTTCACTTTCCGCCTGCGCCGTTTGCACCTTCACTTCCGCAATCCGTCCGCGCGCCCGCGCCATGTCAGCCGTGTACTGTCCGCGCTCGCCTTCGATGTCAGCGGCCTGGCGTTCGAGCGCCAGCAAACGTGATTTCGGCACAAACCCTTCTTTTGCCAGCTTGCGAAGGCCGACAAGTTCATCCTTGAGAAATGCGAGTTGGTTGCGCCGCGCATCCTGCTGCGACGTAAGCCCGCGAATCTCTTCATTGAGCTGCGTGACCCGTTGCGCCAGTTGGTCTTTCTCGTTCTGAACGGTCTTCAACCGGGACAAGAAGAGCTTGGTCTGTCCGCGTCGCGCGCGCTCAAGGTTTGATTTTGGTACGGAAAGCTTCAACGTGTTGTCGAACCTTATTTCCTTGTCTTCGTCGCGCTCTGCACGCAGGCGATCGAGGCGTGCGAGCAACTCATTCAGTTGCGCGTCAATGACACCAAGACTTGCACGTGTATCGGTCTGATCCAGTCGGATGAGAACATCTCCGGCTTGAACTTTCTGCCCGTCTTTGACTTTAATCTCTGCAACGATGCCACCCTCTAGGTGCTGCACCTGTTTGGCGTTGCTTTCGACGACCACAATCGATGGTGCAATCACCGCACCGGAAATTGAGGCTATTGCTGACCAACCGCCAAGTCCGGCGACAAGCAGGAAGAGGATGAAGGCACCGATGTACTGGTGACTTCGCAAGGATTTCGAGGCGATCTCACTGCGATCCGTCATCAGCTTGTCTTTCTTTGCGATTGATCTGCATCGGCTTCACCGTTTTCGGGTTTGTCCGAGGTGTCGCCTTGCGAGGGAGACTGCGTCTGAATTTCTGGCTGCGTGCTCATCTTGATTTGGGTCGGGACACCACGTGTGGTGGACGGGGCGCCCGTCTTGGCTCCTGCGGTTGGCAAAGGTGTGGCCTTGTTCGGGCTATTGACGAGGATCTTCTTGAGAACTTCGTCGCGTGGACCAAAGGCAACCTGCTTGCCGTCCCGAAGATACAGGATCTTGTCGACAGCCTGAATGGCGCTTGGACGGTGCGCAATCACGATCACGGCAGCGCCTTGCTCCTTGAGGCGTTTGATACATGTGATTACCGCTGCTTCACCCGTCGCGTCCAGGTTTGCATTGGGCTCATCGAGAATGACGATAGACGGTTTGCCGTAGACCGCACGAGCAAGGCCGATGCGTTGGCGCTGACCACCAGACACAGGAATGCCATTGCGACCAAGCGGTGTGTCATAACCATTTGGCAGGTCGAGGATATAATTGTGCAATTCTGAAAGTTTGGCGGCTTCGATAATGTTCCTGGAATCCGCATTTTCATCGAAACGGGAAATGTTTTCCGCAACCGTACCAGAGAACAATTCGGAATCCTGTGTCAGGTACCCGACATGCTGACCGAGGCGATCTCTGTCCCATTGGTCCAGCGCAGCGCCGTCGATCTGGACGCGTCCCTTCTGTGGCAAGATTGCGCCGATCAACACCTTGGCAAGTGTCGATTTGCCAGCACCCGTTGGCCCCAGAACACCGAGCGCTTCACCTGGTTTCAGTTCGAACTGAATGCCCTGCAACAATGGCGCGTCGCGCCCCTTGACGACGAGGGCGATCCCGTCTGCTGAAATATGTCCCTTCGGGTCGGGCAGCTGAAGTGGTTCGCCCGGGAACGGCGTGTTGATCATCAGTGACTGCAGGCGTTCCCACGATTTTCGCGCTCCAAGCACATTACGCCAGTGCGCGATGGTTTGCTCGACCGGCGCAACAGCACGCGCAAAGATGATCGATGCTGCAATCATGACACCCGGCTGAATTTGTTGCTGGATAACGAGATAGGCTCCCACACCGAGGATCGAAGACTGAAGCACAAGGCGAACTGCTTTGGTAAGGCCGGTGATCGCACCGTTACGATCAGAGACTGTGAGCCCATCGACAAGTGTCTTGTCGTGCTCCCCCATCCAGCGGTTGCGCATGGTTTCCGACATACCGAGCGCACGAATAAGTTCAGCATTCTGGTAAAGCTCTTCTGTCGTCGCATGACTGACGTTGGCTTGTGCGCTGAGCTGGGCCATAGGCTCGCGTGTCAGACGTTCGTTCGCAATCATCAGGATGAAAAGGATCACGGCGCCAGCTAAAGACAGGAACCCCAATACGGGGTGAAAGAGGAAAATAACGAGCAGATAGACCGGCACCCAGGGGGTGTCGAAAAGTGCGATCAGTCCCGGGCCGCTAACGAATTGCCGAATGGTGTCCAGGTCGCGCGCCGGCAGTGATCCGACGTTCGGTGTTTTATTGGCCGAGTGGATCATCATCGCGTCCACGACACGTGGTGCGAGCGTGTCGTCGAGGCGTACACCGGCACGTGCGACGATCCGGCTGCGCAGGACATCAAGGATTGCCATGAAGGCGTACAGAACCACGACCAGAATACCGAGGGCCACAAGCGTGGGAATGCTGCGGCTCGAGAGAACCCGATCGTAGACCTGAAGCATGAAGAACGGACCGGTCAGCATCAGCAGGTTTACAAACATGCTGAAAATCATGACGCTCTTCAGCGCCTGTCGGCAGGCCTGAACACTATCCTTGAAAAGGGTGTCCTTCGCTGCCGGTGCAACGGATTTACGCCCCATGTCCTCACCCATTTATCGTCCGTCAGAAACTGAACCTCAGATTCTGAAACAATTGCCCGAAGCCTGAAACGTTTCAGCTCCGCCATACGCCGTGACTGCATGCGAATTTTACAAATTCATTTAACAGTTCGTTTACCCCACTTTACCGTCAATAGGTTGATAATCACTGAGGAAATGGGCGCGCAATCCAAAAAACACGCCCTTTCCAACCCATGTCAGCGTTTCAGGTATCAGTTTTGTCCATTTCAGCAAAAACCCGGTTTGCAATGCGGAAGCACTCGACACCGGTTGGCACACCACAGTAAATCGCCGCTTGATGGATACAGGCTCGAATTTCATCGCGCGAGACGCCATTTGTGACGGCGCCTTTGAGATGCAACTCCCATTCGTGCATGCGGTTGAGCGCCGCAATCATCACAAGATTCAGCATTGAACGGGTCTTCTTGTCGATCGTCTCGTCGCCCCATCCAAAACCCCAGCACCACTCAGTCATGGCCTCTTGGAAAGGGCGGTTGAAATCGTTCGCCTTGGCAAGGGTGTTCTCGACGTAATCTGCGCCGAGTACTTCACCGCGTTTCTTTTTACCCGTTTCAAAACGTGTGTTTGTCATGCTGTCATCCTTGATGCGTGAGCCTTTGTCTGGGCCGACAGTTAGGCTTCACGGCAATCGTGGTCAATTGCCCTGCATCTGCATTGACCGACTGAGACGCGATCCCTAACGTTCGCGCAATGACAAATGCCACACAAGCCCCCCCCGGGCCGCTAAACGGAAAGGCCTGCCTGATCACCGGGAGCACGGCCGGAATCGGGTACGCCATTGCTGAAGCGTTCCTAAACGCTGGGGCCACTCAGGTCATGATCAATGGCCGGAACAGGGCACGTGCGACTGATGCTGTTGCAAAATTACGGAAGGCCTTCCCGGGTGCAAAGGTAGAGGTCGGTATTGGTAATGTTGTAAATGGCGAAGCTCAAA
>CALHAX010000014.1 GCA_937931785.1 uncultured Hyphomicrobiaceae bacterium | reverse complement strand
TAGGCGCTAAGAATTTGAGTGTCGAAGGCTTTGCGCGTAACCTGCATTGTGATGTCATGGCTTCAGGTTTACAGGATTTGTGCACACTCCGCGCTGCGTTTGCTTGTCTGAATCCGTATTTTTGTTGAATCTTATCGGAGTATTGCCATTTGTTGCGTTCGCTGTTGTGTTTTTGTGATCCATGGCGCAAATGCAATTAATGTAGTTTGATCTGACCACGCCAGTAATTTTGCTCGCTGAATATTGGTGAGTGCGTGCTGCCGGGGATTCAGAAATCTTGATCATCCTACGTAGGATGTGTTTGCACAGTCTGAAACATGCAAAGCAACGCTACTATTAGAGCAGAAGACGATCAGCAGCGAGATAGTGTCATCGACCTTTCTTCATTCCAAAAGCCACTGACCCTCGAGCAAGCGATGCAGTTTGCATACGCCGTGTCCGTCCCATGCATCATAACGGATGGCAAACGTGGCTTGAACGCGCCACAGATCATTGCGGCGAATAAAGCGTTTTGCGATATGTGCGGGTATACGCAGGATGAGCCACTCGGCCAGTCCCCAAAGATTTTGCAAGGCATCGATACCGACATCGAAGATACCCGCACGTTTCGAGACAATCTTGAAGAAAGTGGGCAAGGTCTGATCTGCTTGATCAATTATCGAAAGGATGGCTCAGCGTATGAGGCGTTGGTTATTGGTACGCGTCTTGACATTACCGATTCGGATGAAACGGACCACTCTGCCATTTACATGACGTTCTCTCTTCATATCACCGAAGCGCCTCTTTGCCTTCCGACACCTCCGAAACAATGGAAAAACTGAACAGTGGAATCGTGAATTTGCCGCACGAGAATGCTGACAACATTTCAAGACAAGTCATATTTTCGTGAACCGACGGTCCTGTGGTTGTCCGTACTAGCCAGCTCGTCGAAAGGCGACCGCGCGTTAAACCTATCAAACAACAAACTGATCTATAGATGATCAACTTTATCATTCCGACCACAGCTTGTTGATAAGTATACAACGTGATAACGTTGCATCCACTGAGATGACGTAGGCATTACCCCCCACAATAGAGTGTCAACTCTTGACATCAGATAAGAAATTTTTCCCTCTACCGGAGATGAGGTGGGCCAACGACCGTATTGCGTTGGGTTTTGCGCCGCCTATTGAAAACCTGGAAGCGGATTACTCGGCTCCAACCGACATTATCGTCCTCTATCAATCAGGCTTCAAGTGTATCGGGAGTATCGGAACGTCCAGGAAGCGGGAAGTCATTGTCTCTCCCGATGAAAGTTCTTACGTGCCCCAGGGCGTAGACAATTATTGTCAGACAGATCGATCTGCAGAGTTGCTCTATGTGAGTTTTGATCAGGAACTCAGAAAGCAGTTTCAGGACGAAGTGGGCGCAAACCATGACTTCGATCTTGATAGCATGCAGGGGCGCCGTGTTCCCAACCACAAGGCATTGTCCCGGATGCTGCTCCAGTTCCTGGCTTCCGACGGGTTCGGTGGTGAGATGAAGGCGAATTCTCTCGTGAGCCTCATCATGAGTGATTTCCTGCAGGAGGCAGAGCGCTCTCAGACCAGTGAAGACAAACTCGCTCTCGGAAGAGAAAAGATCAGACTAGTTACAACGTACATTGCAGAAAACAGCGACGATGAGCTCAGCCTCCAGAAAATGGCTGACATGGTTGGTGTGAGTGCGTTCCATTTTTCCAAGATGTTCAAACTGGAAACGGGTCTGCCACCACATCAGTTCGTGTTGCAGCACAGAATCGATCGCGCCAAACAGCTCTTGGCGGATAAAAATCGGTCGATCGCCGAAATTGCCTACGAAGTTGGTTTTTCTTCCCAAAGTCACATGACAGAAACCTTCCGTCGCTTGTTAGGCACGACTCCAGGACGATATCGCTCCATCATCCTTTCTTAAGGCCGCGAGCGCAGCCTACATGCCGCCTCCGCAACCGTCGTTTTGCCCTGCATGATCTCGACAACCAGCGCTGATTTACGCTTCGCCGTCCAGCGCTTGAACCCTTCTTCCATCGTCATACTCATCGCTACCAAATCCTCCTTGTAGCATGAGCAGAGTTTCACTGGGTCGGTACACTTTTATGATTATGATCGGCGGGGCGTCCGGATAAATAGATACAGGATTACGAATGATCTGAGGTTGCAGGTCATGGAACTGCATCCAAGCGACAACGCGTTGGATCGTCAAAGTCTGGTCAGCTTCAAAACTGGTGAAGATTCGCCAAATGCATACACGTGCTTGCTTTGTGTTGGAAACAATGAACCAATCGATCAGTCGTAAATCGGGTTGTTTGCGGTGTTGCTCTGAGCGAACGAGGCAGCTTCGAACATCAGCAAATTTTACAACCGCATTTGCGAAAGGAGGAAAAGGCCCATTCTTGCCGGCAATCATCAACGGTCGCGTTTCTTCACTGGACAGCCGCTCATACGGGATATTCGCCGCCCGTTCCTCCGCCTTCATGTCACCGTAGAGGGTGTAAGGCCCGAACGGAAAATTCGGAACGGTGTAGAGGCCGACAACGCAAAACCCCAGTACCGCCAGAAGCGACAGTCCCACCTTGCGTCTCAACGACCAGCGTTTCTGAAGCGGACACGAACGCATCAACGAACCACCCACAACAAAAAACAATCAAACCTTAGTATTCACAGCATCGTGCACACGAGTGCTTGTTTCCGTCAATGTATCGACGTCGCGTGATGTGTGGCTGTATTCCAGCAAGGTATTGATACTTGAACTCATGCTGGGTGAGTCCGAAAGCGGGGTTGGCGGGATCACACGAGATTGAGATGATCCACGACAGTCACGTCTTCAGTCATGTTGTAAAAGAGCGTCACGAGTTGATTGTAATCGACATCGCCATCCATCACCCCCCAGCCAAAAAACCTCACACAACCTGTTGACGCAGCGAATCCACAGGCGTATATGGCACTTGATTAACGATTGGTGGTAGTCGTAGCGGGGCGCTTGTGGCGCCTTTTGTTTTGGCTAAACGCAGTCGTCGTCATCGTTGAACATCATTGGATCATGATCCGCCACGGCTCTCGGGCCACAACGGATCCTCTGAGCTTTTGCTGATCGCCCCGGAGGGCATTTGGCGGACGTCTTCTTTTTGGAAGGCGCCGTTGGCACATCCGGGGCTTTGACGCATCTACACTTCGGGCCTCGCAATGAGGTGGGGCACCGGAAACGCAGGGTCTTGATAGTATGCCAACTATTCAACAGCTCGTTCGCAAGCCGCGCAAGGCGCCCGTTAAACGGAACAAGGTTCCGGCGATGGAGGCATGTCCGCAAAAACGTGGCGTTTGTACACGGGTCTACACGACGACACCGAAAAAGCCGAACTCCGCGCTGCGCAAGGTCGCGCGTGTGCGTCTGACGAACGGTTTCGAGGTCACGAGCTACATTCCGGGTGAGGGGCACAACCTTCAGGAGCACTCTGTTGTGCTGATCCGCGGCGGCCGCGTGAAGGATTTGCCGGGTGTGCGCTATCACACCATTCGCGGTGTGCTCGACACACAGGGTGTGGCGAACCGCAAGCAGCGCCGCTCGAAGTACGGTGCAAAGCGACCGAAGTAGGTCATCGATTTTGGATTTGGGCGCTGGAAACTTCCGGCGCCTTACACGTTCTACGTCACTGAGATTGACGCATTAGAGGATCAGCCAGATGTCACGTCGGCACAGTGCAGTTAAGCGGGATATCATTCCGGACCCGAAGTTCGGTGATCTTGTCCTGCCGAAACTGATGAATTCCGTGATGAAGCACGGCAAGAAATCCGCGGCCGAGACCATCGTCTACGGCGCACTCGACACGGTCGAGGAAAAGATGAAGCGCAATCCGGTGGAAGTGTTCCACGAGGCGCTTGAAAATATTGCGCCGTCTGTCGAGGTGCGCTCCCGCCGTGTTGGTGGTGCGACCTATCAGGTGCCGGTCGAAGTGCGTACTGGTCGCCGTCAGGCGCTGGCGCTGCGCTGGTTGATTGCCGCGGCACGTGCGCGGAACGAGAATACGATGGTTGAGCGTTTGTCCGGGGAGCTGCTCGATGCGGCAAACGGGCGTGGGTCAGCAGTAAAGAAGCGTGAAGATACACACCGCATGGCAGACGCCAACAAGGCGTTCTCGCACTACCGGTGGTAGTCCACTCTTTCTCTTAGGGATACGGCACGATGGCACGCAAAACGCCACTCGAGGAATACCGCAACATCGGCATCATGGCTCACATTGATGCGGGTAAGACGACGACGACCGAGCGGGTCCTCTACTACACAGGTAAGAGTCACAAGATTGGTGAGGTGCACGATGGTGCAGCCACCATGGACTGGATGGAGCAGGAGCAGGAGCGCGGAATCACGATCACATCCGCTGCGACCACGACATTCTGGACGCTTCTCGATATGGACGGCAAGGCGCTTGGCAACGAGCACCGTGTAAACATCATTGATACGCCGGGCCACGTGGATTTCACGATTGAAGTCGAGCGCTCGTTGCGTGTGCTCGATGGCGCGGTTGCGCTGCTTGATGCGAACGCCGGTGTTGAGCCGCAAACTGAGACAGTTTGGCGCCAGGGCGACAAGTACCACGTGCCGCGCATGTTCTTCGTAAACAAGATGGACAAGATCGGTGCGGATTTCTACGCGTCGGTTGACTCCATTAAGGAGCGCCTAGGGGCGACGCCTGCCGTACTTCAGTTGCCGATTGGTGCTGAAAACGATTTTGCCGGTATTGTTGACCTCGTGACGATGAAGGCCATCGTCTGGGATAACGAAGACCTTGGTGCAACGTTCCGTGAAACAGAAATCCCGGCTGATCTTGTCGACCGTGCAAATGAGTTTCGTGAGCAGCTCATCGAGACGGCTGTCGACATGGATGAAACAGCCATGGAGGCGTATCTCGAAGGCAACGAGCCTGATGTGGATACGCTGCGCAGACTGATCCGCAAGGGCTGCTGCGATGTGGCGTTCTTCCCGGTTCTTTGTGGATCTGCCTTTAAGAACAAGGGCGTTCAGCCGTTGCTCGACGCTGTGATTCATTACCTTCCGTCGCCGTTGGACGTGCCAGCGATCAAGGGGATCGACGTCAAGACAGACGAAGAGATTGTCCGTAATTCGTCCGACGAAGAGCCGCTCGGCATGCTCGCGTTCAAGATTATGAATGATCCGCATGTTGGTTCGCTGACGTTCTGCCGGATTTACTCGGGTATTCTGACATCGGGCTCGACCGTCCTGAACTCCGTGAAGGACAAGAAAGAACGCATCGGACGCATGTACCTCATGCACTCGGATGACCGGGAGCAGATCGAGGAAGCGCGCGCAGGCGACATTGTAGCTGTGGTTGGTCTTAAAGATTCCACGACGGGTGACACGCTGTGTGATCCGCTCAAGCCGGTCATTCTCGAGCGCATGGAATTTCCTGAGCCAGTGATTGAGATTGCTGTCGAGCCGAAAACCAAGGCCGACCAGGAAAAAATGGGCGTTGCTCTGAACCGGTTGGCGCAGGAAGATCCTTCTTTCCGCGTGACGTCGGACGAGGAAAGCGGCCAGACCATCATCAAGGGCATGGGTGAATTGCACCTCGACATTCTTGTCGATCGCATGAAGCGCGAGTTCAAGGTCGAGGCGACAATCGGTCAGCCTCAGGTGGCTTACCGTGAGACTCTGACGAAGAAAACGGACGTTGATTACACCCACAAGAAGCAAACGGGTGGTTCAGGCCAGTTCGCACGGATCAAGATGACAATCGAACCTGCTGAGCCGGGTGAAGGATTTGTATTCGAGAGCAAGGTTGTCGGTGGTAACGTGCCGAAGGAATACATTCCTGGTGTCGAGAAGGGCATCAAATCCGTTCTCGATAATGGCGTGATCGCAGGCTTCCCGCTGCTTGACGTGAAATGCACGTTGAACGATGGGGCCTATCACGAGGTTGACTCCAGCGTTATGGCGTTTGAGCAGGCCGGCCGTTCCGGTTTCCGCGAAGGCGCACAGCAGGCAGGGCCGAAAATTCTCGAACCGATCATGAAGGTCGAGATTGTTACGCCGGAAGATTATGTCGGTAGTGTCATGGGTGATCTGCAGTCCCGTCGTGGGCAAGTGCAGGGTCAGGAACCGCGCGGCAACGCGACGGTCATCAACGCCATGGTGCCGCTGGCAAACATGTTTGGTTACGTTTCGAACTTGCGCTCCATGAGCCAGGGTCGGGCGCAGTTCACGATGGTTTTTGACAACTACGCGCAGGTCCCACAGGCCATCGCTGACGAGGTCAAGGCAAAGTACGCATAGGGGACGATTGATCGTCCCTCGATTGAAATCCAGTAGAAACGACGTTTCGTCGGATACCTAGACGAAGGAGCCTATGAGATGGCCAAGGAAAAGTTTGAACGCAATAAACCGCACTGCAACATCGGCACGATCGGTCACGTTGACCACGGCAAGACGACGTTGACAGCTGCGATCACCAAATACTTTGGTGATTTCCAGGATTACGACCAGATCGACAAGGCGCCGGAAGAAAAAGCGCGCGGCATCACGATCTCTACGGCGCACGTCGAATACGAAACAGATGCTCGCCACTACGCGCACGTCGATTGCCCGGGCCACGCTGACTATGTGAAGAACATGATCACGGGTGCAGCCCAGATGGATGGCGCGATCCTCGTGGTGAACGCTGCTGACGGTCCAATGCCGCAGACACGTGAGCACATTCTGCTTGCGCGTCAGGTTGGCGTGCCGGCACTCGTCGTTTACATGAACAAGGTCGATCAGGTCGACGACGAAGAGCTTCTCGAGCTGGTTGAAATGGAAGTTCGTGAACTTCTTTCTTCGTACGATTTCCCGGGCGACGATATTCCAATCATCAAGGGTTCTGCACTTGCCGCACTTGAGGGTCGCGATGAGGCAATCGGCGAAACATCGATCAAGGCTCTGATGGAAGCTGTCGACAGCTATATTCCTCAGCCGGAACGTCCAGTGGACATGCCATTCCTGATGCCGATTGAAGACGTGTTCTCGATTTCTGGTCGCGGAACGGTGACAACAGGTCGTATCGAGCGCGGTATCATCAAAGTCGGTGAAGAAATCGAAATCATTGGCATCAAGGACACGCAAAAGACAACGTGCACGGGCGTCGAAATGTTCCGCAAGCTGCTCGACAGCGGCGAAGCTGGCGACAACGTCGGTGTGCTGCTTCGTGGTACGAAGCGTGAAGAAGTCGAGCGTGGGCAGGTTCTCTGCAAGCCAGGTTCGGTCACGCCGCACACGAAGTTTACGGCAGAAGCCTACATCCTCAAGAAAGACGAGGGTGGACGTCACACGCCGTTCTTCACGAACTACCGTCCGCAGTTCTATTTCCGAACGACAGACGTGACGGGTGTTGTAAAGTTGCCGGAAGGTACGGAAATGGTGATGCCGGGTGACAACTGCTCTGTCGAAGTAGAGCTGATTGTGCCGATCGCCATGGAAGACAATCTCCGTTTCGCGATTCGCGAAGGTGGCCGCACAGTCGGTGCCGGCGTGGTTGCAAAGATCATCGAGTAGATCGAACGACAAAGGGGCGCTTCCCCGAAAAGGAAGCGCCCCAAACTTTTGGATTTCAACGCGAATGACTTTGTGGCCGGACAAGCGGCGATAATTGTCAAACGATGCGGACATCAGGTGAGTTGAGGCGATGCAAAGCCAGAACATAAGAATACGTCTCAAGGCTTTCGATCATCGAATTCTTGATGCGTCGACGAAGGAGATCGTCAACACGGCACGCCGTACAGGTGCTGACGTACGTGGTCCGATCCCGCTTCCAACGCGAATTGAGAAATTCACGGTGAACCGGTCTCCGCACGTGAACAAGAAGAGTCGCGAGCAATTCGAAATGCGTACACACAAGCGCATCCTCGATATCGTCGATCCGACACCGCAAACTGTGGACGCGCTTATGAAGCTCGACCTGGCTGCGGGTGTTGACGTTGAAATCAAGCTTTAACACGTCCGGCCATCGACCTTTCAGATGATGGTTTTGTGACGGTTTGAGGAGTTGGAGATTTTCTCCACAAGCTCCGACGGACGAAAAAGAGAGAAGACCCATGCGGTCAGGAATTATAGCGCAGAAGATGGGTATGACCCGGATCTTCACCGATGCAGGCGAACACGTGCCGGTTACTGTCCTGAAAATGGATGGGCTGCAGGTTGTCGCGCATCGCACGCAGGAAAAGAATGGCTACACGGCGCTGCAACTGGGGGTTGGCATGCGCAAGGTGAAGAATGTCTCGAAAGCCGAGCGTGGACACTTTGCCAAGGCAAACGTCGAGCCGAAGAGCAAGGTTGCCGAGTTTCGCGTGTCAGCGGACAATATGATCGACGTAGGCGCAGAAATTACGGCCGATCATTTCGTTCCCGGCCAACGCGTCGATGTAACGGGCACAAGCATCGGTAAAGGTTTTGCCGGTGCCATGAAGCGTCACAACTTTGGTGGCTTGCGCGCCTCGCACGGTGTTTCGATTTCGCACCGTTCGCATGGTTCAACCGGGCAGTGTCAGGATCCTGGCAAGGTCTTTAAAGGCAAGAAGATGGCTGGCCACATGGGGGCCGAGCGCGTCACGACCCAAAACCTCACGATCGTGAAAACCGATCCTGAGCGGGGCCTGGTTCTCGTACGCGGTGCGGTGCCTGGGTCGAAAGGTGGCTGGGTTCTGGTCAAGGACGCGGTCAAACGTGCACGGCCTGACGATGCACCGACGCCGGGTGCGTTCCGCATGCCGGAAGGTGCGGGCGTCGCTAAAGAAGCGCCAGCGCAAGATGCTGCAGCCGAGGAGGCGAGTGAGGCCTGATGAAAGCCGATATCAAGAACCTCGATGCGTCGTCCGCCGGATCAGTTGATCTGCAGGATGAAATCTTCGGCCTGGAGCCACGTGCTGACATTCTGCACCGTATGGTGCGCTATCAGATGGCCAAACGCCAGGCAGGGACACACCACACGCAGGGGCGTTCCGACGTCAACGGTACGCAGAAGAAATTTGTGAAACAAAAAGGGAGCGGTGGCGCACGTCACGGCAACCGCAAGGCTCCGCTGTTTCGCGGTGGTGCCAAGGCATTTGGTCCGAAGGCACGTAGCCATGCGATTGATCTGCCGAAGAAGGTGCGGGCGCTTGCGCTGAAGCATGCCTTGTCCGCCAAGGCGAAATCTGACGAATTGATCGTGATCGGCGAAGCCAAGATGTCTGCACCGAAAACGGCGGAACTTCGCAAAAGTCTTGGTGCACTTGGTGCGAAGTCTGCGTTGATCATCGAAAGCGGTGACATTGATGCAAACTTCGGTATGGCCGCACAGAACATTCCGAACATCGACGTGCTGCCGGTTGAAGGCATCAACGTCTATGACATTCTGAAACACGAGAAACTTGTGCTGACGAAGGACGCCCTTGGCGCTCTTGAAGCACGGTTCGGCGCATAAGGATTGGGATTGCGGCTCAACCGCATTCCAGGGTGATGAGATGAACGACGCTCAGGCTTACGACATTATTCTCGCTCCGGTCATCACGGAGAAATCGACGGAAGCGTCGGAGAACAATCAGGTGATTTTCAAGGTCGCCAAGACTGCGAGCAAGCCGGATATCAAGGCGGCGATCGAGCGGATTTTCTCGGTGGAAGTGAAGGCCGTGAATACGTTGAACCGCAAAGGCAAGAACAAGCGGTTCAAGGGCATCAAGGGCAAACAGGCTGACATGAAGAAAGCGATTGTCACGCTCAAGGACGGACAGACGATCGATATCACGACGGGACTTTAATGCGCTGACACCATCTTGGTGGCGCGCAATTATAGTGGAATAGAACGATGGCATTGAAGACCTACAAACCGATGACACCAGGCCAGCGCAATCTGGTCCTGGTTGATCGCAGCCAGCTTTCGAAAGAAAAGCCGGTCAAGAAATTGACCCAGGGGCTCACCAAGAACGGTGGTCGTAACAACCACGGGCGCATCACGGCACGTCGTCGCGGTGGCGGGCACAAACAAACCTACCGGATCATCGATTTCAAACGTCTCAAGCACGACATGCCTGCGACCGTCGAGCGGCTCGAGTACGATCCGAACCGGACCGCATTCATCGCGCTCATCAAATATGAAGATGGCACGCTGAACTACATCCTGGCGCCGCAACGTCTCAATGTTGGCGACAGTGTTATTTCTGGCGAGCGCGTGGACGTGAAGCCCGGCAATGCGATGCCGATGGCGTCCATGCCGATTGGAACCATCATCCACAACGTGGAGATGAAAGTCGGTAAGGGCGGACAGATTGCCCGATCTGCAGGCACGTATGTGCAACTCGCGGGCCGCGATGCTGGTTATGCGATTTTGAAGCTTTCGTCTGGCGAGACGCGGATGGTGCGTGCCGAGTGCATGGCAACCGTCGGCGCAGTCTCGAACTCGGATCACTCGAACATCAAGCTTGGCAAGGCTGGCCGCAAGCGCTGGTTGGGCAAACGCCCGGCCGTTCGCGGTGTTGCAATGAACCCGGTTGATCACCCGCATGGTGGTGGCGAAGGCCGCACATCCGGCGGTCGTCACCCGGTGAGCCCGTGGGGCAAGCCAACCAAAGGCAAGCGGACACGCTCGAACAAGACGACGGACAAACTCATTGTTCGCTCACGTCACATGAAGAAGAAACGGTAGGATTTTGCTCCGATGACACGTTCCGTCTGGAAAGGCCCGTTTGTTGACGGCTATCTGCTCAAGAAAGCAGAAGTCGCACGTGAAAGCGGTCGCAAGGATATCATCAAGATCTGGAGCCGCCGCTCCACGATCCTTCCGCAGTTCGTCGGCCTGACGTTCGGCGTCTACAACGGCAAGAAGCACGTGCCCGTTGCGGTCACGGAAGACATGATCGGCCACAAGTTCGGTGAATTCTCGCCGACACGGACCTACTTCGGTCATGCGGCCGACAAGAAAGCAAAGAGGCGCTAGAGCCATGGGCAAGGAAAAACGCGAACGCGTGCTCAAGGACAACGAGGCACAAGCTGTGCTTCGCAATGTTCGGATCTCGCCGCAGAAATTGAACCTGGTCGCTGAAACCATCCGTGGTCTTCCGGTCGACAAGGCACTTGCGAGCCTGCAGTTTTCGCGCAAGCGGATAGCGCACGACGTGAAGAAGGTCGTGGAAAGTGCGATCGCGAACGCGGAGAACAACCACAACCTCGACGTGGACTCTCTGGTTGTCGCTGAAGCGCATGTCGGCAAGAGCATGGTCATGAAACGCTGGAAAGCCCGTGCGCGTGGCCGCATTGGACGGATCCAGAAACCGTTTTCCCACCTCACGGTCATCGTCCGTGAAGTCGAGGAAGTCGACGCCAAAGGGGCGGAATAAGTATGGGACAGAAAGTAAACCCGATCGGCCTGCGTCTTGGTATCAACCGGACCGCTGACTCCCGCTGGTATGCCGACAAGAACGAATACGGCATTCTGCTTCACGAAGACATGCGCATCCGCGAGCACATCATGAAAATGCGCCGCGCGGCTGGAATCTCCAAGGTGGTCATCGAGCGTCCGCACAAGAAATGCCGGATCACAGTTCATTCTGCGCGCCCGGGTATCCTGATTGGCAAGAAGGGCTCGGACATCGAGACCTTGCGCAAGAAACTGGCGAAATACACGGAGAGCGAAGTTCACCTGAACATCGTCGAGATCCGCAAGCCTGAAGTTGACGCAACGCTCGTTGCCGAGAACATCGCGCAGCAGCTGGAGCGCCGCGTTGCATTTCGTCGCGCCATGAAACGCGCCGTGCAGTCGGCCATGCGTCTGGGCGCCTTGGGTATCCGGATCAACTGCGGCGGTCGTCTTGGCGGTGCCGAGATTGCGCGGGTCGAATGGTATCGCGAAGGTCGCGTGCCGCTTCACACCCTGCGCGCAGACATCGACTACGGCACAGCGCTTGGTACGACGGCATATGGCATCATCGGAATCAAGGTCTGGATCTTCAAGGGGGAGATCATGGAACATGATCCCATGGCGCACGAGAAGCGTCACCTCGAAGCCCAGGAAGGCGGCGGTGGCGGTGGACGCCCTCGACGTCAGGATCGGGATGGTGGAGCTCCCGGCGGGCGCTAGAGTGCGCGTCGAAGCTCACGAAGAGAATAATCAAGGTACAGAACCATGTTGCAACCAAAACGCACCAAATTCCGCAAGGCTCACAAGGGCCGGATCAAGGGCGCTGCCAAAGGCGGTACGGAGCTGAACTTCGGCTCGTTCGGCCTCAAGGCCATGGAACCTGAGCGGATCACAGCACGTCAGATCGAAGCGGCGCGTCGTGCCATGACCCGTCAGATGAAACGTGTCGGTCGCGTGTGGATCCGGATCTTCCCGGATGTACCGGTGACGAAAAAGCCGACGGAAGTGCGCATGGGTAAAGGCAAGGGCTCGGTTGAGTTCTGGGCTGCGAAAGTCAAGCCAGGTCGCATCATGTTCGAGATCGACGGTGTGTCCGAGCCGATTGCACGTGAAGCGCTTTCACTGGCTGCTGCCAAGCTGCCGATCAAGACCCGCATCATCAAGCGGCTTGGTGATTAGATATTTCGACGACCGTGCCGCGGCGCGGAGTTAAGAGGACGGATCGATGAAGATCGCTGAGATCAGGGATTTGACGCCCGACCAACTCGAGGACGAGCTGGTGAAATTGAAGAAAGAGCAGTTCAACCTGCGGTTCCAGACCGCAACCGGACAGCTTGAGAACACAGCACGCATCCGTCAGGTGCGCCGTAGTATTGCGCGCGTTCAGACGGTGACCAAGCAACGCAAGCAGGCCGCAGAAGCGCCGGCGAGCTAACGGAATTGAACGGCGCGAAAACGAACGCGTCGGCAAGGAACGAGAACAGAAAATGCCAAAACGAATTCTTCAGGGCACGGTCGTGTCGGACAAGAACGACAAGACGGTCGTTGTAAAAGTCGAACGCCGATTCACGCACCCGCTCTACAAGAAGGTTGTCCGTCGTTCAAAGCGCTATCAGGCGCACGACGAGAGCAATGCACACAAGATCGGCCAGCAGGTTCGCATCATCGAGTGTGCACCGATCTCGAAGAACAAGCGATGGACCGTAATGGCAGACGAGAGCGCAGCCGGTTGAGCGCGATCTCCACACGAAACTGACGACACGTATCGGGCGCTCGCGACCGGTGCGGTTCGCGAAGACGATACGAAAGGCAAGGGCCAATGATTCAGGACGAGACAAATCTCGAGGTCGCCGACAACTCCGGTGCACGCCGCGTGCAGTGCATCAAGGTGCTGGGCGGCTCCAAGCGGAAGTATGCGTCCGTTGGCGACATTATTGTTGTCAGCGTGAAGGAAGCCATTCCGCGCGGTCGGGTGAAGAAAGGTCAGGTCATGAAGGCCGTGGTCGTGCGGACCGCTGCAGGTGTGCGTCGCCAGGATGGCAGCCTGATCCGCTTCGACAGCAATGCGGCGGTTCTGATCAACAACAACAACGAGCCAATCGGTACGCGCATCTTCGGGCCGGTAACCCGTGAACTGCGCGGCAAGAAACATATGAAGATTGTCTCGCTCGCGCCGGAGGTTCTGTAGATGGCTGCGAAACTCAAGATCAAGAAGAACGACCACGTGGTTGTTCTGTCCGGTAAGGACAAGGGAAAGAAAGGCATGGTCCTCAAGGTCATGCCAAAGGAAAACCGTGCGCTCGTGCAAGGTGTCAACGTCGTGCGCAAGCACCAGCGTCAGACGCCAAGCCAGGAAGCGGGCATCGTCCCGATGGAAGCGTCGATTCACATTTCCAATCTTGCACATGAAGACCCCAAGGACGGCAAGCCGACCCGGGTTGGTTACAAAACGCTCGAAGATGGCAAAAAAGTTCGAATTGCCAAGCGTTCAGGAGAAACGATCGATGGCTAGTGCCAACGGATACATGCCGCGCCTGCGGACCCAGTATGACGACGCAATCCGTGGTCAACTGACCGAAGAGTTCGGCTACAAGAACCCAATGGAAGTCCCGAAGCTCGATAAGATCGTGCTGAACATGGGCGTCGGTGGTGCTGTGAACGATCGCAAGAAGATCGATGCAGCTGTCAATGACCTGACGCTGATTGCGGGCCAGAAGCCGATCACGACCCAGGCGCGCAAATCCATTGCGACGTTCAAGTTGCGTGAAGAAATGGCGATTGGCGTGAAGGTCACGTTGCGCCGCCAGCGCATGTACGAATTCATGGATCGTCTTGTGACGATCGCATTGCCACGCGTGAAGGACTTTCGCGGGTTGAACCCGAAAAGTTTCGACGGTCGCGGCAACTACGCCATGGGTATCAAGGAACACATCGTGTTTCCGGAAATCGACTACGACAAGGTCGATGAGATCCTGGGCATGGACGTGATCGTGTGTACGACCGCAAAAACCGACGACGAGGCGCGCGCGCTTCTGAAAGCTTTCAACTTTCCGTTCACGGGACAGAAGCAAGAGGATTGATCCTCGCAACTGTTAGCCTTGAACTGAACCGGAAAACTCCTTGAGGGGGAAAAATGGCCAAGACGAGTGCCGTTGAGAAAAACAAGCGCCGGCGCAAGCTGTCGCAGCAGTTCGCCGCAAAGCGCGCGGCCCTGAAAGCTGTCATCAAGGACGAGAACACGTCCCGCGAAGATCGCTTCAAGGCCACGCTGAAGCTCGCCGCACTGCCGCGCGACTCATCGAAGACACGCGTACGCAACCGCTGCGACCTGACAGGACGCCCGCGCGGTTATTATCGCAAACTGAAATTATCGCGGATTGCACTTCGGGAGCTGACCTCACAGGGAATGCTGCCGGGTATGGTCAAGTCGAGCTGGTAAAGGAGGGTCTGGACAATGCCTGTATCGGATCCGATCGGAGATATGCTGACGCGCATTCGCAATGCGCAGATGCGTAAGAAATCAAAAGTGTCGACACCAGCCTCCAAGTTGCGCGCACGCGTGCTTGATGTGTTGGCGTCGGAAGGCTACATCCGTGGCTATAGCGAAATCGAAGTGAAGGGCGCACAGCCGGAACTCGAGATCGAGCTGAAATATCACAACAACGAGCCAGTGATTAAACAGCTCAAACGTGTTTCGAAACCGGGACGGCGCGTCTACTCGTCAGTGAAGGACATTCCAACCGTGATGAACGGTCTTGGTGTCTCCATCCTGTCGACGCCAAAAGGTGTTATGTCCGATACGCAGGCCCGCGAAGAGCAGGTCGGCGGCGAGGTTCTCTGCAGCATCTTCTAGTGCTGCGAAATTGTTAGGTGCCGGGCTTTTGGTCAGGCGCACAGAGGAAGAAGACATGTCGAGGATTGGCAAGAAACCGATCGAAATCCCTTCCGGTGTCGAGGCAAATGTCTCGGGACAGACCGTCAAGGTCAAGGGATCGAAAGGCCAGCTTGAAGTGACGCTCGTAAACGACGTCGTCGTCAAGATGGAAGACGGCGCGGTTGTCGTGGAACCAAAAGACCAGAGCAAACGCTCCCGGTCCATGTGGGGCATGTCGCGGACATTGGTTCAGAACCTGGTCACCGGTGTGACCGATGGGTTTACAAAAACGCTTGAAATCAACGGCGTTGGATATCGGGCATCGATGCAAGGTCAGAACCTGCAGCTGCAACTCGGTTTGAGCCATGACGTGGTGCATCCGATCCCGCAGGGTCTCGACGTCAAGGTGACGAAGCCGACCGAGATTGTCGTCTCCGGCATCGAAAAACAGATTGTAGGGCAGTTCTGCGCGGAAGTGCGCGGCTACCGTCCACCCGAGCCGTACAAGGGCAAGGGCATCAAGTACTCAGACGAGTATATCTTCCGCAAGGAAGGCAAGAAGAAATAGGGTTGTTCGGGTTCCGGTTTTCGGCCCCGATGTGCGAAAGAAGCGCGAGACAGAATTATGGCATCGCTCAAAAGCAAGATTGACGCCCGCAAGGCGCGTGTGCGTCGGCAGATCCGGAAACGGGCCAATGGACGGCCCCGGCTTTCGGTCTTCCGGTCGTCGAAACACATCTACGCGCAGGTCATTGACGACGCGTCAGGTAAAACGGTTGCAGCTGCGTCCACCCTGGACAAGGACCTTAAGGGTTCTGTCAAAACGGGTGCCGACAAGGAGGCAGCATCAGCTGTCGGGAAACTGGTTGCAGAGCGTGCAAGTAAGGCCGGGGTCACGGATGTGATCTTCGATCGCGGTTCTTACATCTATCATGGTCGTGTCAAGGCGCTGGCGGATGCTGCGCGTGACGGCGGTCTCAAATTTTAGAATTCGTAGGATACGGAAGGGGCCAACGTGGCACGCAGTCCTGAAAGAGGTGGAGGCCGTAAAGGCGATCGCGGCGGACGCCAGCGCGAGGAACAGAGCGAGTTTGAAGACAAGCTCGTTCATATCAATCGCGTTGCGAAAGTTGTGAAGGGGGGGCGCCGTTTCGGTTTTGCCGCTCTCGTCGTCATCGGTGACAAGAAAGGGCGCGTCGGCTTCGGCAAGGGCAAGGCCCGTGAAGTGCCGGAAGCGATCCGCAAAGCCAGTGAAGCCGCAAAGCGCGCGCTGATCAAGGTGCCGTTGCGCGAAGGCCGGACATTGCACCACGATGTCACTGGGCGTCATGGTGCAGGTCGGGTTGTGCTCCGTGCAGCGCCTCCTGGTACCGGTATCATTGCGGGGGGTCCAATGCGCGCCGTGTTTGAAACACTGGGCGTGCAGGATGTCGTGGCCAAGTCGCTCGGGTCGTCGAACCCCTACAACATGGTGCGCGCCACGATCGATGCGTTGACACAGGAAGACAGCCCACGTTCTGTTGCGGCGCGCCGCGGCAAGAAAGTCAGTGAGATTGTCGGCCGTCGTCGTGATGGCGCTGGAGACGACAGCGAGTCCGCTGCTGGTGAAGGCGCTGAACCTGCTGCGGCGTAACGGATTGAAGAACAACGCCCGTGTCGCCAGAGGCACGGGTGAAAGAGGACAAGATGGCCAAGAAGACCATTACGATCGAGCAAACCGGCAGCGCCATTCGCCGCCCGAAAGACCAGCACGCGACACTCGCGGGGCTTGGTCTCGGTAAACTGCGTCGCCGCCGGACACTTGAAGACACACCTGCGGTACGCGGGATGATCAACAAGGTTCAGCACATGGTGCGGATCGTCGAAGACTAGATTGGGCCTCTTTGCAGGTTCCGGAATATGAATGACCGGCCAGCGGGCGAACCGCGGCCAGATTGAAGGACGAAGACCGATGCGGTTGAATGAGCTCAGAGACAATCCAGGCGCAACACGCGAGCGCAAGCGTGTTGGTCGTGGTATCGGTTCCGGCAAGGGCAAGACGGCTGGTCGTGGTGTGAAGGGGCAGAAGTCTCGTTCAGGTGTCGCGATCAAGGGCTTCGAGGGCGGCCAGATGCCGATCCACCGTCGTCTTCCAAAGCGTGGCTTCACGAACATTTTCGCCAAGGACTACAACGAGGTGAATGTTGGTCGGCTGCAAAAGGCCATCGACGACAAGAAGCTCGATGCGTCCGCCAAGATCACGGCAACGGAAATGGTGGCTGCTGGTGTTATTCGCCGCGAGAAAGATGGCGTGCGCGTGCTTGCCAATGGCGAATTGACCGCAAAGCTTGATCTGGAAGTTGCAGGCATCACCAAGGGCGCCCGCGAAGCTGTCGAGAAAGCGGGAGGTTCTGTGACGGTACTCGCACCAACACGTGAAGAAAAAACCGCAAAGAAAGTCGGGACAAAGAAGGCGCGCGGCCGTAAATTTGCGGAAGCATCTGGCGAAGCGAGCAGTTGATCCCCATTTGACTGGAATACGGGAAATCGTATTTCAGTCGCGCAAGACAAGGTGAGCCTGGGCAGAGCAGCGCCTGATTACCGATCTTCGGAGCACATCGACCATGGCCTCAGCAGCAGAACAACTCGCGGCGAACCTGAATTTCGGGGCCTTTGCCAAGGCTGAAGAACTCAAGAAGCGCATCTGGTTCACACTGGGTGCGCTTTTGGTCTACCGGCTCGGAACGTACATCCCGATCCCGGGTATCGACCCGCTCGCGCTGGCCAACGCCTTCAATCAGGGCAATGCCGGCATCTTCGATATGTTCAACCTGTTCTCCGGCGGAGCCGTGGGCCGGATGGCGATCTTCGCGTTGAACATCATGCCTTACATTTCGGCGTCGATTATCATTCAGTTGATGACGACCGTTTCCCCACATCTTGAGCAACTCAAGAAAGAGGGCGAGGCAGGTCGCAAGACAATCAACCAGTACACACGTTACGGTACGGTCGTTCTGGCAGCGCTTCAGGCTTACGGAATATCGGTAGGACTGCAAAGCTCGACCGGCGGCATTGTGATCAATCCGGGCGCATTCTTCCAGCTCACCACGGTGATTACACTGGTTGGCGGTACGGTGTTCCTGATGTGGCTCGGCGAACAGATCACCGCACGCGGCGTTGGCAACGGGATTTCGTTGATCATTTTTGCAGGTATTGTTGCCGAGCTTCCAGCAGCGCTTGTCGGCACATTGGAACTCAGCCGTCAGGGTACACTTGCTGCGCCGCTTCTTGTGGGCCTGTTCATCATGGCTATCCTTGTGATTGCGTTTATCGTGTTCATAGAGCGCGCCCAGCGCCGGATCCTGATCCAGTACCCGAAACGCCAGATGGGCAACCGGCTGATGGACGGACAGTCGTCCCACATGCCGTTGAAGCTGAACACCGCTGGCGTGATCCCTCCGATTTTCGCATCATCATTGCTGTTGCTGCCGATCACGATTGCGCAGTTCTCTGCGGCTGGCGGGTCTTCGGAGTGGCTAACGTATGTAACGACCTCGCTTCAACCAGGTGGATTTCTCTACCTCGCGATCTTCGTGCTCCTGATCGTTTTCTTCGCATTCTTCTATACCGCGATCGTGTCCAACCCGGATGAGATGGCTGAGAACCTGAAGAAGTACGGTGGCTTCATTCCCGGTATTCGCCCAGGCAAGAAAACGGCCGAGTACATCGACTATGTGATGACTCGCTTGACGGTCGCCGGTGCGGCATATTTGGCACTGGTTTGCATACTTCCGGAAATTTTGCGTGGCCAGTTGGCGGTTCCGTTCTACTTCGGCGGAACATCCCTTCTGATCGTCGTCAGCGTGACGATGGATACGGTGCAACAGGTCCAGAGCCATCTCATCGCCCAGCAGTACGAAGGGTTGATGAAGAATGCAAAGCTCAAAGGCAATCGTGGAAAGCGTGGTCTGACGAGGCGATGAACATCATTTTGCTCGGGGCACCGGGCGCCGGTAAAGGCACACAGGCCAAGCGTTTGACGAGCGAACGTGACATGGTGCAACTCTCCACGGGGGACATGTTGCGCCAGTCAGCAGAGTCTGGCAGCCAGATCGGTATCGATGCAAAGGCTTTGATGGACAAGGGCGAACTGGTGTCGGACGCCGTGGTTGTGGACATCATATCAAGACGGATCGATCAGCCGGACTGTGCCAAAGGCTTCGCGCTGGACGGTTTCCCGCGCACACTCGAGCAAGCCGCCGCACTGGACGTCATGCTCGACGAGAAGAACAAGTCGCTGGACGCCGTGGTTGAAATGCGTGTCGACGATGTTGAAATGGTCGCTCGCATTGTCGGACGTTTTACATGCGCCAATTGCGGCGAAGGGTATCATGACCGGTTCAAGACGCCGGCGGTTGAAGGGGTCTGCGACGTGTGCGGTGTAAGCGACTTTCAACGTCGTGCCGATGACAATGCGAATACGGTAACAACGCGTTTGATGGCCTACTACAAGAAGACATCGCCTTTGATCGGCTACTACTTTGCGAAGGGCAAACTTGTAACGGTTGATGGTATGGGCACGATCGATGAAGTGACGAAATCGATTTCGAACGTATTGGATCAGGTCGATGGCTCCGCCAAAAGCCAGTCCAGGGGGCTTTTGGGTTCCATCTTTGGTTGACGGGATTGCGCAGTCGCACTAAGACTGCCCGTAATCTCAATGAATAGAGATCTGGAGATCGGTGCCGGACCACAAACGGGGTCCAAATCCGGTCTTTTGCGTGTTGGCTCAACGTTCGCTCGAACGGGGAGGCCAACCGAAGGAATGGCGGTCGAAACCGCCCGAGGAGAGACACATGGCCCGCATTGCAGGCGTCAATATTCCAACGAACAAGCGTGTCGTGATTGCGCTGACCTATATTCACGGCATTGGCCGTCAGTTTGCACGCGATATCTGCAAGCAGGCGAATATTCCTGACGAACGTCGGGTCAACGAGTTGAGCGAAGCTGAAGTCATTCAGGTGCGTGAACTCATCGACCGCGACTACCAGGTTGAAGGCGACCTGCGCCGCGAAGTGGCAATGAACATCAAGCGCCTCATGGATCTTGGTTGTTACCGTGGACTGCGTCACCGTCGTGGCCTGCCCGTTCGCGGTCAGCGCACGCACACGAATGCACGCACACGCAAAGGCCCGGCAAAAGCCATCGCCGGCAAGAAGAAGTAACGCGACGACAACCGCAACATGGTCTTCGGGCTGTGAGAATTGCGGTTGAGATGACCACCTCCGTAGGGGTCGGTTGAGAGCACTCACCGGCAGCCGAGACAAAAGAGAGAAAAAATGGCCAAAGATCGCCAGCGCGTCAAAAAGCGCGTAAAAAAGAATATCAGCTCCGGTGTGGCGCACGTCAACGCGACGTTCAACAACACCATGATCACCATAGCCGATGCGCAGGGCAACGCCATTTCGTGGTCTTCTGCCGGCACGATGGGGTTCAAGGGCTCACGTAAATCGACACCATACGCCGCCCAGGTTGCAGCCGAGGATGCAGGCAAGAAAGCCGCAGAGCACGGCATGCAGACACTTGAAGTTCTGGTCAAAGGCCCGGGTTCGGGGCGTGAGTCTGCCCTGCGCGCATTGCAGGCCGCCGGCTTCACCATCACATCGATCCAGGACGTCTCGCCAATCGCGCACAACGGTTGCCGCCCACGCAAGAAACGTCGGGTCTGACACATAGCATGCTCGCGACCTGACGGTCGGGAGAAAAACATCCGGTGGCTCCGGTTGGCATTCGTCGAGCCGCCATCCCGCAAGACGACGAAATTGGCGCCCACCGAATTTCGTCACAGGATAACAAGTGAGGACACGTTTTGCAGAAGAACTGGCAAGACCTGATCAAACCAAACAAGCTGGCAATTACGGCAGGTCGTGACGCTGGCCGCGTTGCAACGGTTGTCGCAGAACCGCTCGAGCGCGGCTTCGGCATGACGCTTGGCAACGCACTGCGTCGCGTACTGCTTTCGTCGCTGCAAGGCGGCGCGATCACGAGCGTGCACATCGACGGTGTGCTGCACGAATTTTCATCCATTCCAGGTGTGCGTGAAGACGTCACCAACATGATCCTCAACATCAAGGGGATCGCGGTGAAAACACACTCGGAGGGCACCAAACGTATGGTGCTGCGCAAGGAAGGTCCTGGCGTTGCCACGGCAGGTGACATCGAAACCGGCTCTGAAGTCGAAGTTCTGAACCCCAATCACGTGATCTGCACGCTTGATGAAGGCGCATCGATCCGCATGGAATTCACCGCCGACACCGGCAAGGGCTATGTTCCCGCTGAACAAAACCGGCCGAACGATGCGCCGATTGGGCTCATCCCGGTCGACAGCCTCTATAGCCCGGTTCAGAAAGTCTCCTACAAGGTCGAGAACACCCGCGAAGGTACTGTCCTCGACTACGACAAGCTTACGATGACGGTTGAGACAGACGGCTCCATCAAGGCCGACGACAGTGTGGCTCTTGCCGCCCGCATCCTGCAGGATCAGTTGCAAATCTTCATCAACTTCGAAGAGCCGCAACGTGAGCAGCAGGTTGAGGCTCAGCCGGAACTGGAATTCAACGCCGCTCTTCTCAAGAAGGTCGACGAACTGGAACTGTCTGTCCGTTCGGCCAACTGCCTGAAGAACGATAATATCATTTACATCGGTGATCTCATCCAGAAGACGGAAGCAGAAATGCTCCGCACGCCAAACTTCGGGCGCAAGTCGCTCAACGAGATCAAGGAAGTGCTCGCCGCGATGGGGCTGCACCTCGGTATGGATGTGCCAAACTGGCCGCCAGACAACATCGAAGATCTCGCGAAGCGGTTCGAAGACCACTTCTAGGCTCATTTGTGAACAGGTACGCGGCGGCTTGATCCCTGCGTCAAGGACGGAATAAAAATGCGACACGGTCACGGCTACAGAAAACTGAACCGCACGGCGAGCCACCGTAAGGCGATGTTCGTCAACATGGTTGCGTCGCTCTTGCGGCATGAGCAGATCGTTACAACTCTGCCGAAGGCGAAAGAATTGCGCCGCATTGCGGACAAGGTGATCACGCTTGGCAAAAACAACACGTTGCATTCGCGACGTCAGGCGGCAGCAAAGATCCAGGACGATGATGTCGTCAAGAAGCTCTTCGACGTCATCGGACCACGTTATGCAGATCGGCCGGGCGGTTACACGCGCGTTCTGAAAGCCGGTTTTCGCTACGGCGACAGCGCCCCCATGGCGGTGATTGAACTGGTCGACCGAGATGTCGATGCCAAGGGCAAGGACGACAAGGAACGCCATGCGCGGGAATTGGCTGCAGAAGTCGACGCACAGACCGCGGAAGCAGCGGCATAAGTCTGTCTGTGAAGACGGTCGCTGGGTTTCAGGCGGAGCTTTCGGGCTCCGCCTTTTCTGTTTGTGAAGCGAGGAATGGCAATGGCACACACAACGGGTCTCGACCATCTGGGTTTGACAGTGAAGAACCTTGATCAGACCACAGCGTTCTTCGTCGACGTATTGGGATGGGAAGAAAAATCACGAGATCCAGGTTATCCGCGCAATTCGGTTACGGATGGCAACATGCGGCTGACATTGTGGCAGGTAGATCATTCGGGGCATGTCACGTCCTTCGACCGCCGAGCCAACATCGGTCTGCATCATGTCGCGCTCTCGGTTGCAAGCGAGGCTCAACTGATGGAACTTTCCAGACGCATTGCCGCGTGGCCCGGGATTGAGATTGAGTTCATGCCGGAGCTTGTCGGTGATGGTCCGCGCAAGCACATGATGTTTGCAGAGCCGGGCGGATTGCGACTGGAGCTGATCTGGTCGGGAGCCTGATCCCATCATGCAACGTGGCAACAAGGTGTTGGTTTCCGCATCGCTGTTATGTCTCGTGCTCGGTTCGGTACATGCCTTTTCTGTGTTCCTTGAGCCCATGGAACAGCGGTTCAATGTGTCCCGCTCGATGGTCAGCCTGACATATTCCTTCGCGCTCGTTGCCCTGACACTTTCCGTCCTGACGGGGCATCGTACTTTCGCGCTCCTGCCTCCAGCAAGATTTATCATCCTTGTTTGCACGATGGGCGCGGGAGGTGCAGTAATTGCAGCGTTTGCATCCTCACTTGCCAGCGTGTGGTTAGGGTACAGCCTGCTGTTTGGTTGTGCCAATGGACTTGGCTACGGGTTCGGATTGCAGATCGCAGCGCAGTCAAATCCAGGGCGCGAAGGCCGCGCGATGGGTATTGTAACGGCCTGTTACGCACTGGGCGCAACTGTTGCACCGCCGTTGTTCGCATGGGGGCTCGCGTCGGGCGACATCCGCTTGGCGATGTTGGGATTGGCAGCGGCTTTACTGCTGGTTGCGCCGCTTTGCGCGGTTCTAATAGCCAGGGCGGAAGCGGTATTCAAGGTTGCAACCCGCAAGAGTGGTGACACAATAGCCTCCCCCGGGATGATTGCCTTGCTGTGGTTCAGCTACGGTGCCGCGGTATCGGCGGGGCTCATGGCCATTGGCCACGCGACCGGTATTGCAGCGCGTATGGGGCTTTCGGACAGACTGTGGCTTGCACCAATGACAGTTGCGCTCTGCAACATGTGTGGAAGCCTCGTCGGCGGTTTATGCGTCGACCGTGTGGCGCCAAAGACGTTACTGACCGCATTGCCAATGGCGTCTGCGAGTGCACTGATCCTATTGCCTCTATCGAACACAACGACGTTGGCTTTGGTTTGCATGGGATGCGTGGGCTTCACATACGGTGCAATTATCGCGGTTTATCCAGCAGTGATTACCAAAATCGTGGGAGTTGCATCCAGCACCAGGGTCTATGGCAAGGTGTTCACAGCATGGGGCATGGCCGGGTTGTTTGCTCCGTGGCTTGCAGGCGTAATGTTCGACCAAACCGCTGATTACACCTTGGCGCTGACTCTGGCGGCACTGCTCAGTGGCTTATCAGCGTTATGTATTCAGGTTCTATTCCGGTCCGGAAAGTTCTAGCAATTTGATCGCTGTGTTCTAGCCACGCAATCTGTCGGACAACCACCCGGACAAGGTTTCCAGTGCCACGTCTTTGTCCTGAGCCGCAGTCGTGACGAACCGGTAGGTGGCGCGGGCTGCAAAACTGGCATCATGCGCCTTCACGAGAAGTCCCGACTCAAGCTCTTGCGTCACATAGATATCTTCCATCAGAACGAGACCCTTGCCCTGCATGGCCGCAGAGAGAGCCATATGCTCTTCCGGAACTTCGAGGTAAGCGGGCGGCGCCGTGGGAGATAAATTATGCCATTGCAGGTGCAATTCCGTATGAATGCCGGAGGGGGGAATGCACTGGATCAGGTTGTGCCGGTCCAGGGCGTCCAGAGAACGCAAGTAACCACGCCGCGTCAGGTAGTCCGGACTGGCAACAATCAGAATCTCGGGGCGATACAACTCACTGTAAATGAGATTTTCATCGCGATGGGTACCGAACCGGATCGCTGCATCCGGCCCTCCCGCGCCGAGCCGAACGACATTGGAATTGACGTCGACAGATACATCGATGTTGGCGGTCTCCGAGTGGAAGCGTGGCAGGTTGGGGATCAGCCATTTGACCGCAAAGGTCGGGGGAGCAGAGACACGCAACTGTGTTCGTTCGGCCTCGTGCTGCATGGCCGCGGTTGCGCTTGCAATCTCCGCAAGTGCTTTCTGGACCACCTGGGCAAATTGCGTACCTTGCGATGAGAGCTTGACCGCATTTCCTGTCCGCTCAAGCAAGGCGCAACCCAGATAGGACTCCAGATTTTTCATCTGCTGGCTGACCGCACCGTGGCTCACCCGCAACTCTTTCGCAGCAGCCGTCATGCTCAGGTGCCGCGATACGGCTTCGAATGCCTTGAGCGCATTCATTGGAGGGAGATGCATATGAACCGTGTGAGGAAATCTAACGCTGGTAGCAGTATTTGATGGCTGTCGCCCCACGTCAACGGTGGATACTGTCACGTAGAAACTTTGCAATGGACCTAAGCAACGTGAGCAACGAACAAATCAAACTCGGTGTCGATATCGGTGGAACTTTCACGGACGTGGTGCTTCAGGGACCGGACGGTGCGCTGTTCTCGACCAAGGTTCTGACCACATACAACGCACCGGAAGACGCCATCCTTGATGGTTTGCGGCAGGTCTGCGCGACGTCGGGCATCGCAGTGTCGTCGATTAGCCAGATCATTCACGGCACGACACTGGCCACCAATGCACTGATCGAACGGCGTGGAGCCAAGACGGCCCTTATAACCACGAAGGGCTTCCGCGATGTCATCGAGATGCGCACGGAGAGCCGCTTCGAACAATACGACCTGAACCTCCAGTTGCCGCCGCCTCTCCTGGCGCGCAATCATCGCTATGTGGTCGATGAACGCGTGGGTGCAGATGGCAAGGTTCTGCATCCCTTGAGCCGGGATGAAGCCGACACCATGGCCGAGACGATCGCGTCACGTGGCTACCACAGCGTGGCCGTCGGGTTGATTCACTCCTATCTCAACCCAGCGCACGAAGAGATGGTGCGCGATGCGCTCGTTGCTCGCCTTCCGGAGTTGTCGATCTCGATCAGTTCGGAAGTGTCGCCGCAAATGCGCGAGTACGAACGATTCAACACCGTGGCGGCCAACGCGTACGTCAAACCAATGATGAAAAGCTATCTGTCGCGCCTGGCAGATCGCCTGAAGGAGGAGGGGGCAGATTGCCCGATCTTCCTGATGCACTCCGGTGGAGGGATTATTTCACTCGAAAATGCATCTGAATTCCCGGTGCGGCTGGTCGAGAGCGGGCCGGCAGGCGGCGCAATCTTTGCCGCCCACATCGCCTCGCGCTATGGCCTCGACAAGGTGTTGAGCTTCGACATGGGGGGGACAACAGCAAAAATCTGCCTCATCAAGAACCAGGCCCCGAAAACCAGTCGCGTTTTCGAAGTGGCGCGCACGTACCGCTTCAAGAAGGGGTCGGGGATGCCGATTTCCATTCCCGTGATCGACATGGTGGAGATTGGTGCAGGGGGCGGTTCGCTCGCGCACATCGATAGCATGCGTCAGATCCGTGTCGGGCCGGAGAGTGCCGGATCGGAACCAGGGCCGGCATGCTATGGCCGTGACGGGGAGCGTCCCGCGGTCACTGATGCGGATTTGACCCTTGGTCGGCTCGATCCCGACAACTTTGCAGGGGGCTCGATCAAGCTGCACGCCGATGCGTCGGTCCAGGCGTTGAACACACATGTCGGCGAAGCCCTCGACATGGATGCGGTGACCGCTGCATTCGGTGTGTCGGAGGTCGTGGATGAAAACATGGCCAATGCGGCGCGCGTTCATGCGGTGGAAAATGGCGAAGATCCGACCGAGTACACCATGATCGCATTCGGCGGTGCGGCTCCGCTGCACGCTGGTCGCCTGTGTGACAAGCTCGGGATCGACCGTTTGCTCGTGCCACAAGGCGCAGGCGTCGGCTCCGCGATTGGATTTCTGAAGGCACCTTTCAGTTTCGAGGCGACGCGAAGTGTCTACATGCGGATGTCAAACTTCGATGCGATAACCGTGAAAACACTCCTTGCAGAATTACGCGACGAAGCGACGGGATTTGTGCGCAGTTGCGATGCCCATGCGGATTTACGCTGCGAGTACAAGATTTACATGCGTTATGTCGGACAAGGATGGGAAATCCCTATCGCACTCACATCCGAGCAGGCGGAAGCTCCGGATGCCGCAACGGTGCTCGCATTGTTCGAAGCAGACTATGAGGCATTGTTTGGCCGCACGGTCGTCGGGCTCGATACCGAGATCACGGTCTGGGCCGCCAACGCCACCACGGATGTACCGGCCGCTGAAGCTGTCACGAAACCAGCAGGCATCAGGTCGGCATCCACATCCGGAACACGAAGAATATTTGATCCTTCAATCGGTGGATTGGCAGATGCAGCACTTGTCGAGCGAGATCAGCTTTCAGACGGCGATCGTGTCACTGGTCCTGCCGCTGTGACTGAATCTGAAACAACGATCATCGTTCCGACAGGCTTCGTGGCCACGCATCGCGCAGACGGCTGCATCGACATCGTGCGCGCAGCAAAGGAGACCGTCCAATGAGCAATACATCTCTCAGCACGGTATCGAACCAGGTCATGTGGAACCGGCTGATTTCGGTTGTCGAGGAGCAGGCACAGGCGCTTGTGCGAACCGCGTTCTCAACATCCGTACGCGAGGCTGGTGATCTCTCCGCCGGGGTTTATGATGTCGAAGGTCGCATGCTCGCCCAGGCCGTCACGGGTACGCCCGGGCACGTAAACGCCATGGCCGACGCGGTGCCACATTTTATCCGCGAGATCGGGGCGGAGAATATTTTCGAGGGCGATGTCTACATCACGAACGATCCCTGGAAAGGCACCGGTCATTTGCATGACATCACCGTCGTCAGTCCATCGTTTCACAAAGGCAAGCTGGCCGGTTACTTCGCATGTACCGCCCATATTGTTGATATTGGCGGGCGTGGATTCGGGGCAGACGCGAACTCGGTGTACGAGGAAGGTCTTGCGATCCCGATCATGAAACTTGCGGAACGCGGAGAGGTCGATCAGGCGTTTATACGTGTTGTGCGCGCGAACGTGCGCGAACCCGATCAACTGGTTGGCGACATTTATGCGCTCGCAACCTGCAATGAAATCGGACATCGCCGTTTGGTGGATATGCTGCAGGAATTCGATATGGAAGGATTGGAGGATATTTCGACGTTCATTCTCGAAAATTCCCGTCGTGCAACACTTGAACGGATTGCTGCGCTTCCTCGTATGAGCACCGAGGGCGAGATGACGATCGACGGTTACGCCACACCGATCAATCTCAAGGTCAAGCTGACCGTGGAAGCGGACCGCATCATCGCCGACTTCACGGGAACCTCTGGCGTCGATCCAAAAGGTATCAACGTTCCGCTCGTCTACACCAAAGCCTATGCGTGCTACGCGCTCAAATGTGCCATTGCCCCCGAAATTCCGAACAATGCCGCGTCCCTCGCACCGTTCGAAATCACGGCCCCTGAGGGCACGATTGTGAACGCAGTACATCCGGCTCCTGTCGCTTTGCGCCACATCATCGGGCACATGATACCGGATACCGTGTTCGCGGCGCTCGACAAGATCTTGCCAGACACAATCCAGGCGGAAGGTGCGGGAGCATTGTGCAATTTTCAGGTCAGCCTGCGTCCACGAACGGACGAAACGCCACCGGATACTACGCGCCGATCCGAGGTTCTGTGTTTCAATTCTGGCGGTTCCGGTGCGCGCCCGACACTTGACGGCCTGAACGCAACAGCTTTTCCGTCGGGCGTCATGACAATGCCCATTGAAGCCACAGAGCATACCGGACCTGTCATTATCTGGCGCAAGGAGTTGCGAGCGGACAGTGGCGGCGCGGGGCAGCACCGTGGGGGGCTTGGGCAATACATGGAGATTGGTGCCGTAGAAGGACACGAGTTCGATTTTTCAGCCATGTTTGATCGCGTCGATCATCCGGCCCGTGGTCGGGCTGGCGGGAGCAGTGGTGCGCCAACCACGATCGCACAAGACGATCAATCTCCAATGCGGGGGAAGGGAAAACAATTCGTTCCTCATGGCCGTAAGGTGATGTGTGCGTTTCCAGGTGGGGGCGGCTACGGAGATGCATCAAAGCGCGACCGTCAAGCCGTCAAACGGGATCTGGCACTGGGCTACATTTCTGCAGACGCAGCAAAATCTTCCTATGGATTGACTGAAGATGATGTCGCCGACGTGATGCGAGAACTTGAACAGGGAGGAGATATCGCATGAGCACGAATTCAACGTTGGAAACGCCTCAACACAACACGTACGACGTCATTATTGTTGGCGGTGCGATGCTCGGTTCCTCCACGGCCTGGTTCCTATCAAACAATTCGGATTTCGACGGGCGAGCGCTCGTTGTGGAGATGGATCCGACCTACGAGAATTCCGCCACGGCGCGTACGAACTCGTGCATGCGCCAGCAATTCTCAACCGAAATCAACATTCGCATCTCGCAATTCGCCGCAGAGTTTGTGAAGAATTTCCGCACGTACATGGGCGGCGATCCGGATGTACCAGAGCCGATTTTGCAAAGCTATGGATACATGTATCTGGCGGACGATCCGGACTTTGTCGCGACCCTTGAAGAATGTCAGAAGATCCAGGCTGCCAACGGTGCTGGTACGAAGATCATGACGCCAGAGCAGATCAAGGCCGATTATCCGTTCTACAATGTCGAGGATATCGTTGCCGGGTCCCATAATCTCAAAGACGAAGGGTATTTCGACGGCAATACGCTGTTTGATTGGTGGAAACGAAAAGCACGTCGGAACGGTGTCGAGTACATCAGGAATGAAGTTGTTGCGATCGAGCGTGTCGGTGACCGGATCGAAAGCATCACACTAAAGAGCGGCGAGAAGATTGGTGTCGGGCAACTCGTCAACGCTTCCGGAACGCGTGGAGCGGTTACGGCGAAGATGGCCGGGATCGATATCCCGATTGAGCCGCGCCGTCGCTACACATTCATCTTTGACGCTGCAGAGCCACTGGACAGAGATTTGCCTTTGACCATCGATCCGTCGGGTGTTCACGTGCGCACAGACGGCCAGTACTATCTGGCAGGGTGTCCACCGATTGGTGACGATCCCGCGGTTGGGTTTGACGACTTCGATATTGACCACAGCGTGTGGGAAGAAAAAGCGTGGCCCGCCATTGCGAACCGCATCCCGGCGTTCGAGCGGATCAAACTGACGAACACCTGGGTTGGTCACTACGATTTTAACACGCTGGATCAAAACGCGATCGTCGGGCCACACACAGAGGTTGGCAATTTTCTCTTCATCAACGGGCTTTCGGGACACGGATTTCAGCAGTCACCAGCGCTCGGCCGCGGTACCGCCGAATACCTCACCTACGGCGAGTTCAGAGAACTGGACCTGTCTCCGCTCGGGTACGCGCGTATCGCAAAGAGCGAGCCGTTCATTGAAAAGGCCATCATCTGATGCAACTTCCACAAAACGCATTCAAGCATGCGATCGCCTCGGGCAAACCGCAGATTGGTCTCTGGATCAGTTTGTGCAGCAATTTTGCGGCAGACGTTGTTGCCACGGCCGGCTACGACTGGGCTTTGCTCGACATGGAGCATTCGCCAAACGAGGTTGGCATCGCTCTGGGTCAGATGCAGGCATTCGGTGGCACAAAAACGGTCCCGATGGTCCGACCCATGTGGAACGATGCGGTGGTCGTTAAGCGACTGCTGGATTGCGGCGCGTCAACGCTCCTCTTCCCTATGGTCCAGTCTGCTGAAGAAGCCGAAGCGGCCGTGCGCGCCACCCGTTATCCTCCGCATGGCATACGCGGCGTGAGTGGGGCACAACGCGGTAACAAGTTCGGTCGCGTGACGGATTATTTCGAACGCGCCAACGATGAAGTCTGCGTCATCGTTCAGGTCGAAACGACCGCAGCGCTTGCCGATGTCACGGCGATTGCGGCGGTTGATGGCGTCGATGGCGTTTTCTTTGGTCCGGCAGACATCGGCGCTGACATGGGGCACCTCGGCAAACCCATGGCAGCGGAAGTGTGGGACGCGATTCTGCCCGCCGCCGAGAAAGTGCGTGCCCTTGGTAAACCCGTCGGAACCCTCGTGCAGGACGCGAGCAAAGCCGCCGACCTGATCAACTCCGGATTTATGTTCGTTGCCTGCGGCAGCGATATCGGACTGCTTGCGCGCGGTGCAGACCAACTTCTGGCGAACGTACGAAAAGAGATATCCTCGTGAAAAAACTCAAGAAGCTTGTGCTCACCGGTGCGGCCGGTCGACTGGGTTCCCACTTGCGCGAACCGCTTTCGAAGATGGCGGATGAATTTGTTGCGTCGGACATCGTCGATGACATTGGGAACCTGTACCCGGGCGAAACCTATGTGCGGGCAGACATCACAAGTCTTGACGCCATGATAGACCTGCTCGCAGACGCCGACATGGTCGTGCATTTCGGCGCCATCGGTGACGAACGTGATTTCGAGACGCTGCTTGGGCCAAACTTCATCGGGGCCTACAATGTCTGGGAGGCAGCACATCGCGGCAACGTTCGACGTGTCGTCTATGCCAGTTCGATCCATGCGGTTGGCATGTATCCGAAAACCGAACACATCGACACCCATGTTCCTCACCGTCCGGACACGTTCTACGGATTGGCCAAGTGCTTCGCGGAAGACCTTGGACGGATGTACTGGGAAAAACGTGGGCTTGAAAGCGTATGTCTGCGGATCTGTTCCTGCGCACAGGTTACCAATGCACGCGCGCTTGGAACCTGGCTCAGCTACGGCGATCTGGTCCAGCTTGTCGCGCGCGCTATTGATACACCGGTCACCGCGTTCACGGTCGTCTACGGTGTGTCGAACAATGATCGCGCGCCACTGGATAATTCAGCGGCAGATTATCTCGGGTATCGACCACAGGACAACGCTGAACAGTTTGCGGCTCAAATCTTGTCCGAAGCGCCTGTTGGTGACCCGACCGATCTCGCGCAAACGCGGCATGGCGGCCCGTTTGCAGCGACCAAACTCGGCGAAAGTGGCCTCGCCACCATGAACATCATCGATGATACAAAATTAACCTGACGTATTCAGGTCGACAACCGAATGGAGAGTGAAATGACTGATCAACCTGTCGTGCTTGTTGTTGGTGGTGGCAGTGGCATTGGGGCGGATGCAGCGCGCAAACTGGCGACTGATGGTTACCGTGTTGCTGTCATGTCATCCTCCGGTAAGGGAGAGGCACTTGGCAAAGAACTGGGTGGCATTGGATACACCGGTTCCAATCTTGTGCCTGCAGACCTTGAAGCGTTTGTCAATCAGGTCATGCAGACATGGGGCCGTATTGATGGTGTCGTGAACTGCACCGGTCATGGTCCAAAGGGTGATGTTATCGAAATCTTCGACGACGACTGGCACACGGGAATGGATTATTATCTTCTCAATGTGATCCGCGTTGCGCGCCTTGTGACACCTGCAATGGAGAAAAACGGTGGTGGCTCCATTGTGAACATTTCGACGTTCGCAACGTTCGAGCCGGATCCCGATTTCCCGACCTCGGCCGTGTTTCGCGCAGGGCTTGCCGCGTGGTCGAAGCTTTATGCAGACAAGTACGCTGCAAAGGGCATTCGCATGAACAATGTGCTTCCGGGTTTCATCGACAGCCTGCCGGAAAAGGCGGACCGTGTAGCGCGCATCCCGATGGGCCGCTACGCAAAAGTTCAGGAGTTGTCTGAGGTTGTTGCGTTCCTCATCAGCGACAAGTCCAGCTATATGACAGGCCAGAACATCCGTGTGGATGGCGGTCTTACGCAGTCGGTGTAATCGAAAACGAGCTCCTCATGACACTCGACATCGCCAAGATCCGTGCTCGCACACCCGGCACACAACACGTCGCGCATCTCATCGCGTCCGGTGCCGGGCTGATGCCGCAGCCGGTGATTGATGCGCTCCAGAAGCATATTGCGCTTGAGGCACGGATCGGCGGATACGAGGCCGCGGCTCAGGAAGTCGAATGCCTGGACGGTGTGTACGCCAGCGTGGCCAGATTGATTGGCGCAACGTCGCGGGAAATCGCGCTTGTCGAGAATGCCACTGTCGCCTGGTGTCATGCCTTCTACGCGCTGCCCTTCAAACCTGGTGATCGGATACTGACCAGCGAAGCGGAATACGCGGCCAACTACGTCGCATTCCTCCAACGCCAAAAGCGCGACGGGATCGTGATTGACGTCATCCCGAGTGATGTGGACGGTGCGCTCGACGTGTCGGCCCTTGAGACCATGATCGATGAGCGCGTGGCTCTGATCGCCATCACCTGGATTCCAACAAATGGTGGCCTCGTCAATCCGGCAGCTGAAGTGGGAAGGGTGGCGCGCAAACACGGCATCCCGTATTTGCTGGATGCCTGCCAGGCGGTCGGGCAGATGCCGGTCGATGTGACAGCATTGGGGTGTGATTTCCTCTCTGCCACAGGACGAAAATTCCTCTGTGGGCCACGTGGCACAGGTTTCCTGTATGTTCGAGAACCCTGGTTGGTGAAACTCGAACCCGCCATGATCGATCACTTCGGCGCGCCATGGACAGACTGCGATACGTACACATTGCGCGATGACGCCCGCCGCTTCGAGACGTGGGAGAATGCCTACGCGTTGCGAGCCGGGCTTGGCGCTGCGGTTGAATATGCCATGGATCTCGGGCTGGATGTCATTCAGGAACGCGCCTGGCAGCTTGCGGACTCTGTTCGTGCGCGGCTTCGTGAATTCCCTGGAGCCGTAGTCCGTGACATTGGGCGCGAGCACTGTGCCATCGTCAGCTTCACTATTGATGGACGCGATCCGCGCGAAACTGTCATGAAACTCCGCGCGCAAGGTATCAATATCGGCGCTTCAGACCCCTCCAGTACACGCCTCGACGCGGAGGCTCGCAGTTTGCCAACCTTGTTGCGCGTCGCACCACACTACTACAATACAGAAGATGAATTGGACCGACTGTTCAACGCACTGGCCACGACGTGAAGCGTGTTGCGTCGTTGAACGTATCGGAAGGCAGCGATGATATCAGCGCGACGAACAATTGGCGGAAGTTTGCTCGCGGCAGGCATCGCAACGGCTGGTGTTCTCGGCATGAAGGCAACCGGCGCCAGTCCCGGTCAGGAAAAGACCTGTTGGGCCGGGCAAACACCCGGGTTTCTCACCACATGCGGAACCTACACGGTTCCCGAAAACCATGCGCAACGGAATGGACCTCAGGTCGTGATGTCGTATGTCCGCATGCGGCGTGCTGGCGCGGATAAGTCGAAAGCGCCTGTGTTTTTCATCGACGGTGGACCGGGCACAGGCACGGTTGGACCAACCGACTTTTCTCCATCATACTGGACGAATTGGGTGAATGGTCTTGCCACGGATCGCGATGTGATCCTGTTCGACCAGCGCGGGATGGGATCAAGCAAGCCATCGCTCAATTGCCCGGAACTGGATGATCCGGTTGTCAGAGTTGGCCTTTCTAGAGATCCGAAGACGTTTCCACCCTGGGCAAGCCTGTCCGACGCAGCGCTCAAGGCGTGTCGGGCGCGGCTCCTCGCAGATGGTGTCGATCTCGATCAATACAACTCGGCGAACATCATCCGCGACATTGAACATCTGCGGAAACAATTGGGGCATGCCAAGATTGTGCCCTATGGCGTTTCGAACGGAACACGGCTCGCACTGAAGTATGTACGCGATCACTCTGATGTGGTGGAAGCCATGGTGCTGGATTCCGTGGCCCCACCCGATGTGGCAGTCTCGCAGGAATACCTGTTCAGCTTCGCAGAAGCGTTGGAGAAAATTGGAGCGCTCTGCCGGTCACAAACTGTGTGCGCCGTGGCACATCCCGATATCAGCGCGACCCTGGCAAAGGCATTGCAGCGTCTTGCAACCAACCCTGTCGTCATCGAGATCGAAAACAGGACGGGGAGAGATAAACTCTACATGCAAGTCACGGACACGGTGCTCCTGGAGATCCTGTTCGACATCACCTACGGCAATGCGGCCTACAGCAATGTCGTGCAGTTCATTGCTGACATGGCCCAAGGCCGCGACCGTAATTTGACAGCCTACGCAACGACCATGATCTACGATGGGCTCTACAGCAATACGCTCTATGAAGCGGCATACTGGTCGATCGAATGTTCGGACGAATATGATCCTGCGACCACAGCTGCCTATATCAAACGCCTTGATCAACACCCCCTCCTCAGGCGCTGGGCCTCGGAGTACTGGACCAAAGTGCCGTGCAGCTTCTGGCCAACACCATTGGCCGCCAAACGCGAGCGTTCTCCGGTGAAGTCCAACGTACCAGCGCTTCTGATTGGAGATCAGTTCGACCCGGTAACCCCGCCGTCCGGCGCGCACCACGCCGCGAAAACCCTCGCAAATGCGCAAGTGGTCACGTTGCCCGTTGGCGGCCACACAGTGACATTTACGAACGATTGCGCAAAAGTCATCGTTCAGCAGTTCCTCGCCAACCCTGAAGCAAGGGTCGATACAATGTGTGTACGCGCAGTGCGTTCACCCATTTTTCACGTCAGCCCGGCATCTCTGGTTGAAAATTCAGAATGACCCGCGCTGCCCGGTGAGGCGTGTTTTGGTGATTGTTCAGGACGATCGGATAGAGCTTGCTTTGAGCTCCTGGGCACGACAGGGAAAATCGCCGTGCTGCTGCGAATGAGGAACATACTCTTGCTGTCGATTGCCGAAGCGACGAAGAAGGCAAACGTGGAGCAGGTTATCGATCACGGCATAAACCTGACGTGTTCCTGTAACGCGTCTGATTCAAATGGAAACATGACGCGCTGTAAGTTGGACACACCCTAACTCTCGTTCGCCTCTTTGCTCCGCCGAAATGCAATCTCCTTCACGATCTCGCGGAACTTTGGCGGCGTTGTCTCGATATGCGGTAACGGACGCACCATGTCCACGGCAGCAACACCAATTCGTGCTGTCAGCGCACCATTGAATAAGCCTTCCCCCATCCGGCGCGACAGGCGTCGAATAAGATCCTGTCCGATGAACTGACCCAGCAGATCATCCGTCAGCGCAATGCCGCCGGTTGCAATCAAATGCCCCACCACACGCTTGCCGAAGGAAAAGGCTCCGCTCAGACCTGGGCGCCCCCCGTAAAGCGTTGCCAACCGTCGCAACATGCGCAGGTTTTCGGCCAGCACGAACAACACATCTATGAGTGTTGCCGGGCTGAGGGCCGTCACCACCGATACCCGTTTTGCCGACTGCGCAATGACCTTGCGCGCTTCGAGATCAAGCGGCGCGACGAGTTCCCGGTCCGCCAGTGTCAAAGCCTCACGCGCATCATGTGCACTGGAGTAAAAATCCTTGTGACGTGCAAGCGACCACTTCATGTCGTGGCGTCCACGAAAGTTGCGACGCACTTCGCCGACTACGCGTCGGGCCATTCTGGCGTCATCCTGGCGTAGCGCTTCGTCGGCTTGCTGACGACGCGTCGTCATGGCCCGCAAGCGCAGGAGACCAAAGATTTCCCGCAAAGCAATCACGCCAACGGCCAACGCCATGGCTCCGAGAAGTCCAACGGATACCCATCCCACCCAATCGTCCCGTTCGAGCGCGACAGACACAAGTCGTGCGAACCACAGGCTGATCGCGAGGCCGGTCAGAAGGGATGCTGCTGCAAAGAACAAGGCGCCCCATCGGAAACCGCGTTTGAGGTCCGACAGCGTCGGCGTCTCGAATGTTGCGGGGCCATCGGCTCCTGCTTGAGGCGATGCGTCTTCGTCCTCTGTCGTTGCGTGATCCGTTGCCATGGCATCGCTGTCATCTGCAACGGCGTCGGCAGGATCAAATGCGCGTGGCTTGCGTTTGCCGTCTGTATCTTTCGTCGTCATCCGAGCCGATCCCCCAGTAGAAATTGCAGGACGCGATCCAGCCGCACATGCGGCAACGGCACTCTCTCATTTGATGTGGCAGGAGGGCGGAACCGGACAAACGCTGTTTCATGAGTAGAGCTCTCCGCACGTGCGAGCGCCACCGCAGGGTCATCCGGCAGATCGCCTGGAAAGATTGCAGCTTCCCGGTTGCCATGAAATACAGTTCCGCCAATCACCTCGTCTGGCATGGGGGTTCCGATGATGCAGGGCAGGGTTTCACTTCCCTGCTTCGCCGTCGCCTGGCGTGTTGCACGAACAGAGGCAATGGCCTCGATTGCTGTTTTCGCGCCGGCGAAGTCGGCCTCGCCACGAGCCTTTTCTGTCAAAACCTCGAGGATGGATTTCAATCGGTCATGACTGTCCTCGTGTAAGTGGTCCGCTTTCGTTGCTGCGAACATCAATCGATCAATACGTGTGCCGAGGATGGAGGAGAGCCATGAATTGGATCCGGTCTTGAAAGAAGCGAGGACACCTGCAAGCGCACGTTCCAGATCGTTGACGGCAGCAGGGCCGGCGTTCAGGGCAGCCAATGCGTCGACGAGCACAATCTGGCGATCGAGTTTTGCAAAGTGATCAGTGTAGAACGGCTTCACGACCTTCGTCTTGTACGCTTCATACCGTCGCGCCATCATCGCGTGCAAAGTGCCAGGTTCGGGATGGACTTTCTCTTCCAGATCAAGCGGCATGAATGTGAGAGCAGGAGAGCCTGCAAGGTCGCCGGGGAGCAAAAACCGCCCAGGCGGAATGGTTGAGAGGACATGGTTTTCACTGCGGCATGCGGCGAGATAGGCACGGAACTCTGCAGCGCCCTCCTTGGCTATTCTTTCGTCCTGTGCTGCACCTGGATCGAGATCATCAATGAACGCAAGCCACTGCTTCGCTTGCGTCGCACGCAGCGGGTCACGCGCAAGTCGCATCGCGTCGCGGGACCACGCGTCATAGCTCATGCCAAGCAACGGCAGATCCAGCAGCCATTCTCCGGGGTAGTCGACAATGTCGAGGTGCAAGACATGACGCCCTGTAAGCGCTTCGACGGCAGAAGACCAAAACCCTTCCGCCTCGTACTCGAAGGTCAGGCGTAACTGGCTGATTTGCGTCGTACCTTCAGGCCAATCCGGCGGTACGTCAGGCGGTGTACCACGCAAGAGTGCGCGATGGGCTTCGTAGTCGAATCGTGGCACCGCATCGTCCGGTTGCGGTTCGAGATACACGGACAGGATACGGCCTTGCCGCGACGGTTCGAAGAATGGCAGTCGTCCCCCGTTCAGGAGATTATCCACAAGCGCCGTAATGAATACCGTCTTGCCTGCGCGAGAGAGGCCGGTAACACCAAGGCGAACTGTTGGCGTCAGCAGGTCGCGAGTGAAATCCGAAACGCTGTCGGCTGCGCTGCGTGCATAGTCCGTGACCGTATCAAGCACCATGTCGTGCGCTTATGCCTCCGCCGGCAGCTCTGCATGCGCGCCCATGCCCTGCGCCCCGGTTCCGATATCGTTCAGTTCGTAGGGCGTGCCCTGATACGTTTCATTGATCCAGTTCGCGAAAAACAAATGTGCGTGGCTACGCCAGCGATTGCTGGGTTGGCGCTCTGGATCGTCATCGGGAAAATAATCCAGTGGCATACGCGCTTCGCGACCGGCTTCGATATCACGCCGGTATTCTGCACCAAGCGTATCCGTGTCGTACTCGATATGGTTGAACATGTAGAGTGCGCGATGCGCTGGATCGTTCACCAGACAAAGGCCCGCATGCGGTGAACTCATCAGGACCTCAAGGCCAGAGTTTTTTGGTAAGTCGGCTTCGCGCACTTCCGTCCAACGCGAGACGGGGATGGAAAACCGGTCGGAAAAGCCACGCATCATGGGAGAACCGGGGAGGCGGTTCTGGTGATTGAACACCCCGAAACGTTTTTCGGTCAACTCGTGTTTCGGTACACCGTAGAAATGATGCAATGCCGCCTGGGCCCCCCAGCACACAGCCAACGTCGAATGGACGTTCGTCTTGCACCAGTCAAAAATCTGGCACAACTCATCCCAATAGTCGACGTCCTCGAAGTTCAGCAGTTCGATCGGTGCGCCGGTTACGATCAGGCCATCGAATTTCTCGTGTCTGATCTCGTCCCACGGTCGATAGAACGCCCGCATGTGTTCGACCGACGTGTTCTTTGAGACATGCTCGCTCATGCGCACCAGCGACAGGTCGACCTGAAGCGGAGTCGAGCCGATCAGTCGCGCAAACTGGGTTTCCGTGTTGATTTTTGTCGGCATGAGGTTGAGCAGGGCGATGCGGAGCGGGCGGATGTCCTGGCGCGCTGCCGTCAGTTCCGACATTACATTCACGCCCTCCGTCTCGAGGACAGGACGTGCGGGCAGGTCGTTGGCAATACGAATGGGCATGGAAAACTCGCAAATCGGCGTGTCGTCAATAAGTGGGATCAGGCGGCAGCGTTATCAACCGCACTGGCAACGAGGGCCAGGAAGTCTTTGTCCGTCTTCGCCGCGGCGAGATCGGCAGCGTTGATCGTATAGCCGAACCCATCGGCAATTTTGGCATAGATCGGCAGACGGTAACGCAGAAGTTCCTCGAAACCCCAAACGGCAAAGTCGTCCGGATTAACAGCATCGTCTGCAATCCCCCCTTTCATCGCCTTATACTCCGTCCACTTCGCATCAAGGAAATCCGGATTGTAGTACATCGGCTTTGGCGCTTTCGAAAACCGGTCAACAAGCATACGGGCATCGTCTTCAGTGCCGCGCAGATGAACCAGAACGGTTGTATCAGTCAGATCCTTGAGAACCGGATCATTCGGGTTATCCGGATCGACGACTTCACAAAGGCTGCCACCTGCATCGCAAATGAAATGGTCATACCCATAAATCGTGCGTGCCTTTTCGATGAACATCGGAACATCGCGCATGGCGTTCATTTCTGCATCGCGATGTTGCGCCTGCCGCCGTTTGTATTCCGCGAACGAAATCCCGCCTTTGGTCGGGTCTCCCGGTTTGCCGAGGTAGGTCGAGAGCGGTGACAGATCCGAGAACCGCATGTTGGAGGAAATGTAGATGGAATCTGACAACAAGAGGTCGCGGAGCAGTGGCAGCTTCATCGCCTCCTGCTTGAAGTTGTCGACGATGTGTTCCCCCATGTACCGCGTGCCGATGCGGTAGTCGGCGGAGTAGTGGAACCAACCGTGCTCCCGCAATTCATTGGCCAGCCATGTTTTTCCGAGCCCGGACATACCAAACACGGTCACCGCCTTGCTGGGCCAATCCAGAAAATCCTTGCCGGTTTTGAACTTCATGGCGGGGCGTCCGATTGTTGCGATGCTGTCGCCTTCTCGCCAAGGCGGAAGACATCCCCGCCATAAACGCCGGTGTCGGATCACGGTCAACCAGGGACGACGGCTTTTTCAGGCTCAAGACGCCGATATCAAGCCCGCACGCCATGCTTTCAGGTCATCCGGCTGTGTTTCGAACTGTGGCACGTCGTCAGGCAATTGCATCCAGGATTGTTTGCGCGAAACCCAGAGGTGTGCGACCGGGACAAGCATGCGCGTGTCGTCCAGCGTTCCCCCTTTCAAAGTAACCATGTCCCTGGAACGCGCCGATTGGTGGTAAATCCGTGTGCCGCAGGTTGAACAAAAATGGCAATCTGTGGTCGTGCCGCTGTCGGTTTCACGCGAAAAGATGCTCAACGGTCCCTCGATTTCCAGTGCAGAGATAGCTACCGGAATAGAGAGTGCACACGCTGATGTCGTGTGTTTCTGGCAGTCCTGACAATGGCAGGCGTAGACAATGAGTTCCGGAACCGTGATTGAAAAGCGCACTGCGCCACACTGGCATCCACCGCAGTAAGTCATCATGAAGGTCGGCTCCGGGCATGGTACTGGAGACAGCGTCCCGCTGCCCTGTGGCGCGTTCGTGATGCCTTGGTCGCAAGTGAACGGGGGGAGAGCATTTTCGCCAGCAAAGCAGTTGGAACGGGAATGGGCAACCTTGTATCGGTCACGTTGCATAATGCTTGTGTGTTCCCCGCACGTTCTTGCTTGTTTTTACAGTCAAAACCCTTAGAAACGCCGGTGGAGAGGTGGCCGAGTGGTCGAAGGCGCTCCCCTGCTAAGGTAAGCACCTCGAAAGTTTCTAAACAGGAAAATCCTATATTTTAAAATAACTTAAGCTGAGCACTAATTCATTAGTTATCATGACTTTGCATAAAGTTTGCGCTTAATCTTTCTGAGCATCTAAAAAAGCAGCCTAGGAAAAACCAGCACATTAAACTGGCAAAAGTGCATGCCCCTTTGCAAACATCCACCACCCACTAAAAACTTCACACTATTTGCTCCCAATACCCTGCGTATTGATATGCCAGATACACTCTTAGCAATCCTAACTGTCAACACTCCTTACATGACAACAGTTCACAATGTATCATTGAGAAATCCATACATTTGCCGGAAATTGCTGAGTTTCAAAGGTGCGGCGGAAAACTATTAAATCTATAGTCGAATTATGGATAGTTTGTGTGATGTTTTTGGTGTTACAAGCGACCAATTGTGTGTGATATTTCGAAAAAGAGGGTGTTTTTGTAACGCTGTGTAACGCCCCGTAACGCTTTATACCACGCAAAATGTTACTTTTTAGAGTAGTTGTAACACAAAAGCCCTGATTTCAGCCATTCTTGAAAGTGGTACGAGGTGGGATAAAAATTTTGCGGTTTTTTAAATATCACTACTCATTTTCCGATGTCATATTCACAACTTCTCACTAAGGTTTCCTGCATCAATTGGCGGTGTGGAAAGCCTAATTTCAAACTGATTTCGCTTGAATTGATCGTCCTCTAATAACAACTAAATATCTCTAGGACGTCTCTTGTCGCAGGATTGATTTTAAAGCTCGTAGGGAGCCGATTCATACCCAGCGCCATAGTGCTAACATTTGCACTGAACCGCCTTCTACAAGCTTCCCTTCAACTCCTTTGGCCGTTGGCGACATGATATCAACATATATAGTTAAACCAGTACTTTCATTCGTCTAAAGCGAACTATTTAACCTTAACCAATGTGTTGCGTTGACCGATTGAGATGACAGCACATAGCTGTCGTTGCTGTATGTAATGATGTGAAAAATGTGTCTAACGTCAGTAGCTGTTGGGCACCGAATATTTATGGGTGATAAGTTGTTTGATCTAGCACGGTAATTATCTTTCGTTTTAGCATGCTAGTTGGTTTGATAATCAGCTATTATTGCTCCAAATAAACCAACTCATATTCTGACAGTAATTCTAGCAATTTATTGTCTGATTCAATAAATTCTAATACATCACTGTGTGAAGTAGATATCTCATAACTTGGATTAAGTACGTAAGCTTGATTTATCATAAAAAGAACATGTTTGATTATTCTAGTGCATATATTTTTTAAATAAATTTTTGATCTACATTCTGCTTTCGTTTGAAATAGATTAACTAAGTACTTCTTTTTTTCTGGTATCTCATTTTCTTGTTTTGCACTATCCACCGCTACATTCATATCATTCTTCTGTTTTAATGCTATTAAGCTGTTACGGGCTCTAAGAGTACCAACGCTTAAGCTTACAGTTGCAAACAGGCAACTAGCACGCGTTCTAATATTCTCACATTTATCTTGAGCAACTGATTGATGAAGGCTTGAAACCATCATTAATAGTGTTATGAGCACAAGATGCATAATTTTTCTTATTATCAATTTGATAACTTCAAAAACACCCGAGAAAGGACAATACTTTTCTAGATACAGCTTAACTGAATAGCCGCAACGTTGATTAAGCCAATTATTTTTTTTCAAACTCATTCGTTATTCTCTTTTCACAATAACAATTCTTTGTTCAAATTATCTGATTTTTAGATAATCTAATTTTGCGATTATTGAAAGTGTTCTTTTGTTAATAAGGAATACAAATGTCGCGGAGCATTGGCTCACCACTTCATTTAGAACTTGTTAGTTTTATAATTAATAAGCGAAAAGAAGCTGGCTTAACTCAAACAGCAGTTGCAGAAATTTTAGGTAGGCACCAATCATTTGTCGCCACAGTAGAAACGGGGCAAAGACGCATAGACATAGTTGATTTATTTGATTTTGCTAACGCAATTGGTTTTGACCCAAACTCTGCGATTAAGCATTTACAGCTGCATAAATAATATAATTGAAATTTTATTTCTGAAATTAAAATCCGATTGACATTCTTAGGTATTTATTCCTATTTTGTTCTCCTTAGTTCATATTCGTTCATGGGAGTACGATCTGTTGCGAAAGCCTCAGACAATAGAATATCTGTATCTGGATTTTGACGGCTTCTTTGCATCCGTTGAACAACAGGCTAGACCGCATCTGCGAGGTAAGCCTGTGGGGATTGTGCCGTTTGATAATACAGAGTTCACTTGCGTGATTGCCTGTAGCAAGGAAGCTAACCAGATATCAAATTCACATCGATCATATTTAGAACCGCGATCCCGACAAGTACCTTTGGCAAGTGGACTTGATTTTGAATCCTCACGGAATAAAAAATGTGTATGCTTTCTTGGTGGCCTATAGATCGTGCAATTTG
>CALHAX010000013.1 GCA_937931785.1 uncultured Hyphomicrobiaceae bacterium | reverse complement strand
AGAATATAGCGGTTGCCGCGCCGTTGTGCCGTTGTCGACATCTGCGTGGCGGCGCTTCCGGCATCAGGCTCCGTAATGCAGATCGCCGGTTTGTCCCCGGCGAGAACGATAGGCGCGCAGAACGCCTTCTGATCTTCGCTGCCATAGGCCATGATGGCACTCAGCCCGCCCATGTTGGCCTCGACCACGATCCGGGCCGACAGTGTGCATGACCTGGCAATTTCCTCCACGACAACAAGAACGTCTTCGAATGCCGCGCCGCGTCCGCCATAAGCTTTCGGGATCGCCATGCCCATGATTCCGGCGTCCACAAGATCCTGCACATTGTCCCAGCAGTAGGTCCGCGACTGGTCCCAATGGGCGGCGCGCGGGGCGAACCGCTTGGCAAGCTCACGCGCGGTTGCGCGGTAAAATTCAGTGCTGTTCGCGTGTTCCATGAGCCAACTGTACGCCTTGCGAAATTCATCGCAATCGAGTTTATTTAGATCATAAATTCAATTTAGTTGAACCAGGCAGGTGTCTGAGATGCAGATCCGCTCCTATGGCACGCTCGTGACCATTGCCGATGTCGGCTCGTTCGCCGAGGCCGCAAAACGGCTCAACATGACGCTGTCCGCCGTGAGCATGCAGATCAAGGTTCTGGAACAGGAGCTTGATGCGATTTTGTTCGACCGCTCGCAGCGGCCACCGCGATTGACCGTGAAAGGGCGCGAAATCGTCAAACACGCCCGCGCCATTGTTGATGCGGAGCGCACGCTGTTGAAGGCCTGCCGACCGCAAGGTCAACTGCGCGGCGTGTTCCATGTCGGGTTCGTGCTCAGTGCCAGTGTGCGACTGTTGCCGGGCTTTCTGACCGAAGCGGGGATCCGCATGCCGGATGTCCGGTTTGAGGTTGAGACCGGATTGTCAGAACATCTGGAGCGAAAGATCGTCGACGGGCAACTGGATCTCGCCGTTCTGACCATGGGGGATCGAAACAGCACCGTGCTTGATGTTGCGGTCCTGCAAACAGAGCCGTTGGTCTATGCGCTGCCCCGGTCCGCCGCGCGTCGCAAGACCCCATGGCTCATGCAAAACCTTCCGTTCCTGCATTTTGCCCCGACATCCGGGATTGGGCGATTGATCACAACCCACATTACAGGCCTCGATACACCGCCACAGCGCACGATTGTTCTTGATGGAATGGAATCGATTGTCGAATGCGTCAAACAGGGGATTGGGTTTACAATCCTGCCGGAACCAGACATTGCGCGTTATGCTGACGATGGGTTGGTCACGCGCGTTGTTTCGCGAAACGCGTTGTCGCGTGATATTGTGCTGGTCGCACGGCGTGCAAATTTTACAGAGCATCAGTTTGCAGAATTGCGGCACCTCTTCGGGGCTCGGTGAGGCCTGTTGGCAGGAATCACCTGTACACCTCACTCGTCGCCAAAGTGTTCCATCTTCGCGTTATCCGCGTTTCTGAGTTCGGCAGCAGCATTCGCAAGCAATTGCGCGACACCATCAAGTCGATCCGCAAACTGCTCCTTGTCCGGGCTGAATGCGAACCCGTCGATCTGCGCTTTTAGCGCTTCGCGCCCCATCCAGGCGACATGCCGGGCGTACTCGCTGGCAGCAATGTTCGCGGGGTCGGCCAGATAAAGCTGGTCGAACCGCGTGTAGTCCGGGAAGTCCACTTCCGCCGGGACGTAGCCGTTGACCATCGTGATCCGCTCGCCGGGAGTCTTCAGCGCCTTGGCCCGGTGCACCACCATGTTGCCCTGCTGCAGAACGGCGTATCCCGGGCCGGGAAGTTCGGGCGAAACAATCCGGTCTGCCGGAAGTGTCTGTCCTGCGGCGTTGATCTCCGCCACTTCGTGCCTGGTCCCGTGGAAATACTGGAACTCACCACCCTCGATCAGGTTCGGGTCTGTGACGAACATGACGAAATCGATACGCAAGGTATCGGCGTGCCATTTGTCGACATTCTCGCCTGCTTCTTCAGGATTATAATTCAGGTGGCCAAGCTGATGCGGCATCGTATGTGGGTGAAGCGCCGCCCCGCAGATGTTGGAGATCGCGTCCGTCAGCTCCGGCGAGGTGCACAGGTCCCGCAGGAACTTCGACTGATACACACCACCGCGCACCATCCGGGAAATGCGCTCGATGCTGCGCGTGTAAGGTTCAAGCGCGCGGGCCACATCGATCAGGCACGCGGCACCTTCTTCACTGAGGATGCGAAATGCGGACGTGACCCCAAGTGGCGTCGGGCATGTGGCGATCTCGTCGTCGTCATATCCAAGGTCTGCCAGCGACACCACAGTGTCTGGCATTTCAATCGCCAGATGCCGCGCAGGATCGAAGACGGGCTCGTTCTGGAGCTGCGGAAACCCGTCGGGGTGTGCGGACGGAAACATCAGACTGTCTGCAAGTTGTGGTGGTGCCATGAGGCTATCCTTCTCGTGACCAGCAGTCTGTCATAACCAAAACGACCGCCCCGTGATTGGCGGGACGGTCGTGCATTGGTTGTTATCAGTCAACCGGTTTGCGCGCTTGTGCAACCGGTCAGATCAGGTCGACCTAATCGGTGAGGTCGCATAATGTTTGACGGCTTTCCGCAAATCCGTGCTGTGCCGACATGCCTCAACCGAAATCGCCGCAGCCTTTTTTATGGTACGCTGAACTGGCACCTTTTCGCTTGGCGCGTTTGACATTCTGGCGTGCCTTGGACTTGCTGGATGGGCCCTTGACCGAACAGTACCATCCTTTGCTGAATCCATCGATTTCATCAGTGTCAATCACATAGCCACCGTATTTGTTGGCTCCGGCCTGTGCGCCGCCACGGGAGCGGGAGCATGTGAAAATGGCAAACCAGTCGCAATAATAAGCGCCATCACTGATCTTGGTGATCGGGCTTTGCGCTGAGTGAGGTGCGGGCGGTGTCGAGAACGCGTGGGCTGATACGGTAAGCCCGGCCATAACGGCCAGTGCAGCAGCTGTCGTAATGATGCGTTTCATGGAACATACTTTCTTGTTGAGGCGTGATTTCCATCCTCACACTGACACTTCACAGGGCTGCCATGCAATAATGCAGAAACACTATTTTTCTGCAAAACGGCGTAAGAACGCCGTCAAAATGCACTATGCCAATTGTGGTGATGTGTGGATGCAACGCCTTGCGTGATCACAAAAGTGCTCCAGACGCCGGATCAGGCTTGTTGTGTGCCGTGCTCCGTATGGACCTCCGCCAACATCATCAGCGGCAAAGTTCTGAAGACATGATTGCGGACACACGACCTCAATGGTTAACCGTGAAACTGGATGGCGCTTCGCCATTATTCGATGTTGATTGAGTATTGAAACCGTAAGAGTATAATTTTACACGACCACGATCAGCTGGTTAAAAATGGCATTTTCAATGCTATCTCAGTTGTGTAAAAGTGTTTCTTCCGTTCCATAGAAGCGACGTCCGAGAGATTTTTGTTATGCGTAAATCATCTGAACTTCTTTCCATTTTCAGTGGGGCCGCGCTTGGCCTTGTTCTCGCAGGCATGCCAACCTCCTCAAGCGAAGCTGGCTTCCAGGGGCTTGCTTCTGCGTTTGAGAACGAACGGAAAGCGCAACACGGCATCATCCGTGTTCAATCGACACGCCAGCGGGAGACCATTGACTTGTTCCTGCAGGACAACGATTTCACCGACCCGGATTTTGTCCGCCGAAGCGCCCCGAGATACTTCGTCGAGGCCTGCCGGAACAAACGGAAATACCTCCTGATGTTCTCTCGGAACGGGGACTATTTCGGACGCCGCAGGCTTGGGCAATGCGAAGAAAAACCACCTGTCGTTTCAATGCGTGAATTGCGCTATTGGCTGGAAGACCGAAAATACACGGATATCCGCTTCACAGACCGCACACCGCCAACACGGGTGGCCGAAGCTTGTCTTGATGGACGGCAATTCACGATCCGGTTTGACGCAGCGGGTAAAGGAACGGCAAGCAGGAACTGGTTCAGCAGTGCGTGTCGTGATGATACAACCGACCAACCAACGCCAGTCCCGCCAACCACGACATTGACAAAGCTTGAAGCGCGAAAAACGCTACGTCGTGTAGGCTACGATACCATTCGATTTGACCGCTATTTTGCCGATAGCAAGCTGGTTGAAGCATGCCAGGGAGTTCGCAAGTTCCGACTGTTGCTTGACGACCGTGCCCGTGCGACGGCAAGACGTGCCGTTGGTTTCTGCCGGGGCAACATCCGCAAAGCGAATACTGCGCCGCCGCGGCCAGACATGGAGAGTCTTCGGGACAGATACGGGGCATTGGCGCCAACTGAATGCCAGATGGTTCTCAACTGGCTTCAGTACAGCGACCCGATCGTGTTCGAGTCTGCCAGTGACACGGTAAGCGGTGATAGCCGGTCGCTCCTCCAAACTGTTGCAGACAATGTCGACCGCTGTCCGCGCACGCAATTGCGGATCGAGGGGCATACGGATTCCATAGGTACATCAAGACGGAACATCAAATTGAGTACCGAACGTGCGGAAGCTGTGCGCGACTTTCTTCTCCGTCGCGATGTTCCAGCGCGGCGGATCACGGTCAAGGGATTTGGTGAAGCGTATCCTGTTACGGACAACCTTCTGGCGGCGGATCGTGCGCGGAACCGTCGGATCGACCTGGTTCTCGAATGGGGCCGTGCGGAAGACCTGGGGCTTGGGAGTTCTGCCGACTCGCAAGAGTGATGATGGAGCCATTGGACATGGTTTGAGTTCGCACAGCAAACCACACCGGTATTGCGTGCCGAATGGCGGGTTGTAGTTTTGTGTCGGGCGCGTCACATTGGCTGTGATCGTGCCGACGCATCGGCCATGCCAGTCCAATCAGGTTCCAAATGACATCTAAAATTGAAGATGCCCAGCGTATGGCTGCGCTGCGTTATCATGAGTTCCCGAAGCCTGGAAAACTCGAAATTCGACCAACGAAGCCTCTCGCCAACCCGCGTGACCTGTCGCGCGCTTATTCACCAGGCGTGGCCGAGGCGTGTCTGGCTATCAAGGACAACCCGTCCCTTGCATCGCGTTTCACAATCAAGGGCAATCTTGTGGCCGTCGTCACGAATGGATCGGCGGCACTTGGTCTTGGTAACATCGGGCCGCTTGCATCCAAACCGATCATGGAAGGCAAGGCGGTTCTGTTCAAAAAGTTTGCCGGTATCGATTGCTTTGACATCGAGTTGAACGCTGATGATCCGGAAACATTGGCAAAGCATGTGATTGCACTTGAGCCCACCTTTGGTGCGATCAATCTTGAAGACATCAAGGCTCCCGACTGTTTTATCGTCGAGCGAATTTGCCGCGAACAGATGAAAATTCCGGTTTTCCATGATGATCAACACGGCACGGCGATCGTTGTCGGTGCTGCGGTCATGAATGCCTTGCACCTGACGAAGCGGGACTTCAAGGATATCAAGATTGTCTCAACTGGCGGTGGTGCGGCGGGCATTGCGTGCCTCAACCTCTTGATGAAGCTAGGCGTTCAGAGAAAAAACATCTGGCTTTATGATATCGACGGTCTCGTTCACAAGGACCGCAATGACGAGGGCAATGAACAGAAGGCGGAATTTGCCCGCGAAGGCAAATACATTGAACTGGTTGATGCGATTGCCGGGGCCGATCTGTTTCTCGGGCTTTCAGGCGCGAATGTCCTGACACCTGCCATGGTGAAATCCATGGCTTGCGAACCCATCATCATGGCACTGGCCAATCCTGTTCCCGAAATCATGCCTGAGGATGTCTACGCCGTTGTCCCTGATGCGATCGTTGCAACCGGTCGATCCGACTACCCGAACCAGGTCAACAATGTGCTGTGTTTTCCGTTCATATTTCGTGGTGCGCTTGATGTTGCTGCGAGTGAAATCAATGACGAAATGAAGATTGCTTGTGTGGCCGCAATTGCTGATCTGGCGCGGCAAACATCTTCTGCAGAAACTGCGGAAGTGTATAGCGGAGAACAACTGACGTATGGCAAGACCTATTTAATCCCGAAGCCGTTCGATAATCGCCTGTTACCGATTATCGCCACCGCCGTCGCGCGTGCAGCCATGGAAACCGGCGTCGCCAATGAACCGATTTCAGATTTCAAGCAGTATCAGGACAGTCTGGCGAGCACGGTCTACCGGTCTTCAATGGTTATGCGGCCAGTGTTTGAAGCTGCCGGGGACGAGAGCCGCAAGATCGTCTTTGCCGAAGGTGAGGATGAACGCGTTCTCAGAGCTGCCGTTGCCATGGTTGAGGATTCGATTGATCAACCCATCCTGATCGGACGGCCTACGGTTATTGCAGACCGCTGCCGCCATCTCGGACTTCCGGTCGAGGCAACAGACTGCTTTCAATTCGTCAATCCAGAAAATGATCCGCGGTTTCGAACATATTGGGAGGCTTATTACTCCGTCTTGAAGCGGCACGGCGTGACGCCTGATCTGGCGCAGGCTATTCTGCGTACCAACACGACGGCTATTGGTTCCACAATGGTTCACCTTGGTGAGGCCGACAGCTTGATTTGCGGAACGTTCGGGCAATACCTCTGGCATCTTCGGTATGTCGAGCAGATGCTTGCGACAGATGAACTTTCGCCCATAGGCGCGCTGTCGTTGTTGATACTGGACGCTGGTCCGATTTTCGTGGCGGACACGCAAGTAAATCCGCATCCCACGTCTGAACAAATTGCAGAAACTGTCATTGGTGCGGCGCGTCATGTACGCCGCTTCGGTCTTGAACCTCGCGTGGCGCTTTGTTCCAATTCGCAATTCGGCGATCTAGACACCGCAACGGGGCGGTTGATGCGTGAAGCCGTCGGGCGGCTCGATGCACTAGGCTGCAATTTTGAGTATGAAGGTGAGATGCGGCTGGACGCAGCGATTGACCCTGAGTTGCGGAACCGGCTTTTCGATGGTTCCCGACTAAATGGGCGAGCCAATGTGCTTGTGTTCGCCAACACCGAGATCGCCAGTGCCGTTCGCAATACGCTGAAATCCTTTTCGGAGGGCACCGAGGTCGGGCCGATCCTGATGGGCATGGGCAACAGGGCACATATCGTGACGTCGTCCATCACCGTTCGCGGACTGATCAATATCGCTGCGCTCGCGGGCACGCCGGTCGGGGGCTATGCGTGACGCACGGGGACCCGAAACACAGGTGAAATGTCGCTTGGGGGCATTCCCCTGCGAGACCGGGGCTGGCACGCTGCAACCCTGTGAGAGTTATGCCGCCAGACCGGGAGCCTGACATGGACAATCGCGACGCCCGCCATATGCCGAAAATCGATCCATCACGGCGAGGACCGGGACACGCCGTGGGGTTCGTCAATGCTGAAGCCTCAAGCAACCCGGCAAAGGATGAATGGGCAGCGGCCGGACTTGTTGCTCCTGATCTGGATGTGATCCGGGCCTACCGGCTTGAGCGCGTAAGGGAGCAACTGCGCGAACGCGATATGGCGGGCTGTGTGCTTTATGATCCGTTGAATATTCGCTATGCGCTTGATGCGACGAACATGCAGATCTGGACGATGCACAATCCCGTCCGATATGCGTTCATCGCAACGGAAGGACCCGTACTCTTGTTCGACTTTCACAAGTGCGAACACCTCTCTGCTGATTATCCGTTGATCGACGAGACGCGTCCGGCGATCGGTTGGGCATACTTTGGTGCGGGGCAACACGAGAAAGAGAAAGCCAAGGAATGGGCGGCAGAGATAGCAGATCTTGTGCGCCAACACGGTGGTGGAAACACGCGTCTGCAACTCGATACGTGTGATCAGGACGGGATTGAGGCACTTCAGGCACTCGGGATTGAATGCCATTCGAGCATGGCGTTTGCGGAAGAAGCGCGAAAAATAAAACATCCTGAAGAGTTGAAGGCCATGCGACGGTCCGTGCTCACGTCGGAAATCGGGATTGCCGAGATGTGGCGAGGGCTCAAGCCCGGCATGACGGAAAATCAGCTCTGGTCCATTCTCCATCAAACCAATATTGCCCGTGGAGGCGAGTGGATCGAAACGCGCCTGCTGTCATCTGGACCGCGGACCAATCCATGGATGCAGGAGTGCAGTGACCGGGTGATCGAAGTTGGAGACACAGTTGGCTTTGATACTGACCTGGTGGGGCCATATGGTTATTGCTCGGACATATCACGCACCTGGGTGTGTCCTGGCGGTGCGCCGACAAATGAACAGATTTCGAACCACGCCATGGGGATGGATCAGATCAACATGAATGCCGCGTTGATCAAGCCGGGCGTGTCGTTCTTCGAGTTTGCCGAAAAAGGGTACAAGCTTCCTGAAGATTATTTTCCGCAACGCTACGGTGTCGTGATCCATGGTGTCGGGTTGTGTGATGAGTATCCAGCCGTGTCGTATCCGGAGCCTGGCAATCCCGGACTCTATGACGGCGTGTTCGAGGAAGGCATGTGCATTTGCGTCGAAACATATATTGGACGCGTCGGTGGCGCCAACGGTTGCAAAATGGAACGGCAGGGTGTCGTAATGTCTGACGGGATCAGATTCATGGATACGTTCCCAATGGAACTTACGCCGGACGTGGATGCGTGGCAGAGTGGATTGTGCGTATCAACGTAATGCCTCTTCTTTCTTGGGGGCGAAGACGTTTTCTATTCAGGAGTAGTTAGCAAGCCCATGTCAGAGTCTCCCGAATTCCCACCTGAACGCATGATGGACAGCCTGTACTGGTGGGGGGTGCCGACGTTGTTCGGTGCGCCACATGAGAGCGATCCAAAGAGCTGCGATATTGCACTGATAGGCGTGCCGCACTCGACAGGGAACGGAACAACAGAAAGAGACCAGCATCTTGGTCCACGCGCCGTGCGGAATGTTTCCAGATTACAGCGGCGGGCGCATGGAAAATTCGGGTTCGTGCCGTGGGATACGTGCCGGATCAATGATCTTGGTGATGTCCCGTTTCCTGAGGCGAATGACAACGAAGCCTGCATTCAGCGCATGACGGATTTTTATACCCGTATCGATGCGGCAGGCACGCGTCCTGTTTCTATAGGTGGAGACCATTCCATCACGGGGGGCATCCTGCAGGCGCTAGGTGGTCCAACTTCGAAACTGACCGGTGGCAAGAAAGCAGCACTGCTGCATCTCGACGCCCACACGGATGTTTTCGAGCATGTCGATCATTTCCTTGGCGCAAAAAAATCTGCGGCGCACTGGGGCAGCTATCTTGTTCATCAGGGCCACATTGATCCGACGAAAAGCGTGCAAATCGGATTGCGTGGAAACACGCGGACGCTTGACTGGCTGCAGCCGTCAATCGATCTCGGTTACGAAGTGATCACGATGGAGCGGTTTCACGAACTGGGTGTTGAGGCCTGTTGTAATATCATCCGTGAGAAGATTGGCGACCATCCGCTCTACATCACGTTTGATCTCGATTGCCTTGATCCGACTGTAGCACCTGCAGTGTCAAACCTTGAAGCCGGCGAGGAAGGATTTCGGATCAACGAGGCGATGACGTTACTACGGTCCGTACGCGGCAAGGATATCATTGGTGGCGATGTGGTTTGCCTTATGCCCACCAAGGATTCGCCGAACAACATCACGTCGATGGTGGCGTCAAACGTCATGTTCGAGATGGTGAGCCTGATTGCCGAACAGTTCCGCACAGACACATGATTCCGATGGAGACTCCTGACAGAGGGGTGTCAGGAGACGTCAGCTAAGGTGGCATTCAATGTAGACCGACAGGATTACTCACATGCCAGAGCGTTTCACGGCCCTCATTCCGCGGTTCCAGAAATTCATCGAGGCGCAAAATCTGTTCTTTGTAGCAACGGCAGCAGCGGACGGAAAAGTCAACGTTTCACCCAAGGGGCTTGACACACTGCGTGTTTTGTCGCCGTCACGGATTGTATGGCTGAGTTTGTCGGGCAGCGGCAACGAAACGGCGGCACATGTTCGTGCACTTGATCGCATGACGCTGATGTTTTGCGCTTTCGAAGGAGCAGCCCTCACACTTCGGGTGTATGGACGAGCCAGGGTCGTTCATCCGCGGGACGACGACTGGACTAATCTTGTTTCGCTCTTCCCCGTGCTTGGGGGATCGCGGCAGATTTTCGATGTCTCGATCGATCGCGTCGAGACGTCCTGTGGCACGGGCGTCCCGGTCTTCGATCTGGTCAAGGAGCGCGGACCGGATGAGCTTGAACCGTTCTATGCTGCAATGACCGACGATGAACTTCATGCCTACTGGGCGAAAAAAAACACAGTGAGTCTGGACGGCAAGAATACGGGGATTTTCCAATGAGTGATGCGATCGTGGCGGACAAGTTCGAAGCGTTTCGTGCTCTTCATGAAAGTGGAAAAATTTTTATCTTGCCGAACGCATGGGATGTTGGCTCTGCGCGTATGCTTGCCGGGCTTGGATACAGCGCGATTGCAACGACGAGTTGGGGCGCTGCGATCGTTGCAGGACGTATGGATGGCGCCGGTGCGATCCCGCGTGAGGTCGCTCTGGATCATGCGCGCGATATGATTGCGGCCACGTCATTGCCGGTCAGCGCCGATCTTGAAGACGGGTTTGGTCCGACGCCGGAAGACGTCGCACAAACTGTTCGGATGGCTGGAGATATTGGCCTTGCCGGATGTACGATTGAAGATACGACTGGCGATCCGGATGCGCCGATCTTTGCGTTTGATGTCGCTGTTGCCCGGATCGAGGCGGCTGTTGAGGCAGCGCGTGCAATCAAACATCCGTTCGTTCTGACGGCGCGATCCGAAAATTTTTCCTACGGACGTCCAGATCTTGCTGATACGATTGCACGTCTCGAGGCCTTCGAAGATCTTGGTGCCGATGTTCTTTATGCACCAGAGTTGCCCGATATTGCGTCCGTGCGTTCTGTCTGTAGCGCGGTGTCCAAACCGGTCAACATCGTCACAGATCTTGGGCTCCCCGCTGACCTGCCTTTATCAGAACTGATTGAAGCGGGGGTGATGCGGATCAGTTTCGGTTCGTCACTGGCACGTGTCGCCATGGGTGCAATGCTGCGTGCGGCGCGTGCCACGCTGACTGATGGTGATCTGTCGTTGCTCTATCAGGGCGCGCGTTTTGACGAAGTTGAAGCATTGGTGAAAGCGGGTACGCCCGGAACAACCGGCTAAAAGACAGTTATCGACGAGAGTTCAGTTGACGGTGCTGGAGTGGACCGCTAGCCGAGACCGATGACCGCGTCACACATCACACCTGTTCAGGCATACCGGGCCCTCATCAGATCGGGTGAGCTTGATGTTGATCCGGCGCAGGCGCTTGCCATGGAGAAGTTGCAACTTCTCGCAAACAGGCTCGCGTCCTACGAACCACCATCCCGCACGGACTGGTTCTCGTTCTTCACGCGCAAGCGGGGTGAGGTGCCGAAGGGGCTGTATTTTTTCGGTGGTGTCGGGCGTGGAAAGACCATGCTGATGGATCTGTTTTACGACACTGTGTCGTTCGAGCCGAAACGTCGGGCGCATTTCCATGAGTTCATGGCGGATATCCACACGCGGATTTCCGAAGCACGCAAGTCGCATGATGGTGATCCACTTCCCGTGGTTGGGGATGCGCTGGCAGGTGAGGCTGCGCTGCTTTGCTTTGACGAGTTTCATGTCACGGATATTGCGGATGCGATGATTCTCAGGCGCTTGTTTGAGCGCTTGTTCGAACGCAATGTCATCGTTGTGGCGACATCGAATGTTCCGCCTACCGGTCTCTACAAGGATGGTCTGAATCGGGGATTGTTCGAACCGTTTATCGAATTGCTCGAAGACAATGTCGAGGTGCTGTATCTGGAATCCCGCAAGGATTACCGTCTGGAGAAAATTGCAGGATCGCCGCGGTATTTTTCCCCTGCTGATGATGCAAATGCGCAAGAGATGCGGAAGTCGTGGTTGCGGTTGACGGGAACGCAAAAGGGCGAACCATCTGTGCTTGCCGTGAAGGGGCGGCAACTGCCTGTGCCGGAAGTGGCGGCAGGCGCGGCGTGGTTTCGCTATGAAGATCTTTTTGATCCACCGCTTGGTCCCAACGACTACCTTGCGATTGCCGATGCGTTTCATACAGTGTTTATTGAAGGTATTCCGAAACTCACGCCAGACAAGCGCAATCAGGCGCGAAGGCTGGTGACATGCATCGATGCGTTTTATGACGCGCATGTGCGCATTGTCGTGTCTGCGGACTGCGAACCACATGAGATCTATCCGCAAGGGGATGACGCCTTCCTGTTTGAGCGCACCGCCTCTCGCTTGATAGAAATGCGCTCCGAGGGCTACGCTCAACGCTAGCGAGAGCTATCAAGCAACCATACGTTCAATCATCCAGTACAGGCCGACCAGTGCGATGAGGCAGGATGCAGGAATGGAAATGCGCGTGCGATACCAGTCGCGATTTCGGAACCATAGGCCGACGACAAGGAATGCAACAGCGATCACGGCCAATTGCCCGATCTCTACGCCGATGTTGAAGCCAATCAATGCGGGGATGAACTGACCATCCGGCAAACCGAATTCACCAAGAACAGACGCGAACCCAAGCCCATGCAGCAGGCCAAAACCGAAGATCAGGACGGGGCGCCAGCGGCTCAAACCGTCAGTGAAAATGTTCTCGACGGCGACGTAGACAATCGATGCGGCAATCAACGGTTCCACGATCTGCGGGGGCACCGATACGATGTCCAGAGCGCCGAGGGCGAGCGTAACAGTGTGTGCCAGCGTGAACGCGGTGACCTGCCAGAGCAACGGACGTATACGTGGCGCAAGAAAAAACAGACCAAGGATGAAAAGGATGTGATCGAGGCCTTTTGGAACGATATGATCAAAGCCTGTGAAGATGTAACGCCAAAAGGTTGCGAAGCCACCTTCACGCACTCCGCCACGGGCTGTGAGCGGCGGGGTGAGTTCGCCACCGGAAAGCATGCCGGTGAAAGCGTCTTTCTCCGGTATGCCCTGCTGGCGTACGATCAGGCTGCCGAAACGTCGCGCCCAACCGATCTGCATGGGTTCACCGGCGCGTGCCTCAAGCACCAGTCGTGACGTCCGGGGCAGTGCGATATTTCCGATTTCAGGCACGTCGAGCGACACAAGATCAGGCAGGGCACTTCCACTCTGCGATTCTATTTTTATTCCCTTTTGCATCTCCGACCAGAATGCACGGAAGGCGATCTCAAGATCGGGCGCGGACATGGCGCGTAGTCGGTCATAATCTGGCGAGCTTTCGGTCTCATCAGTATCTGTCACACCGTCGAGGTCGATCTTGGCAACAAAGGCTTCGAGGTTTAGTTTCATCTCAAGGCGTATGCTCCCGCCGGAGATCGTCACGTCAGCAAGGGCCGGACGGACTTCATGGGCCGCTGACGATTGCACGAATGGGCCGCACAGCATTGCTGCCACCACGCACAGGATCCACATGATACGTCTAAACATTTCGGCTCTCACGTTTGCACTCTGCCTGGGGTCGTCCAGCGCACTCGCACACGAACTCTGGATCGACCCGGCTGCGTATCAGGTGGCACCGGGTGTGTCCACGACGGCTCATCTTCGCAATGGCGAGCGGTTTGCGGGGTCACCTGTCTACTACAATCCAGCCAGTACCGTGCGGTTCGAACACCATTACAATGGGTCCGTGATACCGGTTAGAGGACGACTTGGCGATGAGCCAGCGATCATGTTGTTCGATCTTGAGCCGGGATTACACGTGCTTGCCTACCAGTCGAAAATCTCGAAGTTGACTTACAAGACGTGGGACAAGTTTGCGACGTTTGCCGCTCACAAAGACTTTCCGACTGCCGTGCAAGACCACATGCGACGCAGGCTACCGCGTGATGGATTTCGAGAGATTTACACGCGATATTCCAAGGCACTGTTCGCGGTTGGGGACGGAAAAGGTAACGATGTTGCGACTGGGCTCGACACGGAAATTGTTGCGCTTTCAAACCCTTACACGACAAGCGAGAAAACTCTGCCCGTGCGCGTGCTTTACAATGGACAACCGCGCACGAACGCACAGATTGAGTATTTCGAGAAAACGCCGGACAAAACGGTCACGATCACGCGCTATCGTACCGATGAAAAGGGGGAGGCACGGTTGCCCATCAAACCCGGCCATCAATATCTTGTGGATGCGGTTGTTCTGCGCGAGCCTTCTGCGGCCCGTATGAACGAATTCGATGCCGTGTGGGAAACGCTTTGGGCGGCCCTCACCTTCGCCGTGCCCGAATAGCCGTGTCGGGATAGCCTCCCATTCACCAGGTTCTGGCGCACTTCCGCTCGCAATCAATTCAGTTGCCTGTGCGGGCATGCCCTGTAACGTGCCGTTCAATCGTACTCATCACTTATTCCTGCGAGGTCTGCCATGGACTGGTTCACCACATTTACGATGGAAAGCATCGGCTTCCTCTCGCTGTTCTTCATTTTCCTGGTGGGCATTGCGGTATTGGCGACGGTCGTCATGTTCGTCGCCGATGTAACGCAGACGCACGATGCGGTGAGACGGAACTATCCGGTGATTGGTCGGTTTCGCGAACTCTTTTCCACCCTCGGCGAATTCTTCCGACAGTATTTTTTCGCAATGGATCGCGAGGAAATGCCGTTCAACCGTGCAGAGCGCGACTGGGTGTATAAATCGTCGAGCGGGGAGGACAATACGATCGCGTTCGGGTCAACCAAGAATCTGAACGCCGTGGAGACGACAATCTTCGTGAACTGCCCCTTCCCGATCCAGGAAGAGCAGGCGATTCCGGAACCCTCCGTGGTGATCGGATCGCATACCGACACGCCCTACGAAACATCATCGATCTACAATGTGTCAGGTATGAGTTATGGTGCGTTGTCCAAACCTGCCGTTCAGGCCCTCTCGAAAGGTGCACACCTCGCAGGGTGCTGGATGAACACAGGCGAAGGGGGCGTTTCGCCGTATCATCTTGAAGGCGGAGCTGACATTATTTTCCAGATTGGTACTGCGAAGTATGGCGTGCGGAACGATGATGGGGGGCTTGATCCTGCAAAGCTACGCGCGGTTGCCGCCAATCCGGCGATCAAGATGATCGAGCTGAAGATGAGCCAAGGTGCGAAACCGGGAAAAGGCGGAATATTGCCAGCGATCAAAGTAACGAAGGAGATTGCGAACATTCGTGGCATTCCCGTCGGTCAATCCTCCATTTCCCCAAATGGTCATCCGGAGATCGATAACATCGTGCAACTCGTCGACTATATCGACATGCTGAAGGAAGTTTCCCGCAAACCCGTTGGCTTCAAGACTGTGATCGGTGCTTATGGCTGGCTTGATCAACTTTGGGAAGAAGTGGCTCGGCGTGGTCCTGCTCATGGACCTGATTTCATTACAGTCGACTCTGGCGATGGGGGAACGGGAGCCGCCCCGATGCCGCTGATGGACAATGTTGGATTGCCGATACGCGAAAGCCTGCCGCTGGTGGTGGATTCATTAAACCGTGCAGGACTGCGGGACCAGGTGAAGGTGATTGCGTCTGGCAAGCTCATCACGCCAGCGGAGGTGGCCTGGGCCTACGCTGCTGGCACGGATTTTGTCGTCTCAGCTCGCGGATTCATGTTTGCTCTCGGGTGCATACAGTCCCTCAAGTGCAACAAGAATACCTGTCCGACAGGTATCGCCACGCATAACAAACGTTTTCAGCGTGGACTTGATCCAACCGATAAATCGGTTCGTGTGAAAAATTTTGTCGAGAAAATTCGCTATGGAACCGGGCTTATCGCGCATTCGTGTGGGGCCACACATGTGCGTGGTCTCAAACGCAAGCATTGCCGGATCGTATTGGAAAGTGGGAGATCGGTGCCGTTTGATGAGTTGTATCCGAATATGGAGCCTGAGCAACGGCAGGTAGCATGAGGGTGTCTGTCGCACTATATGTGAAGGATGACACCAGGTTCGCATAGCACCAACGATGGCTTCGACAACGTGGCCGACCATGACCATGAGGACATCAAGAAACTCGCACGCCTTATGGACAATCAGTTCACGATTCCGGGCACCGGGATCGGCATTGGTCTTGATGCGGTGATTGGGCTTGTTCCGGTTGCGGGGGATCTCGCAGGCGGTGCGATCTCGCTTTATCTCATTGGCAAGGCGGTGAAACATGGCGCACCGGGCGCGCTGGTGGTGCGCATGGCCATGAACGCGGGGATTGATCTTGCTGCAGGTAGTGTGCCGCTGGTTGGTGACCTCTTCGACGTGGCGTGGCAGGCCAACCGTATGAACGTCAACCTTCTGGATGCGCACTTTCGCAAGCAGGCTGCCGAGTCTGGAGCAACGCGTTGAACCGGACCTGACGTATGTCGGAGTGACTATGGAACTGCACATTGCAACTGTCGTGCACTTCGACTAGACAGACGCCTCACGGAGAGGTGCCAGAGTGGTTGAATGGGACGGTCTCGAAAACCGTTGAGCGGGCAACCGTTCCGAGGGTTCGAATCCCTCTCTCTCCGCCAATAACACTGGTGATCGACCACTGGGATTGCTCCACCAGCGTCATGGGTGACAGAACCCTCTCTTCTAGAGATGTCGCCTGTGGCGACGGGTTCGAATCCCTCTCTCCGCCAATTGTCCGCCGTCAGCACCAACCGGATTGATTGAACTGTCCCTTGGTTCAAATACTCAAGCGTCCAGAAAACTCTGACGACGGACACCCAGCACAATGCGGATCTTTTCTTCTGCTGAGAACTTACGTCTTGTTGCTCTGCGAATGTCCCGGACGGTGTTCTCAGCGCTGTCCGGATGGCGCTTGTCTCTGTTCGTCATCATCGTTCCTCTCAGGGGTACGATGAGACAGAAACTATCTCTTAGGGTGTGTCCGACTGAAATGGAGACACTGGGATCTCTGTGGAGCTACCTGGGGCGTCGCGTCATGATTCCATTTGAATCAGACGCGCTATACGCAATAAGCTCAATCAGTCCGGTTGGTGCTGACGGCGTACAACAGAGGACTACCGACTTGGTCTCAGCAAGTAGTCCGCAATCGCCTGACGGTCCGCTTCCGAAAGTTTACCGGTTGAATGGTCGATAACGTGGCTCATCTCACCGCCAACAAAGTCTCCATCAGGCGTCATGCCGTCAACGAGATAGTTCGCGATATCATCGGCACTCCATTTGCCACCCAAACCGCGTAATCCCGGAACCTTGCCACCGTTCGGTCCTATGGTGTTGCCTGTCAACGGCTCGCCCGTATATCCGCCCAAGGCAGTGCGTTGTGTATGACATTCACCGCAATGGCCAAGCACTTCGACGAGATAGGCACCGCGCGGGATCTCTCCCGACGCGCCAACCAGTGTCGCTCCTTCACGGCGCGGAGCATACAGCCACTTCCATAGCCCGACGAACGACCGGTCCGAGAAGGGCCAAGGCATATTCGGTGCCCGGTCCAACGTCGTCACCGCCTTAACGGTCTCGAAGTACGACTTGAGGTCCGCGACATCCTGGTCGCGAAGGTGTGCGTACGACGTGTAGGGGAACACCGGAAAGTAGTGTCGACGTTTCGGCGATACACCGGATGTCAACGCCACCTTGAAGTCCTGCACCGTCCATCCACCAATTCCGGTTTCCCGATCCGATGTGATGTTGGAGGAATAGATAGTCCCGAATGGTGTTTTAAACGGACGACCGCCCGAAAAAGGTTTTCCTTTGTTTTTCGTATCTGTGTGGCATGCGTAACAACCAGACGCCGTCGCGATGTATTCTCCTCGTTTTGCGTCGCCAACCACTGACACCGGTATTGCACTCACACCGCTCCGCCCGATCTCAGGTAGAACGAAGAAGTAAAGTGCAACGCCAAGCATGCACACGACCAGGAACATCTTGGAAAGGCGTTGCACGTCACATCTCCTCGCGGGGGTGTGTGTTAAGTCGATTATTTAAAATCCACCATGCGAATGCAATCGCAAGAACAGCATCGTATGCAAGACAGAACATCGGCCACCATTCCGGTTCCGGGGAAGCAACGTCGAATTGTGGGCTGAAGAGGTCGTACGCCGCGTGCAGCGCCAGTCCGACAACCGCAAACCAAAGCGATGTTCGGTATGCAAGCAACGCCATCAGTACGAACAAGCTTGCTGTCAGTGTTACGACCCAGGTCGCACTTTGAGCCTCCACTGCGAACACGACATAAAACGAGGCGATGGCAATCAGCGCAACCGGGGCTGCGGCGCGGCTTTCCGCCAACCGCGAAACAAGGGTAATCGCAATGGTACCCCCCGCAAGGAGAATACCGTGTGAAAGTGGCAATGCCTCAAGTGTCATCGCGTACACCGGGTTATCCTACTTCTTCACCCTGTAGTCCGTGTGACAGCTCTTGCACGTTTGACCGATCTCTCGGAATGCAGCCTTGGCTATGTTCTGGTCTGACGCGTTGGTGGCGAGCGTTCCGGCATAGTCGCCGAGTGCCTTTGCGGATTTGGCAAAGCCTTCCGGGTCGGACCAGATCGTGGTCTTGGCCTCACTTGGCGCTTTCTCAGTTCCTTCCGGGAACATCATGGGAATATGACCGGCGTGCTCCTGCATCTCTGTGGCAAGTTGACGGACACGTTCCGCGTCATAGGGCGATTTGCCCCGCAACATCCCGGCAATGACTTTCATTGTCGCGCCCATGCCCTTCATCATGTCCATCCGCTGCTTGACGATTCCGGTCGCACCTGAGTGTGCGTACGCCAATCCGCCGCCGCTGATCAGAGCAACGGTGACAATCGCGACTGACCATCGATAGATTGGTTTGTGTTTCATTGGTCTCATGAGATTCATCCTCTTCGCATACGTCTTTCAGTTCAAAATCGACAACGGGACGATGACGTGGATGCGGTGATCATCGTCCCGCACTGACGTTGCTTACTCGGCCGGTGTGATCGCGATGATGCGAAACGTCTTGTCACGCCCCTTCTTGAGTTTGAAAGTGACGTCCGTGCCAGGCTTCACCGTTGACAAATCCACGCGACGCGTGACGGGAAGATCCATCGTCATCGTCGGCCATCCAAGCGCTTCAACCGGCTCGTGCGTGACATTCACAATACCCGCATCCGCGTCGATGGTGTTGATCTTGCCTTTGGCTTCCGCCTCGTTGACGCCCTCCGGAGTCTTCATTTCCCCGTGTTCCATGCCATCGTGGCTGCCGCGTTTGGACTTCGTACCATCGTGACTGCCACGCTCGGTTTTCGTGCCACTCTCACTGGCAAATGTCGGAGCGAAGCTGACAGCTGTGATTGCGGCAGCGATAGCTAAGGGTAAAAGGTTTCGCATCATTTTTCTCCTGTATTTGGGCACTATGCCCGATGCAGACATACGCATTCGCGCACATTCATTCAGCCGGTTGAGTGGCTAAAACGGATGGTGTTTCAGTTGGTTTCAAATGAGATGGAGCGTCGCTCCGAAAACGTCGACCTTCCCAAAGGAAGTAAATCACCGGAATCACAATGAGTGTCAGAACCGTCGTCGACACCATGCCACCCACCATTGGAAGGGCGATGCGACGCATGACGTCGGAACCGATGCCGTCGGTGAAGAAGATTGGCAGCAATCCGGCAATGATCACGCCGACCGTCATCAGCTTTGGACGCACACGCATGACCGCGCCCGCGATGATCGCGTCGAACAATTCCTGCCGGTTGGTGGGGGGGTGCTCACGGACCTGCTGATCGATGTAGAGCAGCATGACGACCGCCGTTTCGACCGCTATGCCGCCCAACGCGATGAAACCCACTGCCACTGCAACGGACATGTTGTAACCCGCAAGATAGACAGCCCAAAGCCCACCGGTCAGGCCAAAGGGGAGAGACAACATGATGATTGCCGTTCGGTCGAAACGTCCGAAGTGCAGCATCAGGAGCATGAAAATGATGAGTACTGCTGTTGGCACCGCAATCGTGAGGCGTTCACGTGCTTCGATCATCTGTTCGAATTGACCCGACCATGTGATCGCGTAGCCGGGTGGTAGAGTGATCTCGTTGCGAACAACCTCGGATGCTTCCGCAACGTAGGTGCCGATGTCGCGATCCGCGATGTCGACGAAGACCCACCCGGTCAGTCGGGCATTCTCCGACCGCAACATTGGGGGACCATCTGTGACTTCGATGGATGCGAGTTCGGCGAGCGGGATATGCTGCCCTGTTGGTGTCGGCACGAGAATTTCGGCCAACTGTTCCGGTGTCTCGCGAAACGGTCGATCATACCGCAGCATGATGTTGTAGCGTTCTCGCCCCTGAACGCTCTCCGACAACCGCATACCTCCAATCGCTGTCTGGATGACGGATTGGAACGTGCCCAAATCGATATTCCGACGCGCGAGTTCACGGCGGTTGGGATTGATATTGAGATATTTCCCTCCAACCACCCGATCCGCGAATACGGAACGCGTTCCGGGGATGTCCTTGACCTTGCCCTCAACTTGCAGCGCTACGCGTTCGATCTCCTTGAGATCTCCGCCGGAAATCTTGATACCGATAGGTGTGCGAATGCCCGTCGAAATCATGTCCATGCGTATCTTGATCGGGTAACCCCACGAATTCACGAGCCCCGGTAACTTGGTACGTTGGTCAAGATCCGTGACAATCTTCTTGACCGTCATACCCTCGCGCCAGTCTTCCTTGGGCTTGAGACGGATCCAGGTTTCGATCATCGAAATCGGTGCAGGGTCTGTCGCGGTGTCAGCACGGCCCACTTTTCCAAAGACGCGCTCGACTTCCGGCATCGTCTTGATGAGGCGATTGGTCTGCGCGAGAACCTCCTTAGCCTTGGAGATCGACACACCTGGTAGTGTCGTCGGCATGTAAAGGAGCTCGCCCTCATAGAGCGCAGGCATGAACTCGGAGCCAATCTTCGACAATGGGATGTAGATGGTTGCCAGGGCCGCGATCGTGAGAGCAACCGTCGCCCATCGCGCCTTCATGGCAGCCCAGATCAAAGGCTTGTAGAGACGCACGAAGAACCAGTTGATGGGGTTGGACATCTCGGGACGGATCTTGCCCCGAATCAACCACAACATGAGCACTGGTACGACCGTGATCGACAACACGGACGCGAACGCCATTGCGTATGTCTTCGTGAACGCGAGTGGAGCAAACAATTTGTAGGATTGCCCGGTCAACGCGAACACGGGTAGGAACGAAACGGTGATGATCAGGAGCGAAAAGAACAATCCTGGCCCGACTTCTTTTGCCGATAGCAGCAAAGCCGCGTGACGCTCTTTCACAGTGGCGTCGTTGCGCATCCCGGACAGTTTGCGGTGTGCATTCTCAACCATCACGATCGACGCGTCGACCATTGCTCCAATGGCGATTGCAATCCCTCCCAACGACATGATGTTCGCTGTGATGCCCTGTTGAGCCATGATCACGAACGCACCGAGGATGCCGAGTGGAAGCGTGATGATCGCCACGAATGCTGAACGAACATGCAGCAGAAAGATCAAGCAGACGAGCGCAACAACGATCGCTTCCTCGATGAGTTTATGTTGGAGATATTTGACGGCCCCGTTGATCAAAGGGGCACGATCGTAGACTGGAACAACCTCGACCCCCGGCGGCAGACCTTGCTTGACCTCTTCAAGCTTCTTCTTCACGCGTTCAATAACAGTGAGTGCATTCTCACCGGATCGCATGACGACGATACCCCCGACAACCTCGCCTTCTCCGTTCAGCTCAACGACACCGCGTCGCAACTCCGGCCCTTCGACGAGGCGTGCAATGTCCCCAAGCTTCACCGGCGTGCCACTCTCGGAGAACACGACAACGTCGCTCAGCTGTTCGAGGTTTTGTATGTATCCGGTTGAGCGGACGATAAGCTCTGTTTCAGCCTGCTCAATGACGCGACCACCAACTTCGCTGCTCCCTGCCTTGACGGCCGCCACAATGCGGGAGAGGGGGATGTTGTAGGCGCGCAAACGGTTCGGATCGACGAGGACCTGATACTCCTTCACGAAACCGCCGACCGACGCGACTTCGGAGACGCCCTGAACTGTGGCGAGCTCGAACTTGATAAACCAGTCTTGCAGTGTTCGGAGTTCTGCAAGATCCCGGGTGCCGGTCTTGTCGACCAACGCGTACTGATATATCCACCCCACGCCTGTTGCGTCAGGACCGATACGAGGACGGGCATTTTCCGGCAACCCGCCACCGATCGTAGATAGAGCTTCGATGACGCGCGACCGCGCCCAGTACTGGTCAACGCCGTCCTGGAAAATCACGTAAACGAAGCTGGTCCCGAACATCGAGAACCCGCGCACGGCTTTGGTCTTCGGTAGACCCAGCATCGCCGTGGAGAGCGGGTAGGTCACAAGATCTTCGACGATCTGCGGCGACTGTCCGGCGAATTCCGTCCGGATGATAACTTGCGTGTCCGTGAGGTCAGGTATGGCGTCGAGAGGTGTCTGCTTGATAGACATCCAGCCACCGACGAGGAGCGAGATCGCCCCGATCAAGACAAGCAACTGGTTGCGAACGGACCAATCGATCACCTTCGCAACACCAGATTGCGTCGGATCGTGCCCGGCAATGTCGTGCCCCTCGTTCTCGGAGGTGTCCCGCTTCTCACTCGACATTGTGAGACCCTCGTGTGCCGCTATGGGATCCCCGTGGTTGTTCTCTGTGTTGCGACGCCGTCGGTTCTACGGTTGCATTCTGGACGACCTTGTCTTCCGATGCCGGGTCGGCGGACACTGGGTATGGCACAAGCTCACCGCCTCCACGCGCGTACGGGTTTATCGGCTTCCCGCCAACCTGGAACCAGGTGCGGCTTCGCGTCTTGTCTTCAAAGACGACGAGATTTTTCTCCTTGTAGTGATCTGGTGCACCTTTCAGCACCCATGCCCGTAAGTGTCCGACGAGTACTGCCAACGCCGTTTGCAACTCACTTTCCGTCTTGGCCGTCTGCACCTTCTTGAGAGCGTTCGTCGCATCGCTCAAGACGAAGGCAAGTTGCGTCTCCTTGTAGCGCGGCCAGAGGAAGTCCTTGATCGAGATTGCTGGATCGAGCTGTTTGGGTTCGACATCGTAACCGTCGACGATAGCCTCATGAACGTAGAGCGCCGCATCAATCAAATGATCAACCATGGCGAACTCGTTGTTCGTCAACTTGAGCAACGACAACGGCACTTGCAGCTTTTGCAATTTCCGGAATGACTCTCGTAACGCGCTTTCGGAATCGAGCATGAACTGCCCGGAAACGACAACGTCCTCACCGTCCAGGATGCCGCGTTTAATCTCTGTTCTGCCATCGGAGACCAAACCGATTTCCACAAGTCGTGGTTCGAACCGGCCCTGCCCAAGCGACGCGACGATGTACCGGCCTTGCCCACTCCGCAGGATTGATTCAGACGGTACCGCGAGGCGTTTCTCAGCCCCGACATCGAACTCGACATCAGCGTAACTTCCCGGTCGGATCGCGCCATCCTTGTTGTCGATGACAAGCCGGACTTGGCCAGTGCGTGTCTTTGGATCGATCGTCGGGTAGATATAATCCACACGGGCCGCGACCTGACGTCCTGGCAGATTTGGGAATGACACCATGGCCGGAGTGTTCTTGGAGAGGAACGTGAGGTCCTTCTCCGCGACTCCAACACGGAGCCAGACATTTGAGTAGTCTTGCACGCGAAGCAGCATCATGCCGCGCTTCACGTACGTGCCCTGCCTCAGCATCAATTCGGAAACCGTACCGTCCTGTTGGGCATAGAATGGGACGAGATCCAAAGGCTGCTTTTTCTTGCGGATTGTTCTCAATGCCTGAGGTTGCACACCGAACGCGCGAAGCTGACCTTCTGCACGTTTGAGCGTCGCACGGTTGTTGCGCGAACGCATGTAGTCGCCCTGGGAAATGATCAATTGTGGGGAGTAAAGACGAAAGAGGAGTTGCCCCTTCTTCACTTCGTCTCCAACAGCAGTGACGTTGAGTTCATCGATCCACCCCTCAACGCGTGAGGTCAGTTCGAACTGACGTCGTTCGTTCTCGTGGACAATTCCGTAACTGCGGATTGTTCGCCCAAAGGTTGATTGTTCCGCCTTACCGAGGCGGACACCAATGTTCTGTATCGTCTCAGACGAAACGGTGATCGCTGTACGTGCCTCCCCATTTGCGGCTGAAAGATCACCGTCGCCAGTTTCCAGTTTTACGAGATCCATTCCGCAGATGGGGCAGGTCCCCATCTCGTCCGCGATGTAGTGCGGGTGCATTGGGCAGGTGTATTTGATCGGTGCATCGGCATCGGCCGTCTTGGCCTCTGCGGCGAAGGCACCAGCGGCAGAGGAACTTACGGCAGCCCAACGATCCATCTTGCCATTCCCCGGTGTGCCCACAAAGGAGCTGATGTCCGGCGGTGTTGCGATGAGCATGGGCAACAGAGCGGCGAGTGTCAGGGTACGATGGCGTTTACTGTCACAGCGATCACACATGATCGTGCTCCTGTACTAGGATGGGCGTTTGGAGGCGTGTGGGGATCGTCCAGTCGGACGAAGCACGTCAGTCAATGCGCACGAACGGAACTGCAACGCGTGCGAATGATGACGAGTAGGTAAGGCCTAGTTGCGCAACCGCATGCTTGTGCGGAGAATCCGAGACACACCTATCCTGTGGTCTTGGAAAACAAATGCCGGTTCTCGTGAGGCAAACGAGGCCGACAATGATGCGGGCACAACGGAAACGCTGTCGAAGAAGTCCCGACGTTCTTTGCTGGGCGACAACGCGGGCTCCGAGGTGCGCGGAGAAGCTACTCGAAGTGTTGTGTCCAAGATGTCCGCACAGTGATCCCAGCAGCTTTGCTCATTGTTGTGACTGCCGTGATCGTGCCCAGACATGCGCGCCATGGCGTGCTCGGTATAAGACGACGTCAACGTCGCCTTGTCCGCATGATGTCGGTGTTGGTCATGTGTCGCGTCGTCGTGCGTGGCGAAAAGCAACTCAGCATGAAACACACCGGGAACGGATGCGATCGTCAAGATCAGCAGCCCCAGCAGCAAAGCAAAGATGTTAAACCGAGCGATCACAAACGCATGCCTTCCATCGAGTCATCACACGAATTAGGGCTTACACCCACTGGAAGGTCAAGACGTGAATTGCAGGTCACGAAAGCGTGAGTGACTTTGCCGGTTATGCCAAGCAGTCGTAGTTATTGATCGATCATTGAATGTTTGGATTCCATGGTTGGGTAATAAATGAAATTTTGGACCTATAAAAAGGGCGGCGGATAGGGGCAGCCCTTACCTGCTGATTGCCTAAGAGATAGTTTCTGGCTCATCGTATCCCTGAGAGGAGCGATGATGACGAACAGTGACAAGCGCCACTCGGACAGCGCTGAGAAGACCGTCCGGGACATCCGTAGAGCAACGAGACGCAAGTTCTCAGCAAAAGAGGGGATCCGCAAGCCCCCTTGTTCAGGCAGGGGGGCCGGTCAAAAGGGGCCAATTCAACGCCACCCAAATCCGATTTGCGAAAGAAACTGCGGGTGTTCTGCAAGCGCGCAAGCATGTGTGTCCACCAATGCAGGGTGCGATGGATCCTGTAGAAGTGGAACGACAGGGGCTCGGGCAGGATGATCGGAGACAGATCCAACCGGCTCAAAACAACGCTGGCTATACCGATTTCCAAGGATCGTAAGCATCCTGCTCTCACCTATAGACACCTATACTTCCGCATATAGTTCTAAATATCGAGCAATGTAGTTGCTGTCTGCATCTTCGCTCTTGCACTCTCCTGATCATCGCTAATCAGCGACATCCGAATTTAACGTTCGAAACCAGACCGCTGGAACTGACAAGTCACAACAAGCTGGCTTAAGATTGAAAGGATGATCGAATGCTAGATGCAACTGGTGCACAGGCCGACACGGGCTTTGAATGGTTAGGAAGCACGGCAGACGCCTTCATGAACATCGCGCAAACGCGAGATCTGGACGACACAAACGCACAGCCTGAAGGCAGCCAGCCCAATCCTGTTGATCTGTCATTTCAACATCATCGTCGGGCAACAATCGAGTTGGATTTGGTTCCCGATAATCACTACCTCATCGTGTGTTTCGGCAATGTGACACTGGATGCCGACAACGAGGTTTTGGGTTATGGCGAGGCCGTACTGATCGATGCCCCCAACCATCGTACGCCGTTTACAATCTCCGGCTGTTTTTCGGTGCTTACGCTGAACAATCAAGAATACAGCACGCTGTTCGAGTGTGGTGAGAGCACAACGCAGTCTGAAGCCAATTATAGCCGGATCAAATTCACATCATGGTTGTTGCCTGAACTGTGCGAAATGCTGATTCGCATGCAAACCAAGGGGCACAACGTAGCCCAGATGAAAAGGTTGATGGGGGCCCTCAGCATGGTCAGCTTTGCAGAGGCTGAACGGCAATGTAAGGCACGGGAGGTTCAGCCCTGCCGGTCATTGCCCAAATCGAAACTGAGTAAAGTCATGGACTACGTTCGTTCGAACATCGGCAAAAACATTAGCACTGAAATGCTTGCAGAATGCTGCGGATATTCACAATATCACTTCAGCAGGTTGTTCAAATCATCCTGCGGACTATCTCCTAAGCAGTTTGTAATCAACGAACGGGTGAAATTCGCCTGTGAACTGATGAGAAACACTGAAACGGCACTCGCGATCATCGCATATGATAGCGGCTTTTCCTCTCAGTCCCACATGACGTCTACAATCAAGAATGTAATGGGCAAGACACCATCAATGATCCGCCAGGAAGGAACCGAGGTCGAAATGAGCAAGGCGTTCGCCCTGGCCGCATGAGCAAGGCGGAATTCTTGCGATAGGCGGTCCGCGATGGATGAGATGAACACAATACCATCGCGCGCCACCGCAGCACTCGAACGTGAAGGCAGAGTCTGTTCGATTTAGGTGTGTCCGACTTATGGCGGCTTCTACGAAGGAGAGGCGCCGGGTTGCCAGTGGAACAATTAGGACCGTCGTGTCATGAGTCCATTGGGGGCAGACACGTTATAAGGTGACGCGCCGACACATTGTCTCACCACAACCCAAGATCGGCTCACCGCGCGGGGCACAGATATCGCAACCAAAGAGAAACAATAATGTCGACCCTGTTGTTCGGCAGGGGATTTCAAAAGCTCAAGCTAGAGTTTGCTTTGCGCGCCCGATACGAAACGATCTCTGTTGCTCATCATTTGTGCGAGCCTCGAAGGATAGTGCGAGTGAACTTTCAGCTTGGCAAAAATCGGGCAGGATTCCAGCCAGCCAAGAAACAGCATGTTTCTTCGGTTCGCCTCATCGAAAAACAACAGCGCCTTGTCGGGAGCATCTGTCATTGCGTAAAAACCAATTGCAGCACTGAGTTCTTCGACCGTATGCAATTCCTGCGGTGACTTTGATGCAAACAAACGTTCCAGTCGGTTCCGTAATTTCGCAGCACGGCCATCGTTTTGTTTCATCAAGATGTGCAGCATGACGACCGCGTCAAGTGTTTGATCAAGCGCGATGGGTGTCTCGGCGGTCAACAAGATTTCCGGCAAGACAAACTCAACGTATTTTTCGTAAAGTGCCTGATTGTGACAGAGTAGAGTGTTGATGTGCGTTGCAACGAACGTCGGAGAGATGTTGGCGAGCAACTCGTTCGCTTTTCCCTTCAACCCGGGACTGTGGGCAGCCGCGATTGCCTTGACACTGGAATGACTGACAGTCTCGGGCAACTCTTGTAACAGTCCCATGTGGCTGTACATTCTGAATAGTCCAAGTTGAAGCTCCAGATTCTCACTGTCCCGTTTCAGAGCTTGCCCGAGCAACCTTTTGGCTTCCAAAAGGTTGCCGATAGACATTTCAATTTCTGCCACAACAAGTCTGGTCTTGAGATCATCGGGATCCCAGAGAAGGTTGCGTTTGGCCAAACGCAATGCTTCTGAAATCTCGCCCATGGAAAACAGGACGCGCGCAACATTGAGCACCAACTCACTCGAGAAAGGATCAAACGCGAGTGCTTTCTTGTAGCTCGCAAGTGCATCGGGCATTCTTGACAGCGTGTGGAGAACTTCCGCCTTCTTTATGTGAGCCAGCGCTAAATTCGGATTTTTCGCGAGTGCGCGGTCATAGTGGCCAAGCGCTGCGGCACTGTTGCCTTTCAATCTTTCAAGGTTGCCTGCCGTGACAAACGTTTCCGGGCTTTCCGGAGAAAGCCGCCGCGCGCGTTCAGTCAACCGCGACATCGCCTTGATGGTGCGACTCCGGTTGAGGGTGCCTGAGGACGTTGCACGATTACTCGCATCCGAAAGATACATGTATGCAGGCAGGAAATTGGGACGTGACTCAACGACCTGCGAAAACAGATCCACGGCTTGCGAAAGATCACCCGACTTGTGAGACCCTAATCGCTCAATTCCTTTCTGGAAGAGACCGAACTCCTTGGCTCCCAGTACCAATTCTTCTTTGCCTGATACGGAGTGACCAAGACTGTTCGCAACCGAGGCGGCAATCTTGCCGGCAACCTCGATCTCGAACTCCAATCGCGATTGGATCGACTTGTCCCCGTTAAATGAATCGGACCAGATGATCTTGTCGCCGTCGACCGCAACGAGCCTTGCCGTGAGATTGTAGGTCTTGTCATCGGACAAAAACACGCCATCCAGAATGTATCCCACCCCGAGCAAGCTGGCGATTTCCTGTGTCGTACTGTCTTTCGTGAAGGAAAATGAGGACCTGGGGGCAACGACGGCCAAAGGGTCGATATTTGATAGTGCGCTAATGGTCTGTTGAGAAAGGTGCATTGCAAAATCACGGGCGTCATCCGAATTGGCAACGAACTGAAGAACCGCAATTTTCTTGTGGGCATCAGGTGCCGTAACGCCGGTATTGAGCGTTGCAATCGGTTTGTTGACCGGGGCGGGTTTGTCAATCAGAGCCATCATTGCAAAAGCGGCAAACAGAACCATGATCACACTTGTCGGGATCAGGGGAAGTTCTCTGAACCAGGACACAAGGCCAGAGATGCTGCTTTTGATGCCTTCTGGTTGATTTGCCGCAGCGTACACGGTCGTAACATTGCCGACAAATTTATATCCTGCATTGGGGAATGTCTTGATCAGCCGCTGCTGTTTGCCATCATCTCCTAGTGCCGCCCGCGCAGCTCGGATACGGTTGTCAATCACGCTCGGCATGATTGTCCGATCACCCCAGATTTCGCGCTGGATCTCGTCGCGTTCGACCATACGTCCGTGATTGGTGATCAGCAGCTCAATAATGCGGCAGACTTGCGGCTCGATGTGCACAACAGTCCCGTCTGCCCTGAGGACAGATTCTGTAGCATCGAATTCGTAATTTTCGAACTCGTATCTCACAAGCAGAGGAACCTCCCGGTGGCACTGCACTCGCCAAATAGATAGTTGAGCGTCAAACTCCCAACCGCGACACGCAACCATCACGCCGGTCGCACCATGAGGTCTATGACTCCCCCCTCACGATATCGAATTTATGCGGTCTATCATATTCTTGTGCGCGCCAGCGTCTTGCAAATTCTTGCGTACACCAGCATCTTCAAGAAAGAATTGGTGATAAAATAAGCTGGTAAATCGACCTCTTTGCACGTATCTTGAATTCCTCTTAAAAAAGGCAACCGACGCCTCAATCTTGTTTTGTGAGGAAGTTGGTCAGTTGCGAAATGGTCCTGGCGCTTCCCGAGGCCAGCCATGTCTTGATAACTGTCAGTATGGCTCCGAATAGGGTACGCGCAAGCAGAGTGCGCCCGATCACCTTGACGCCCATCAAAACGCAAGATTTTGGAAAACATTTGATCAAATTAGGGGCACAACAGTGTGTAACGCTGATAAATAGCGCGTATAGTCAAAGGACGGAAACGACAGCGTAAAATCTGAATTGAGGTGCGATCGAGCAATGCGGGAGAACATAAGACCATTTCTGGCCTCATCTTATGTAGTGGCCGCCCTCGCTGTCATGTTCTGGTTGACCAGCATGACCGTGCAGGCGCAACACATATCGCCAAGTTTGAAGGAAAAGGAGCTGGAGCCGTTCCGACACACCCCATTCGGGATGTACTTGACCGCTCAAGAAACATACGCTGCAATCACGACCAATCCATCCATTGTTTTCGTCGACGTTCGCGATCCGTTTGAGTTGGTCTACGTCGGACATCCGGAGCCAATGGATGCCAACATCCCGCTTTCGCTTGTTTCCCGTCGGTTCAATGACAAACTCGGCCTGTACGAAAGGGACCCTAACAAAAACTTCGTCGCGGAATTTGATCAATTCATCAAGCGATCGGGGTTTTCCAAATCCCACCCGATCATTTTGGCGTGCAGAGAAGGGCGACGTTCTTCAGCCGCTGCAAAGCTACTCCATGACGCAGGTTATACGACTGTCTGGCATCAGGTGACTGGATTTCTCGGCAAGATCGATCCTGAAACCGGAAAACGCACCGCCGAGCAGAGTTGGGTGAACGCAGGTCTGCCTTACCGTCACACCATCAAGAGAGGCGCAGAGTGGAGACCGTTAGAGCGCTGATATCGATTCGTCAGGATTTGTGCGCAAAGCTGAACCTCCTCCACCAAATTGATGTATCCGCTGTTTAAGTTGGTGGAGAACTGAACCGTCCACCGTGCTCGGATCAAGTTATCTTGGAACTTTAAGTGCGATTCCTCATGGTGACCTGATGACCAAAGCGCAATTCGTCATCCTCATCGAGAAACGCTGTTTCCAATTGAACCAGCGGCTTGAATAGAACCCTTAAGCGGCTTTGTTCATTTCAAGAGCCTTGCGACTTGAGAACTGATTATTTGTGGCTTGACGAGTGCTCTGGGAATTAAGCTGTCCAAGGGGCTCAAGCGCGCAGCGCGCAAAGAGTCTGCGGGTGTGACCGAGGTTTTCAAAAATCTTCTCGTTCGGCAGTTTATCACGCAGCATGCCATTACAACCCTCTGCGAACCGTTCTGCTGTGCCTTGCCCGGCGCAATGTAGTGCCAGCGACATCTGTCTGGTTCTGCCATTTGAGAATGGCGTGTGATACGAATTCGCTCCCCCTCCCTCCCTCTTGCGGAGTTGGCGTCCCATCGCCTGCCGGACGACAAAAGATGTTTTCGTCCGTGAAGTGTAACTCCCTGATATGCGTCTCCTGGTGTGGGCAGGCTCTCCATTCAAGTGAGGGAGCAGGTGGAGCCCAGTATGTTTTCTGCGGAGTATATTTCCGAGGGCGTCTCGTCGTCGATTGCAAACGAAAGAGGAGATAATTTTTCTCATGAGGATGAATATTGCATTGGTTTAGCAACTTATTAACCCCACTCATGAGAGAAAAAATAATCAAATTCCCCTTATGCGAGTAATTTACCATGCTCTTCGATCCCCGCTGGAAGCTCACCGAAGCAGACAACGCAGATGTAACAGCGCTATTTGAGCGTTTGCAACGAGGGGTGTCATACAACGCGATGCCGTCAAGTCAGGTTGGGCACCAGCAGTCGCAGGAGTGGCGCGGAAGATATTCCTGTGCGGTGAACGCGTTCTTTAAATCGTTTTTTTCAGGCGTCAGGAAGCTCCGGCGGCAAATCCGTGTGATGACTTCTCGCAAGCGCCGCCGTGCTGTTGCGGTGATACAAGCGAGAAAGGAGCGTCGCAAAAAGTCTTTGCAGTCATACCTGCGCAAGGAGAGAGCCAGAAACTCCACAGCAATGATGGCGCTGGAGCCCCGGATTGTCTTTGATGCAGCGATGGGAGCGACCGCAGACGCTGCCGTTGATCAAGTGGCGGAACAACAGGCTTCTGAGGTCGCATTTGGAGGTGAAAATTCCTCTGCTTCATTTGATGGTTCTGCAAACAGTGGCATGCTAACGCACGGAACTTCGGGTGGCATTGACATAATTATCGAAGGTCTGGCCGAACCAGACAGTGGGCACACAGAGCTTATCTTTATCGATTCTGGTGTCGAAGATGTGCAAGGTTTGATTGCAGGTCTGAATCCAGCCGCAGAAATTATCTTCCTCAACGCAAACAGTGACGGTTTGGAGCAAATTGCTGAAGTTGTCTCTGATCGGAAAGATATTGACGCCATTCATATTCTCTCACACGGGGAACCTGGAGAGATAACCCTCGGTAACGCCGTGTTGGATGCCGGGTCGATAGATGGCGCACACGCTGACGAACTTGCCACCATTCAAACGGCTCTTTCCGACGATGCCGATATACTGATCTACGGCTGCAATTTCGGTTCGAATTACGACGTCCTGACGCAACTGGCGGCCGCAACAGGCGCTGACGTCGCGGCGTCAACTGATGATACTGGTGCTGCCGCACGAGGTGGAGATTGGGATCTTGAATCCTCGACTGGCACCATTGAGGCAGAAAGCATTGCGGCAGAACACTGGAACGGACTTCTGGCTCAGTTGAATATTTCTGTCTCCGGTCCGCCAAGCCTCACCTTCGCGGGGGATGTCGATCTTGGGCCCGCACTTAATCAAGCTTTTACCGGCGATCCTTTCACTCCTGTCTCCTCGTTCAGTCAAGCAATTTGGGAGAATGCAGGCACGGTAGGTGGGGTGTCAATCGACCTGGTGGCTGATGTGACAAACGTCGGGGAGCCCAATGGTACGGCTATTCAATTCTTCACTTCGGATGATGATCCCTCGCTTGCCATTCTCAACTCCACAGCCAATGCCGATGTGACGGTTACGTGGTCTATCTATCAGTCAGGAACAAATCAAAGTGTTGTGGCAACGGGTTCGCCGAAGTTCACCGTCTCCGATATTGATGGGTTGGGTGTGGTCAACACGCTCGAAACCATAACGCCTAGTCTTTCTGGTCTTCAATCCTATACGACGGATGCAAATTCGGCATTGGTGACGACGGTCAGCCCGTCCGGACTTGAAGCGACAGGTACCACCAGCGATGGTGATGACGTGCCAACGGGCACAATTGCTCTGGGACCAGGGCGAGACGAAGCGGCGATTACGTTTGACTGGGTCAACGTTTCCAGTTGGTCCGTCACATACACATCCGAATCAGGCAGTCAGGGTCGCGTGTTCTCGCATGATGCGGACGGTGATTTCACCTTCACAACGCCGATTACCGAAAATCTACTTGGAATTGATCTCGACGAATCCGCATCCGGCACCGGCTTCGCAACAACCTTCAACGAAGGAGGCGCAGCAGTCGGTATTGTCGACACTGACGTACTTATTGAACAGAATATTGCCTTGGGCACAGAACTGCATCAGGCTGATATCGTTCTTTCGAACGCACAAGCTGGCGACCGTTTCCTGGTCAACGCAAGCACTGCGACAAGCGGCACAGTGAATGGTCTCAATTATACGATGACAACTGCAAATGGGCAGATTTCCATCGCTCTGACAGGAACTGCAACACGTGCGGATTATCACACAGCACTTCAGGCGATCACGTTTGAAAACCCAACGACGGGCCTCAGCTCCGATGCTCGGCTTATCAGCGTCTCGGCCACAAATACGACATTTGGAACAACAACGAACGTTGCTCTGACGACGATCGACGTCAACACGGCTCCAACGATCGATCTTGATTACATTGGTGATCTGGAGATCGTCCCGGGACAGGGAACGTTCGCCGCCCTGTCATTTTCTGATCCAACCGAAAACGGCTTTGACGGTCAAACTGAGGAAGCAAACAACGGTGATGGCGAATTCGCACGCTACGCCAACGTTGGCTCCATCAACGGTCAAAGTATCGACTTTATCGCAACAGTCGTACGTGTGGTCGACGACCCGAGCGAGTTGTCAGGCGTTCAGCCGCAGGACGGTGAAAATATTGGGTTCAACGCAACTGGTCCTGCTGGCAACAGGGATAATGCCAACGCTCGGTTCGGTGGCAGCAACGCCGGCGCTGACAAACGCCTGGCGGTCGAAGTGCGCTGGCAGGCAGTAATTTCTGGCACGACGACTCCGATCACCGGCGATTTCGCTGTGGTTTTGAGCGATCTTGATCAAACAGGCGGTGCAGACGGCAACCGGTTCGAAGAAATTGCTGTCGACACGAGTAGTCTCGACGGTTTCACAATCGGTGAAACCGGGGGCGGGGCATCCAGCGCAACAGGGAGTGATATTCAGGTTCAGGATCGTCAGGGAAATGTGATCTTTGAAGCCGACAATGATCCAACCGCATTCTCGCCAACTGGTTTGATCCGCTTTAATCCAACCGACTCCGATCCAGGAACGCCTGGTGACCGGCCAGACAATTCCGTACAGTTGAATTTCACCAACACGTCCGAATTCACAGTGATCTACAACCGCCAGGATGCCGGCGGCAACATCGGCATGGATGGGAACTTCACCACGCCGTTCTTCGGTTCGTCGACAAGTGTCGATACCAACCCGGACTTCGCCAATATCTATACGGAGAATGGCAATCAAGTCACCATCGCCAGTGATCGCATCCGCGTGTTCGATGACGGTCAAATTGCGTCCGTCACGATTTCACTGACAAACGCGCAGGTTGACGACGTCTTGCACGTTCCAGCAAACCTGCCGAATGGAATCACGGTTGATGGGACGTCGACGACCACAAATATCATCCTTAATGGCCTGGCATCACCAGAGGATTATGAAGCTGCAATTAATGCCTTCACATTTGAGAATGTGTCAGAAAACGCCGTGGCGAATGTCACGCGGCTGATTGAGATTCAGGCCACAGACGATGGCGGTCTGACCACGAACATTGCGACCGCATCGATCGATGTCGTGCCATTGAATGATTCACCCGTGTCGACGGTTGCCCTTGTCAACGACGGGACGGTAATCGTGGCCGGGGCAGGAACGCCAGCCTCGATCGTCACATTGAACGCGGGCAATGTAGCAGACGTTGCGGGTTTGACCGGAGACGACGTGCGTGATGCGCTGTCGAACGGCCAGACTGCCGGGGACCTTGGCCTGTTTTCGGTCGCTGACCTGCTTGCGCAACTGGACACCAATGATGTCGAGCAAATCGATTTCGGTATTGGTGTTACGTTTGCTAATGAAGCACAGGGTGTATTCCAGTATGTCCGCACATCTGCGGGTTTCGAGAACCATGAATTCACTGATGTCCAGCTCGGTGATCCAAACAATGCCGATCCGCAGCCTGTTCCTGACGGTGATGCGATCCTGTTCGCCTCCGACACCGTGTTCCGCTTCATTCCAGACGCAGGGTATGCCGGTGGTGCGACACTACAATTCCGTGTTTGGGACCAGACTGAAGGTCAGGCATCAAGCGCACCTTCAACGATAGCGGATGATTCAGATCTCGCCACGTCGTCTTTGTCGCTAGCAACCTTTGTTGTTGGTGTTGGCTTTGACACCGACGGTGACGGTGTCGACAACGAGGTTGATATCGATGACGACAATGACGGCATCCTGGATAACGTGGAAGGACTCAATCCAGGAGGAACCGGAGCGTTCGCATTCTTTAGTTATAGTCCAGCAGTTGGTGCGTTGGCCAATGGTCCGTACGATGTAAGTTGGGTTGTCGACGGTACAACGTTCACCGACACCGTTCAAAATTCCGCAGAATTCGCAGCCTTTCTGACAAGCAACGATCCGACTGGTGCCGTTTGGACAGATAGTCCTGGTGTGACCGCCGTCAGAAGTAGTTCCATCGTCACAACAGACTTCGCAGCTACATCAACGGACCTGCTTGCGACCTATCAAAGTCTGACGATAACGCATGTCGCAACATCCATTACCTCTGATCTTGGAACGAACGTATCTGGCGAGATTGTAGCTCCGAGTGAGCGCGACACTGACGGTGATGGCATCTCTGACCATCTCGATATTGATAGCGATAACGACGGCATCACTGACAACATTGAGGCGCAGACGACAGACGGTTACATCGCACTTATGGGCGATCAGGATGGCGATGGCCTGGACGACGCCTACGACGCCACGCCCGATGGTACAGTGGATGGCGCAGGCTCGCTCGGCCTGACGCCTGTGAACACCGATGCGTCTGGAACGGCTGGTGTCACGTATATCGATGACACAGTAGCGGACTATTTGGATACGGATTCAGATGGCGATGGTATTTCAGACAATAACGAAAATGGCCTTGATCAGGCAGCGATCGCCAATGGCACACTTTCGACCGCCGCGAACGATGCCGATGGAGATGGCCTGTTCGACCAATACGAAACAGCAATTGATGGCAATATCAATGACGGGTTTGTTGTTAGCGAAGGCGTAACTGATCCACTGACATCTGCTGTTGATCATAATGGCTATCTACCGGATGGTGGCGATGCGGATGCGGGTTCGATTGTGCCTTTGCTTGCAGACCTCGACTATCGCGATGTCGTATTCGACAATGATCCGCCGGTTGCTGTGAATGATTCAAACGTCGCGGTAACACCTGCTGTTACAGAAACGGTCACAGCAGCAGATTTGACCAGCGGATTGTCTGGCAACGTCGTCACGATTGTAGACGCCAGCAATACGCTTACAGTCTCTGTCGCCAGTGGTCCGGACGGGTTCATGAACGATGCACCCTTCGGAGTCGGTTTTGCTCGCAACAGTGGCGCCGATGACAACACGCTGGAAGTCAGCTTGTTGAATGGCGTTGACAGCATAGATCTCGAACTTGGCTTCCTGAACAACGACGACCAGCCTGCGGGCAGCGATGGCATCGAGCAACTGGCGAACTTTCTGGTGTTTGACGTCAACGGCGTCGATATAACCTCACAAATCACTTTCGTACTGGTCGATAATTCCACACAGGGCGGTTTATCTTTTGAAGCCATATCATCCCTGAACGGTCAACCGAACTCACTGGTGCCTGATGGCCCGTCCGCCGGTAGCATCGGTTCGTTTGGAGAAAACACGAACGGCATCCTGAGCATCGCGACCAATGGTCCGGCGATCGGATCCGTTCAATTCACGCACCAAAACTTTCCCGATACACGTGACGGTGTAGATCAGCCATTCGGTGTGGTGCTGCAAGGCGTGACGTATTCCAGGAATGCGACGGGCGTCAGCACGGCCTTTGAAACAGACGAAAATACCCCTCTCTCGATTTCGGTTGTCGGCGGTGTCATAAGCAACGACAGCGATCCGGATGGCGACGTGCTCAATGTCACACGGGTTGTAAGTGGAAGCACTGAAAGCGCTCTTGCTTCGCTCGTCGATGGAACAGGTGTAGGCTCAAGCGTGGTCGGCTCGGATGGTGGCCTTGTCACGATCAACGCCAACGGTTCTGTTGATTTCGATCCGAATGGTGAATTCGATTATCTCGCGGATGGCGAAAGCGCCACCACGAGCGTCGCTTATCAGATCGATGATGGCAAAGGTGGAGTCGACCAGGCGGTTGTAACAATCACCGTGAATGGTGTGAACGATCCCGTACTTCCGGTCGACCCGACAAATCCAGATAATCCCCCATCCGATCCGAACAATTATATTCCGGCACAATCCGGATCGGACAGCACGGCCGTGACAGATCTCGATCTGACGCCATACTTTGCAGATGCCGATAGCAACGATACCATAACAGTGTCGATCGTACCTGCTGACCTTCCACCAGGATTGACGTTCAATCCGCTGACCAACACGATCGGCGGCACGCCGGATGCGAACGCTTCGCAACTTGGGTCGAACGGCGACGGAGTTTATCCGATTACTGTAACGGCAACTGATGGAAATGGTTCCACGATCACGACGGTTGTAACCTACACAATCACCAACCCTGCGCCAGTTGCCGAGAATGATGCGTTGACGGGTGATGAAGATACGGTCGTTACAGATCTCGATCTGTTTGCGACCAATCCAACTGCTGCTGACGTAGATCCGGATGGAGATACGTTCACGGTGACACGAGTTCTGGCCGGCAACGACGGGGCAGCGCTCTCCGGACTGACTGACGGAACCGGTGTGTCTTCCGCAGTCACCGGGTCGAACGGTGGCATCTTTACGGTTTTGCCAAATGGCAAGATGAATTTTGATCCGGGCAACGACTTTTCGGGTCTCGCGGTGGGCGAATCTGCGACCACGGAAATTGTCTACCAGATCGACGATGGCGAAGGCGGTACGGACCAGGCCGTTGTGACCTACACGGTAACCGGTGTGAACGATCCCGTTGTTCCTGCTGATCCAGGCGATCCGACCGGCCCCGCAGATCCGAACGATTATATTCCGGCACAATCCGGATCAGATAGCGCGGCTGTTACAGATCTCGACCTGACGCCGTACTTCAGTGATGGCGATACAAGCGACACGGTGACGTTGTCCATTGCACAAGCTGACTTGCCGCCTGGGTTGACGTTCAATGCAGTGACCAACACGATCAGCGGTACACCGGATGCGAATGCTTCGCAGCTAGGGCCGAACGACGACGGGGTCTATCCGATTACTGTGACAGCGACCGATGGAAATGGTTCCACAATCACAACGGTCGTGAGTTATACGATCACAAATCCTCCACCAGTTGCAGAAAATGATACGTTGACAGGTGATGAAGATACAGTGGTTGCCGTCAATTTGTTTGACGATAATGGCACAGGTGATGTGGATCGCGACCCTGACGGAGATAATTTGAATATCACGAGAGTGGTTGCGGGGAACGACGTTGCAGCACTATCCGGATTGGTAGACGGAACGGGTGTGTCAAACGGTGTGACCGGCTCCATGGGGGGAACGTTCACCGTTCTGCCAAGCGGTGCGCTCTCGTTCGATCCCGGTTCGGATTTCAACGATCTTGCGGCCGGAGAAATGCGCACAACCGAAGTTGTCTACCAAATCGATGACGGTCAAGGCGGCATGGATACGGCTGTCGCCATCTACACCGTGACGGGCGTAAATGATCCGGTAGTGCCTGTTGATCCAGGCGATCCGAAGGGGCCAGCAGATCCGAACGATTACATTCCAGCCCAGACAGGCAAAGACGCATCGCAGCAGACACCGCTGATTCTGACACCATTCTTTGCCGACCCGGATGGCAGTGATACGATCACGTTGTCCGTCGATCCGGCACAGCTGCCGAGTGGCCTGACATTCGATCCGTTGACCAACACAATCAGTGGTACACCGGATGCGAATGCCAGTCAGAATGGACCGAACAATGATGGTGTGTATCCAATCACTGTGACGGCGACAGATGGCAATGGGTCAACGATCACCACGACCGTAACCTACACGATCACCAACCCGGCACCGATTGCTGAAAACGATGCATTGACGGGTGACGAAGATACATTGCTCACCGGTCTGGATCTGTTCGCTGATAACAGTTCGGGCAATGTCGATTACGACCCGGATGACGACATGTTCTCGGTGACTCGTGTGGCAGGCGGATCAACGGAAAGCGACCTCGTTGCACTGGGCAATGGCACAGGCGTTGGTGCCCCGGTGAAGGGGTCTCATGGCGGTATGTTCACCGTCAAAGCAAACGGCTCGTTCGATTTTGATCCGGGTATTGATTTCCAGGATCTGGATGTTGGAGAATCGCGTGCCACGCAGATTGTTTATCAAATTGATGACGGCGAAGGTGGCACCGATACGGCTGTGGTCACTTTCACCGTGGCAGGTTTGAACGATGCACCTGAGATCATCGACCCGGCCAACCCGGGTGATCCAAAAGATCCAAACACGCCAGCCGACCCGAACAACATCATTCCGGATCAGACAGGTGAAGATTCATCTCCATTGACGCCGCTCGACATTTCACCGTTCTTCACGGATGTGGATAATGAGACACTCACCTTCGGTTTCAATCCGGCGGATACGAACGTTCCTGACTGGCTTTCTATTGACCCTGTAACAGGCATCATTACCGGTACACCACCATCCGATGCATCCCAATTCGGGCCGCACACTAACGGTGTGTATCCGATCACCATCATTGCCACGGATCCCGATGGAGCATTGGCGACCACCACAATCGATTTTACAATCACCAATCCGGCACCAGATGCTCAGGATGATGATCTTGCGGTGAGTGAGAACGCTGCTTTGACGGTTCCCGTTGGAGCAGGTGTAATTGCATCAAATGACACGGACCCGGATGGCGACACGTTGTTTGTCTCAGCGGTTGGTGGTGTTCCATCAAACGTTGGTGAACCGATCACGGGGACTAATGGAGGTGTGTTCACTGTCAATCCGGTTGGCGCGATCAGCTTCGACACTGCAGGTGATTTCGAAGACCTTGGCGTTGGTGAAACGGCCACGACAACAATAGAATACACGCTGTCGGATGGTGACGGTGGCACAGATACGGCGACGATCACAGTTACTGTAGAAGGAGCCAACGACGCCCCTGTCGTAAATGGGCCGGTTGGTTCGCAGAATGGAACGGACGGCGTTGCGATCATTCCAATCGACACAACAGTGGCCTTCTCCAATCCGAACGGCGCCCCGCTGACCTTCGCAGTCGATAATATTCCTCCGGGTTTGATGCTCGATCCAGTCACAGGTGAGATTTCCGGCACTCCGGCGCCTGGTGCCAGCCAGGGCGGTCCGTACACTGTAACTGTGACAGCCACGACGCCAGCTGGTGATACAGCGACAACCACCTTCGTTTACACTATCGAAAACCCGGACCCAACGGCAAGCGATGACCAGACATCTACGAACGTGGATACGTCTGTGGCCATCAATCCGCTCGGCAACGACACAGATCCGGACGACGATACACTGAAGATCGTATCGACAGGTCCGTCTGCCAATGGTGGCACGGTCTCGATCAACGCTAATGGCACAGTGAATTATACTCCTTCTTCAGGGTTCACAGGAATTGATACGTTCACCTATACCATCGGTGATGGCAACGGTGGCACCGATACTGCGATCGTGACGGTAGAAGTTGGGGTAACAAGTGTGGAGGTTCCAGCAACAACTGGCGTGACCGCGCAGCAGAACGAAGATGGTGAGCTTATTACCCCCGTTGATGTGTTCAGCGCCTTTACTGATCCTAACGGTGATCCATTGACGTTTGTTGGCACAGGCCTTCCAGCCGGGCTGATAGTCGATCCGGTGACAGGTATCATCAGCGGTACGATTGATCCGTCTGCGAGCCAGGCTGGTCCATATCCTGTGGTCATTACGGCGACAGATCCGGATGGCAATCAGATTTCAACCACATTCGACTGGATTGTGGGCAACCCGGTTCCGGTCGCAGTTGGCGACACGATGTCCACGCCATTGGAGACGCCAGTGACGTTCAGTCCACTTGGAAACGACACGGATCCAGATGGTGATAACCTGACAGTCGAAGCTGTTGGTATGCCGGACAATGGCGGTACGGTGACGGTGAACCCTGATGGAACGGTGACCTACACGCCAGCAACCGGGTTCTCAGGCACGGAGACATTCAGCTACACTGTGACCGATGCAGATGGAGCGACGGATACGGCGATGGTCACCGTTGTTGTGGACGGTACGGTACCCGGTGCCCCCGAGGTTGCGAAGCTACCGGTTTCACCAACGAACAACGATGGAGCGGCAATTGCTCCGGTTGATGTCTCCACCAGCTTCTCCGATCCAACCGGGGATCCACTCACCTTTACGGCTGTAGGCCTGCCAGAGGGGTTGAGCATTGATCCAACAACAGGTGTGATCAGTGGAACCATTGATCCCGGCGCCAGTGAACATGGTCCGTACGATGTGATCATCACGGTAACCGATCCGGATGGCAACGTCACAAGCGCGCCGCTGTCGTGGACGGTGAATAATCCGGTTCCGGATCCAACCAACGACAGTGCCTCAACATTACCCGGCGTGCCTGTTACGATCAATGTGCTCGGTAACGACGTCGATCCCGATGGCGACTCATTGACAGTGACGCAAGCCGGTCCATCAGCCAATGGAAGTATGGTCTCGATCAATCCTGACGGCACGGTGATTTACACACCAGTAGCGGGCTTCGTGGGAACAGACACGTTCACCTATACCGTTGATGACGGGAACGGTGGTACGAATACTGCGACTGTGCAGGTCATGGTTGATCCGGCTCCAATGGGTTTGGTCAGTGATCCGTCCATCCCGGCGCAGACCCAGAATGACAGTGATACACCGAACGCGATAGATGTCTCCGCGCTTGTGTCCGATCCAGAAGGAAAATCATTGACGTTCACGGTGGATAATCTCCCACCAGGCCTGACGCTTGACCCGGTTACAGGAATTATCTCTGGAAAGCTGGATCATTCCGCCTCACAAGGTGGCCCAAACAGCGACGGTGTTTATCCCCTGACGATCACAACAACGGATCCGGATGGTGGCATGACAACCATCTCGTTCACATACACCGCAGTCAACCCGGCACCTGATGCGCAGGATGATGATCTGATTACAGATGAGGATTCCACGTTGAGCGGCAGTGTGTTTCTTGACAATGATAACGGTGCAGATGTCGATCCTGACGGCGATCGGATTGTTGTAACCGAAGTCAATGGCACGCCAATCAATTCTGGTGTTCCGACCTCTCTGCCGTCCGGCGCGATTCTGACGATGAATGCTGACGGAACCTATGACTATAATCCAAACGGTGCCTTCGAAAGCCTCGGCAACGGTCAGATTGGTACTGATACGTTCACCTATCAGGTTTCAGATGGGGAGGGTGGATTTGATACTGCGACTGTCAATCTGACAGTTGGTGGAATTAATGATGCGCCAGTGGCATTTGATGATGAAGTGACCACTCCTGAGGATGTACCGGTTACATTCGACCCGCGTGACAATGATACGGACGTAGAAGGCGATTTGCTTACGATCACAGCGATTGATGGCATTTCGGTCGTCGCAGGAGGGCCAAGTGTAACGGTTGAAGGTGGCGAAATCGCACTCAATCTCGATGGAACGCTCACCTTTACGCCTGATCCGGATTATAATGGCAAGCCATCGTTCATCTACACGGTCAGAGATCCGGATGGATTGACCGCGACAGCAACGGTCGCGCTGGATGTGATACCGGTTGCAGATCGCAATTTTGATCCGGGTATGGGAGATATGACAACGCCTGTCGATGGCACCCCGGCCGACGGAAATGACGATCTCAGCGCGGAACCTATTGTATTGGATACCGTGAAAGGTATCGGAGGCTGGGGCCACAGTTTAAGTATTGATCGATCGATCGGCAGTCGCGTGACCCATATGGACTGGCTTGGAAAACGCTTCTCTGATTTGCAGAACCGATATGGAGATTCAACCGATCCATTCGCGGCAGGAGGACTTATCGGGTTTTCTTTGAAATCGGACGTCTCCGGAGTTTCTGGGTCAGAAGGATCAGTGGCTGCGCCAAAAATCGTTATCGACACTTTGATGAGGCAAGGACAACTGTTCGTGGAGATTACGAATACGATCGACATGGGTATGGATAAATCTGCGACTCGTTATGACGTTACCCGTCCAGACGGCAAGCCACTGCCGGATTGGGTGCAGAAAGCCGACAATGGATTATTGATGGCCAACGTGCCCGCCGATCAACCGCCATTGGATTTAAAAATTGTCGTGACGCTCGAAAACGGTTCATTTGTGGAGCAGTTGGTTCACATCAAAACGGCTTCGGGTGAATTGCAACCCGTGGAGTTCGAAGGGCACATACAGTCAACGGGCGGCTTCTCAGATCAGTTGAATCGAGCACTTGGATCTGACGTCGAACGCATTCAAGAAATTGAGCGCTTCCTGAAACTGCAACAAAACCCTCTCCAATGATTCTGCCGCCCTCCGTCCTGAAATGGGTGGAGGGCAAAATCAATTCCATGCCTTCAGAGCCAATTGGATTCATTAAGGTGTGTGAGGCTTAAGGCTTCTGCGAAGTAGCGGCGCCGGGATGCTATTGGACCGACCTGGACCGTCGCATCATGAGTGCATTTGAATCAGACGCGCTTAAGGGCGTTCAAGGCACGCAAGTTCACTGTTACAGGAACGACACATCGACGATGCCACCATTGTGGCAACCCTTGTCGTCTCGGTGGATAACTTGTGCGCGATCTCGCCGTTCAAACACGAATCGGCTTAGGTGGCCCTTACTTATGCGTGCAGTGTTTGTCGGCTGTCAGGGGCAGTCCGGCGTGCATAAGTCCAATATAACCTGTGCGGCACAGAGGAAAATTCCAATGAGACTTAGCGCTCCAAATCTGCTCGTATTCATGATCTCGTTCATCCTGGCATTGGCTGTTGTTGCCATCCAGTTCTTTGGCGCAGACATTCCGATCATCAGCAGCGTCCCAACCATTACGCTTCTGCTTGTCGCTTACGGCATTCTTGCTGTCAGCAACCTTATCAGAGGTCTGTGAAACGAACGGATCACTGACTTCATCAGTTCGAGTTTGAGGAACGGGTGTGCATCATTGATGCGCTCCCGTTTTTTTATGCGTTCGAAAATGTGCCCGTGCAATTTCCTTCCTGTCGGATTGAACGCGCGGGCAGAGATTCTGGTCGTAGCAGTGCTCTGACTTTTTGAAGGCACTGCACCAGCGTCTCTTACATACTCCGCGTTGCAATCGCATTGGCTGCACGCACACTGGCTGACGGATCGTATATCGCAAGTAAAACGAATTCCCTGTGTAACATGTGCTACGTTCTCCGTAGATCAATGATCTTTTGCGACTGTCCGCCACGCCTGCAATAGCACTCGCACCACGTGCGACGATCAGGTTTGTTTCACTTCCCGATCAAGAACATTATCGTTGATTATATCATCTGGTCGACGTCGATACTCATTGCGATCGCAGAGTGTGTCGATGTCACTACATGCTTTGACATCCGTCACGTTGATCCGGAAAACCTGATAACGGTATTGTTCGATCACACGTAACGCGCCTTGATCGAAGGTGATCAGGTAGATGTTGTCGTCACTTATAGCGGTCAACCCATTCACCGGGGTGGCGCTTTGTGGACCACTGACGCAGTCAGCGGTGATGACGTGTGTTAATGGAATGACATGTGGACGCCAAGCCACAGGCTGTGAAACTCGTGAAAGCGAACATATTGGGAGAAGTAAAAGTGATAAAACTACGATTCCTGACGAGTGCTACTGCAGCCCTTGCTATCGGCCTCGGTTCGATTGCTGCGTCAGCAGCCGATACGATCAAGATCGGTGACATGAACAGCTACAAAAGGCTTCCAGCCTTTACCCTGCCATACAAGAACGGGGTTGACCTCGCTGTTGAACACATCAATGCCAAAGGCGGGGCTCTGGGTAAAAAGCTGGAAGTCATCTCTCGAGATGATCAGGGTAAGCCAGGCGAAGCGGTCAAGATCGCGGATGAAATGTTCAATCGAGACGGCGTTGCCATGATCTTTGGCAATTTGTTCTCGCATGTTGGTTTGGCCGTTTCGTCCTATGCGGGACAAAAGAAAAAACTCTACTTAGCAGCCGAACCGTTGGCTGACGCTTTGGTATGGGCCAAGGGCAACCGCTATACATTTCGTCTTCGCCCATCCACGCACATGCAGGCAGCAATGTTAGCCAAACGCGCTGCTGCGACGGGTGCGAAACGCTGGGCCACCATCGCACCGAACTATGCCTACGGAAAAGACGCTGTAGCGGCATTCAAGCAAGTTCTGAAACAACTCAACCCGGACGTGGAGTTTGTCGCTGAACAATGGCCCGCACTGTTCAAGATTGATGCTGCGGCCGAGGTTCAAGCCATTCAGGCGGCGAAGGTCGATGCCATCTACAATGTGACTTTCGGCCCCGATCTGGCGAAGTTCGTGCGCGAAGGTACAACACGCGGGACGTTCGATGGCAAAACCGTCATGGGTCTGTTGACTGGGGAACCGGAGTACATTGACGGCCTCAAGGACGAAGCACCTGAAGGATGGATTGTTACGGGATATCCCTGGTACGACATCAAGACTGAAAGCCACAGTGCGTTTGTCGCGGCCTATCGGAAACGTTTCAACGACTATCCTCGAAATGGTTCGTTGGTCGGCTACAACACCGTTCTTTCTATTGCCGCGGCAATGGCGAAGGCCGGTTCGACCGATACTGAAAAAATGGTCGATGCGTTTAAGGGCCTCAGCCACGACACACCTGTCGGATCCATTACGTATCGAGCCATTGATCACCAATCCACGATGGGCGCCTACGTTGGAACGACTGCCGTAAGGGATGGCAAAGGGGTCATGGTCGATTGGACGTATGAGAAGGGTGAAGATTATCTTCCATCAGATGAAGACGTGAGAAAACTGCGTCCAGCCACTGACTGATGTAGAGTGAGCTTGAGCCCGGTGGCTGATGCGGTCTCCGGGTTTCTTATCGCCCCACAACGAAACATACGATTGGCATTCCGATGGAGCTGCTCTTTGCTCAACTTCTGGCGGGACTGGCCAACGCCTCAGCGTTGTTTCTTGTGGCATCCGGGCTCTCACTGATTTTTGGTGTCACACGGATCGTCAATTTTTCGCACGGTTCATTTTACATGCTCGGGGCCTATATCGGCTATTCGTTACTGCAAATCTGGACAGGTGTTGTGGGGTTCTGGGGAGCGACATTTCTTGCCGCCATCGCAGTTGGATTCATCGGCGTCATTGTTGAACTCCTGGTATTGCGACACGTCTACAAGGCGCCAGAGCTTTTTCAACTTGTCGCCACGTTTGGCGTTGTCCTCGTTATACAAGATCTTGCTCTTATTGTCTGGGGACCGGAAGATCTGCTTGGTCCACGCGCACCCGGATTAAAAGGGATCGTACGCATTTTTGGTGAACCGATCCCACAGTACGACCTGGCTTTGATTGCAATCACACCATTCATTCTCCTTGGTCTCTGGTACCTGATCACGCGAACACGAGTCGGCGTTCTGGTCCGTGCAGCGACACAGGATCGCGAAATGGTTGGTGCGCTTGGTGTCAATCAAGCCTGGCTCTTCACGGGAGTTTTCTTCCTTGGGTCGATGCTCGCGGGACTGGGAGGTGCCTTGCAGTTACCTAAAGGTGGCGCGGACCTGCTGATGGATTTTAACATCCTCGCGGCCATCTTCGTCGTCGTTGTGATCGGTGGTATGGGATCATTACCAGGAGCGTTCATCGCATCCGTACTCATCTCCGTACTTGGCGTCTTCGGCGTGCGGTTCCTTCCTGAAAGCACACTGGTTTTGATGTTCGTCGTCATGGCTGCTGTTTTGATGATCCGCCCCTATGGCCTTCTCGGACGAGAGGAAGCGCCCGGAGAACACGGCCAGGTTGGCGAGCCAGAGCACCCCATTTGCCCGTTAGGGAAAAACGGCAGGATCATCGCTGGGCTACTGCTGGCGTTTCTGGTTGCGTTTCCGTTTTTCAGCGTGCAATTCGGTCTCGTCTTGATGATCGATATCTTCATCGTCTGTCTGTTTGCCGCAAGCCTGCACTTTATGCTCTCTCTTGGCGGCCTTGTGTCTTTCGGCCATGCTGCATTTTTTGGCGGAGGAGCTTACGCAGCAGCTCTACTCGTACACTACACCGGAACACCAATGGAGCTTGCGCTCCTTTTTGCACCGATGGCAGCCGGTTGTCTGGCTGCCATTATCGGTTGGTTTTGTATCCGTCTCACCGGCGTTTATTTCGCGATGCTCACGCTGGCTTTTGCCCAACTCGTTTGGTCCATCGTTTTCCAATGGGCTGAGTTTACCGGTGGCGATGATGGGGTCGTGAGCATCTGGCCATCTAGTTGGGCCTCAGAATCGTTTGCCTTCTACTATCTGACGTTAGTCATAGCGGGTGGAGGGATGGTCTTGCTGCGGCATGGCGCTCACTCGCCGTTCGGTTATGCATTGCGCGCCAGCCGCGATTCTGGGTTGCGGGCCGAAGCGACAGGCATCAATACGAAAGGGGTCCAATGGGGTTCAATGGTATTTGCAGGTGCCATGGCGGGGCTGGCTGGCGGTTTGTTTGTCTTCTCCAAGGGAAGCGTGTTCCCAACCGAGCTTGAAATTGCGAAGTCCTTTGACGCGTTGATCATGGTGTTCTTTGGTGGTGTTAAAACACTGTCTGGCCCACTTGCTGGGGCAAGCGTTATGACCGTCTTGCAGGACTATCTGTCCCGTTTCGAATACTGGCGTCTTGCGCTTGGCCTTCTCATTATTGCAATCGTTATCCTCGCTCCGGACGGTATTGCCGGCCTCAGTCAACGTATCTTTAGGCGGTTCAGAACGCGCGACGTAGAGACACATCGCATTACGGGGGATCCGTCATGAGATCCCCCGCAGTTCTGGAAGTGATCGGCCTTTCCAAATCCTTCGGTGGCATTCACGCCGTCAGCGATGTCACATTCAATGTTGGGGGGGGCGAACTCCTTGCATTAATCGGCCCGAACGGTGCGGGTAAGTCGACCTGCTTCAACATGTTGATGGGACAGTTGCAGCCGAATTCTGGACGCGTTCTCCTGGATGGAGAAAATATCATTGGTCTTGCTCCGCGCACCATATGGCGTCGAGGCGTAGGACGGACATTCCAGATCACTGCGACATACCCATCGATGACGGTGATTGAGAATGTTCAAATGGCTCTCATCTCCCACAACCGCAAAACGTTTAGCTTTCGCCCGAGAGCACGAAGCCTTTACGTCGATGAAGCCCGGCGATTGCTCGACCTCGTCGGTATGACAGGGCAGGAAAATCGCGCGGCTGCCGTGCTTGCATATGGAGACGTGAAACGCCTGGAGCTTGCCATTGCACTGGCGAACAATCCGAAGCTTCTTTTGATGGATGAACCAACCGCTGGAATGGCACCGAAAGAACGTATTGCACTCATGCAACTCACCGCAGATATCGTGGAAGAACGTGGGCTGAGCGTATTGTTTACCGAGCATGATATGGATGTGGTTTTTGGCCATGCCCATCGGATCATGGTGCTCAATCGCGGTGTACTCATTGCCGAGGGAACAGCACAGGAGATTCGCGACGACGCACAAGTTCGGGAAGTTTATCTTGGCGGCGGCGCCGTGTTCGCTAAGCAAGGACAGCAAAATGCTTGATATCGGTGGGGTCAACAGTTTCTACGGCAAAGCCCATATCCTGCGTGATGTCGAATTTGAGGTGGCTGCTGGAGACGTTGTCGCGCTTCTCGGGCGCAACGGTGCGGGCAAGACAACGACCTTAAAATCGATCATGCAACTTGTCCGCCCTGCGAGCGGTCATGTTCGGTTCGCCGGACAAAATATCGTGGGGAAGGCACCTCATCATGTTGCAAAACTTGGACTTGGGTACGTTCCTGAAGAACGGCGCATCTTTACCGATCTCACGATCCTCGAAAACCTTGAAGTTGGCCGTCAGACACCACGTGATGGCTATCCTTCATGGACGATCGATATCCTTTTCGATCTTTTCCCCAATCTGAAGGAACGGCAGAGCAATCGTGGCAAGGCCTTGTCGGGTGGTGAACAACAGATGCTGACGATCGCACGAACGCTCATGGGCAATCCGATGTTCTTGCTCCTCGACGAGCCTTCAGAGGGGATTGCGCCCGTCATCGCCGAACAGATGGCGAAGACCATTCTGAAGATCAAGAATGAAGGATTGACGGTCCTGATCTCAGAGCAAAATCTGCATTTTGCCAAGTTGGTCGCGGATCGAGCCATCATAATCGAGAGCGGGGCAAAATGCTTCGACGGTACATTCAC